>JALRBW010000055.1 GCA_023257625.1 Flavobacteriaceae bacterium | reverse complement strand
TGATTTTAGCAGAGGAACTGGATGTTGATTGGAATCAGGTAATAGTTGAGCAAGCACCATTAGATACAGCAGCATTTAGCTTTCAGTTTATCGGTGGAAGCCAAGGCATAAGAAGAGGCTGGAGAGGTTTAAGAATGGCTGGTGCTACGGCAAAAAGAATGTTAATCGAAGCTGCTGCAGAAACTTGGGATGTAGCACCAGATGAAATTTTAACTGCTGGGGGAATTTTATCTCATAAGTACTCAGAGAAAAAAGCAACTTATGGTGAAATGGTAGATAAAGCTGCTAAAAGAATTCCTCCTCAACAGGTGAATTTAAAATCAATTAACGATTTTAAAATTGTTGGCCATTCCCAAAAAAATGTCGATTTAAAAAAAATCATAACCGGAAAGCCCCTTTTTGGTATTGATATACAACCCCAAGGTACATTAACTGCAATGGTAGTTCATCCCCCTGCTTTTGGTCTAAAGATTAAATCCATCCTAAACCGCTCTGAGGTATTGGATATGCCCGGAATTAAAGATGTTTTTATAATTCAAGTATACGAAGACACCTTTGAAAAAAAATTTTTTGATACTCTTTCATTTAATAAAGTTGCTGTTGTTGTTGGACAGTCTACTTGGGAAGTGATGCAAGCAAAAAAGATCTTAAAAGTGGAATGTGAGTTAAGTGAAAGCCTTACTGAAACTAGAGATCGTTTTGGACAAAAATGGATAGAAAATACACCTTCTGGTTTAGAAAATTCAGAAATCCATTATGCACAAATGGAAGAATTTTCAAAAAATAAATCCAGTGTTCGTAGAAAAGATGGGGATCCTGATAAAGCATTTTCTAAAGCAGCTCAAATTATTGAAAGAACCTATACCGCTCCATTTTTGGCCCATAATTGTATGGAACCAATGAACTTTTTCGCAGATGTAAAAGAAAATAGTGCACATTTAGCCGGACCTCTTCAAAAACCAGAATATACAGAACAAACTGTTTCTGAACGACTGCAAATTCCCATTGAAAACATTGACATCCAACTCACACGGCTTGGAGGGGGGTATGGGCGCAGATCTTATGCTCATTGGCTAGTTGAAGCTGCTATAATTTCCAAAAAAAGTAAGGCCCCTATCAAACTAGTTTATACTCGTGAAGATGATATGACAGGAGGAATATACAGGCCAACCTATCAGATAAAGTATAAAGCAGGGCTTGATGAACAAGGAAAATTAATTGCATTTGCTGTTAATGCAGGGGGAATTCCACAGAGCCCTCTAGCTGAAAATAGATTTCCAGCTGGTGCTGTAGAAAATTATCTTGCAGAATCATGGACTATTGACTCAAATATTACTGTAGGTTCTTTTAGAGCACCTAGCTCTAATTTTATTGCAAGTGCTGAACAATCCTTTTTAGATGAATTGGCAGAAATCATGAAAAAAGATCCTATTGACTTTAGGCTTGAATTACTGCAAAGCGCCATTAATTTTCCTGTTGGGAAAAATAACGACTATGACCCAAAGCGATATGCTGGGGTTTTAGAACTTGTGAAATTAAAATCTAATTGGGGAAAAGTTTCTACATCAATTCACAGAGGGATTTCTGCCTATTTTTGTCACAATACTTATGTGGCTCAAGTTTTAGATATTGAAATTAAGAAGGACAAGCCAGTCATTCAAAAAGTAACCTGCGCCATAGATTGTGGTTTAGTAATTAATCCAGATTCGGCTATAAATATGGCTGAAGGAGGAATTGTAGATGCGATTGGAAACGCGCTATACGGTGAATTAACTTTTGAAGACGGTGTTCCTTCTAAATCAAACTTTAATGCCTATCAAATGGCGCGAATGAAAGATGCCCCTAAGGAAATTGAAGTGCATTTTGTGCAAAATGAATTTGATCCTACAGGTCTTGGTGAGCCTACATTTCCTCCAACCTTTGCAGCATTAGCCAATGCTATTTACCGTGCCAAGGGTACACGCCAATATAAACATCCCTTCTCTTTCTCTTAATTTAAATTACTTGATTTCTAATACTTTTAATATTTAAAAAAATTAATTTTAAACATGAAAAAAATATTCTATCTACTTTTACTTTTTCCTTTTTCACTTTTAGCTCAAAATAATGACTATACATTACGTTCTTATAAAGAGGAAGGAATGAAAGCCCCAAACACCCATTACATTGGAGAAGCATGGCTTAATGGCTTAATTAGAGCTGAAGGTGATCTGAATTACAATATTACCAAAGCAACTTTTAAAGCAAATTCTACATTAGATTGGCATAAACATAGTACACCACAAATACTTATTATTGTTGAAGGTGAGGGATATTATCAAGAAAAAGGAAAGGATGCTATAATTATAAAAACCGGAGATGTTGTGAAATGTGACTCAGGAATTGAACATTGGCATGCTTCTTCCAAAAAAAGTGATGTTACTTATCTAGCCATATATGGAGGAAACGAACCCACCACTTGGACTGAAGTTTTAACTCAAGAGGCCTATGATAATGTGGCTAAAAAACTTGAATAGCAATTTTTCATTTTGCATTTTTAGATTATTACTTTTTCCAATAGGCTGATCAAATTCTGAAATGATATAAATTCAATATTGTTTTTGAATTTATATCAAAACATTTTTTTACGTACTATTAAATTTACATGTATGTCAAGGATATAATACAATCAAAAAAATGATTACCTTTTACCGTCTTTAATTCTAAATTGAATTAAAACGTTAAAAGCAATGATAAAAAGATCAAGACGAAACTTTATATCCACGTCAACTTTAGCCTTAAGTTTACCCTTTTTGGGATTTACTAAGGAAGAAAAAAGTGGGAAAAATCAAAAAATTTCTCCTCTTGGAACCGGAGATACCATTCTTTTTCAAGGTGATTCTATAACGGATGCAGGTAGAGAAAAAACAAAAGAATTGCCAAATTCTCCTGATTCCTTAGGCAAAGGTTATGCTTTTTTAGCATCAGCTCATCTTCTACACTCCAACCCAGATAAAAATTTAACTCTTTATAACAGAGGAATTAGTGGCAATAAAGTATATCAATTGCAAGAACGTTGGCAAAAAGACGCCATTGATTTAAACCCCAAATGGATTAGTATTTTAATTGGAGTTAACGACTATTGGCATAAACGAAAGCATAATTATAATGGCACAGTTGCGGTATATGAAAAAGATTATCGCACCCTTATTAAAAACACACAAGAGGCCCTCCCTGGTGTACAGTTTATTCTTTGTGAACCTTTTATTCTTCAGGGCACTTCTGCTGTTGATGAAACTTGGGTAGATCCCTTCAAAGAATATCAACAAATAGCTAAACAAATTTCAAAAGAATTCAATACACTTTGGGTGCCCTTTCAATCTATATTCAATAAGGCATTAGAAGAAGCAGAGGCAAGTTACTGGGCTCCTGACGGTGTTCATCCCTCATTAGCAGGAAGTCATCTAATGGCCCACGCCTGGTTGGAAATTTTCAATAAAAGATAATTAACTAAATTCAAAAAAGTAATACATAAATCCATAAAAAATGAAAAACTCAAGAAGAAATTTTATTAAAAAAACGGCTGCAGCAAGTTCAGCTACTTTGCTTGCGCCCACCATTGTTTCCTCAAGTGTCTTTGGATCTAATGATCGTATCAATGCCGCAGTATTAGGGGTAAATGGTCGAGGAAAAAATCATATAAGCGGTTTGATGAATCAGAAAAATGTACAGGTAACTACTTTATGTGATCCTGATTTAAATGTATTGGCTAAACGAAAAAATGAATTTAAAGAAAAATATAATAAAGATGTGGCTCTTGTACAAGATTTAAGACATATCATGGACAATAAAGACATTGATGTGGTTAGCATTGCCTCTCCTAATCACTGGCATGCCCTTTCTGTAATTTGGGCTTGTCAAGCAGGAAAAGATGCGTATGTTGAAAAACCTGGATCGCACAATATATTTGAGGGGAGAAAAATGGTTGAAGCTGCCCAAAAATACGATCGAATTGTACAACATGGTGTACAATTACGAAGTTCACCAGCCATTAATGAAGCTATTGAATTAATGCGCGACGGATATATTGGTAGGGTTTACATGGCAAGAGGGCTAGTGTTTCGTTGGAGAGCTGACATTGGTGACAAAGGATTTTCACCCATCCCTAAAGGGTTAGATTATGATCTTTGGACTGGCCCTGCTCCTAAACGCCCATTTTCTGAAAATTTAGTACACTATAATTGGCATTGGCATTGGGACTATGGTAATGGTGATGTTGGTAACCAAGGCATACATGAAACCGATTTATGTATGTGGGGTCTTGACGTTGGATTACCAACAAAAATAACCTCAATGGGAGGAAAATTTTTATGGGATGACTGTAAAGAAGTGCCCGAAGTGCTCACATCAATTTACAACTACCCTGAGGAAGGTAAAATTATTCAATTTGAGGTGCGCCCATGGTGTACAAATTCAGAACAAGGAGCTACGGTAGGAAATATATTTTACGGTGATAAAGGTATTCTTGTGGTTGATGGATATAATAAATACAAAACTTATTTGGGTCAAAATCGTGAACCCGGTAAATCGGGGGACGATGGGGCAATGGAAGCTTCAGGAATGGATCGCGGGGATAGTGGAACCGATGGACATATTGCTAATTTTATTGAAGCCGTTAGAGCTCATGATGCAAGTTTATTAAATGCACCCGTAGAAACTGCTCATTTAGCTTCGGGACTGGCACATCTAGGAAATATAGCTTACCGAATGGAAAAGGTTTTAACTTTTAACCCTAGTACTGAAAAATTTGTAAATGATCCTGAAGCAGATAAAATGCTAACACGTAATTATCGTGAGGGTTTTGAAGTACCAAACATAGTATAAAAAAACTTTTTTTATGACCCGTTTTCAAAAGAAACGGGTCTTTTTTTAAAATATTACTATGGAAAAAAATGTAGTTGTGTTTGGTGGCACTGGTTTGATTGGAAATTTACTTATTGAATTACTTTCCGAAGACACCTATTTTGATTCCATTAAGGTTTATACTCGGCGACCCACACACTTTTCTTTTCCAAAAATTAAAAATGAGGTTCTTGATTTTTCTGATAGGTCTTCCTTTGAAAAGGGAATTGAAAAGGATGATATTGTCTTTTCTGCGCTTGGAACTACTCAATCAAAAGTTAAGAGAGATAAAAAAGTGTATCGAAGTATAGATTTTGATATGTGTCTTAACATTGGAAAAGCTTGTAAAGTAAAAAACGCTAGCTCCTTTTTATTTGTTTCATCAAGTGGAGCAAATGCTTCCTCTTCAAATTTTTATCTTAAACTTAAAGGTGAAATCGAGAATGCAGTATTGGCTTTAAACCTACCTAACACTCAAATTGTGAGACCTTCTTTACTTTTAGGGTCTAGGAAGGAATACCGTTTAGGCGAACGTATAGCTCAGTACATCATGCCCAAAATTTCTTTTTTATTTCCACCTTCCATGAAACCTATTTCAGCGTTACAAGTGGCAAAAGTCTTAATTGACTTGTCTAAAAAAGAAAATTTATCGAATACAAAAATTATTGAAAACAATACCCTCTTGAGATATAAAGTCTAATAAGAAAAAAACAAATGGATTTACTTCTTATCTTGTAAACTTGCGCTTTTTACCCTTTTTTTTGTCTCTTCTTCCCTCAAAATCTCTATTCGGTCGTCCTTTACTTTTTTTCTTATCCCTAAACGAATCGTTTTTTCTACGGGGTTTTTTCTCTGAGACCTCTAATTTAATTTTTCGGCCGTCTAAATCAAAGTTTGAAAATATACTTTCAACTTTTTGTTGATGGATTTTAAATGTGGTGAAAAACGAAAAATTATCCATTACGTCTACGTGGAAAAGATCGTCTTTATCTAAATTAAGAACACTTCTTAAAAAATCTTTTAAGACCATCCAATCATAATTATCTCGTGCTCCAATATTGATAAAAAAGCGAACGTCATCACCCTTGTCTGAATAAGAATCTTCTCTTGCTGATGTTGAAATATTTGTATTAAGATCCTTTAAGTTTTTATAATAATTATGGAACCGTATGAACTCAACTGAAACTAATCTTTTGATGAGTTCCTCTTTGGTTAAATCATTTAATACTTCATTTACTTGTGGCAAGTATTCTTCAATCTCATCATATATTTCAGTTTGATGAATTTTTTGAGCCAAGTGATATAGCTGGGATTCACAAATTTCTTTCCCATCAGGAATTTTTTTAGCTACCACTTTGGCTTTTATTATTTTTTCTATGCTTTTAATTTTACGTGATTCACTTTGTGTTATAATTATCATTGAAATACCTGTATTCCCAGCCCTTCCGGTTCGACCACTTCGGTGGGTATAAGTTTCTATCTCATCCGGCAATTGGTAATTGATCACATGAGTAACATTATCAACATCAATTCCTCGAGCAGCAACATCAGTAGCTACAAGTAATTGTACTCTTTTTAATCGAAAAGACTTCATCACAATATCCCGTTGATTTTGACTTAAATCACCGTGTAATGCAGCTGCATCATACCCATCTTCAATTAGTTTATCTGCTACTTTTTGAGTGTCCCGTTTAGTACGGCAAAAAATAACAGAAAAAATTCCTGGATGCGCGTCTACTAGCCTTTTTAAAGCAGGATATCTATCTCTACCACTAACGGTATAACATTCATGAGATACATTTTTTGTTCCTGCATTGCGTTCACCAATTGTAATTTCTTCAGGTTTTACCATAAACTTTTTAGCAATCACTGCTACAGATTGTGGCATTGTTGCTGAAAAAAGCCATGTATTTTTGGTTTTTGGTGTATTTGAAAGTATAGAAGTAATTGCCTCTTGAAAACCCATATTGAGCATTTCATCGGCTTCATCTAAAACACAAATATCTACTTTGGATAAATGAACCATATTTCGATTAATCAAATCCTGTAAACGTCCAGGAGTTGCTACAATAATTTGGGCTCCCTTTTTAATGCTTTTGGCTTGATCTTGTATACTAGCGCCCCCATATACGGCGACAATATTGACACCATTAATAAAGGCTGCATAATTTTTTAATTCCTCAGTGATTTGCAAACACAATTCACGGGTGGGTGACAATACTAATCCTTGAGTGTGATTCTGATCACAATCAATTTTTTGAAGCATAGGTAATCCAAAAGCAGCTGTTTTACCAGTTCCAGTTTGGGCTAATGAGACAATGTCTGTGTTTTTTTCAAGGAGTAAAGGAATGGTTTTTTCCTGAACAGGAGTGGGCGTTTCAAAGCCCATCTGGTCTAGCGCTTGCAACAAAGGCTTCGCTAAGCCAAGGGAGTTAAATGATATCATTGGTGCAAAAGTACACCCCTTTGTACGATAAACAGTTATTTTTCTGATGAAACTTCAAAGCAAGATATCAAAGTCTAAATTTTGTGTATTTATTTGTCTTGGTGGTTATAAAAAATAATCTTATTCGATACAATTTCGATTTTTTAATCATTGCATTAAGTATTTCACTTTTTTTTGGCTTCAAAAGAATGCTGAGCAATCCAAATTAAACCTAAAACTGTACAACGGATTATCACGATTACTCCTGGACTTAAAATTAGATGCATCCATTTTTGAACTTACCCTAAACAGAAATAGTTTAAAGGTGGAGGTTGTAAATCAAATAAGTTCCATAAACAGATTGAATAAAATGTATCATTTAATTTAAAAATGATGTTTTTTTAAATTTAAGTTAAACTTTTACGTGCTTCTCTGTCTGGATCATTCATCATCATGCATTCATCATCTAATACCATAACAGGCCCTGTTTCCTTGTTGTAAGCTTCCCATTCTGGCAATCCAGCAACATTCGGATTACCAGTTCGCATAAACTGCAATAAGGCATCCGACATTTTTTCTGATAATTTACGTGGTCTACTTCCACCCCCTGTATGAGTTAACATTAAGTCTGTATTATAAAACCAAAAACAAATATCTATACAATGAAAGGCTCTCATTCTTCCATTAAACATATTAGGCTCCCATCCAAACCAAGCTGCATAAACAGAAGCTGGTTGTTGCTTTTTAGCATTTGCAGTAGACACCACTGCTGAACGATTACTTGAAATTAAACACATAATTTCAATTGGTTTTGCTTCCGGAAATTGCTTTGCATAAGCATTATAGACCTCTTCAGACTTTTCACCAAGTCCAGCTCTAAAACCAATTCTTTCTCTCATGGCTTCAATGGCTTCTGCTGCTGAAATATCTTCTAATTCTGGGTTTACACGCGACATTGCCCATTCGTGAAAAGTACTGCAAATCAACATTGGTACATTTGCCGATGTACCCTTAGGATCTGAATAAAAGGTTCCTTTTGGTATATTTATACCATCTGCTACAGGTCTAAATCCACCTCTAAAACCTGCCAATTCAGGCATTTCTTGATTTAATCGATTACTAGCGCGTTCTGCTAATAGAATATATTCTTTCCAATCCATTTCCTGGAGCTTTTCAATATTATTTGATGTTAAGCCTGCTTCCCTTAAAATAAATGCCCCTAATTTTTGCGAATAGTCTTGATCTAAGGCTTCAGTTGAAGATCCACTTAACGGTACAACTTTATGAATCAATCCCTCTGTTGATGGCATTGCTGCAAGTGTACAAACTTTTGAACCCCCGCCAGATTGACCCATTATAGTAACATTTTCAGGATCACCCCCAAAGTAGACTATATTTTCATTTACCCATTCAAGAGCAGCTACCATATCTAAAGTTCCTACATTGCCTGAATGTTTAAATTTTTCACCCCCAACTCCAGAAAAATCAGTAAACCCAATAGGACCAAGTCTGTGATTAATTGAAACAAAAACAATATTTCCCTTTCTCGCTAAGTTTTCTCCCATATACCCGTCTTGTTCTATCGCATTTCCGTTACGATATCCTCCACCATGATACCAAACCATAACTGGTCTTTTCATCCCATCCTCAATTGCAGGTGTCCATACATTTAATTTTAAACAATCTTCGCTTACATCGTCGTAATTCCAATGATCGGCATAAGAAGAATAAACATTAGCATACCTATTATCCATTATTTGTGGTGCAGTATTGCCCCACCATACAGCTGGTTGAATATCATCCCATGGGGCGGGTTTTTGAGGTGGCATAAAACGGTTTTTTCCACCTGTATCTGCACCATAACGTATGCCTCTAAATTCATAAATATCTCGAAGTAAAAGCCCCTTAACCTTTCCATAAACTGTATTTGCTATGGCTATATCATCTCCTATAAAAAGTTGTTGGTCGTCATTTGATTCATTCACTTTAGGATCTACACATCCAACAACATTAAGTGAAGCTCCAAGTCCTAGACCACTTGCGCCAAGTGCTTGGATAAAGTTTCTTCTATTAGTTTTCATCATAAATGGTTTTGAATAGCAAAAGATATAAATTTTTTAAGTCTTTTGGTTTGAAATAAAACTTAAATTAAATAGTATTTTAGATTCGATAATAATCAGGCAATTTGAAATTCTATTTCTTCATTTATTATTCTCTTTCAATTTGTATGATAAGTCTTTCATTAAAGGCTCAAGACATTGATCGTCAAAAAATTTACGAACGTCACAAGGTTGTTTTAACTTCAGTAGATACATTAAATGCTCTTACAGTTGGAAATGGAAATTTTGCCATTACTGTTGATATTACAGGACTTCAAACATTTCCCCTACACTATCAAAAAGGGATTTCCTTAGGAACACAATCAAACTGGGGATGGCACTCTTTCCCAAATCATCAAGAATATAATATTGAAATGACATTAGATACTGTTACTTTATTAGAAAAAAAAATACCCTATGCAGTTCAATCTAAAATTCCAGTAAAAAGAGAAGCCGCTGATTATGTTCGCCAAAATCCTCATCGAATTCATCTGGCACAATTGGGTTGGCACCTTACAGATGAAAAGGGACAAAAAGCAACTCCTGATGAATTAAAAAATATTTTTCAAGAACTCAACCCTTGGGAGGGAACTATAAAAAGTTCCTTTACTTGGCATGGGTATCCCGTTGAAGTTGAAACTTTTGCCCTTCAAGATCATGATGCAATTGTTGTTCAAATAAAAAGTCCACTACTCCAGAATAGTCAATTAGGGATTACTCTTTCTTTTCCCTATCCCAGTGATACCTTTTTAGATGAAGCGACAACTTATCGAGAAAATGAATCCGCTTATTTAACTCATGAATTCAACTCATCCCTTACAGCATTTCAGTTCACCCGATCTTTAGATTCTCTAACTTATTTTACTTCCTTCAATTCTTCTATTCCTATTAAATTGGAAAGTAGTGATAAAGGATTCGTATTATTCCCAAGAGATTCAGGTAGCTCTTGGCAGTTTATATGTCAGTTTTCTCCTCAAAAAAAAGAGGGCATTCTAATAGAATACGAAGAATTAAAAGCTCAAAGTATTAAATCCACAACAAACTATTGGAGAGAAGGGGCTATAATTGATTTTGGAAATACTAATGATCCTAGAGCTCATGAAATTGAGCGGCGAATGGTTTTATCACGTTATTTAACAAAAGTGAATTGTAGTGGATCAATTCCACCTCAAGAAACAGGACTTACACTTAACTCTTGGTTTGGAAAACCTCATATGGAAATGCATTGGTGGCATGTTTTGCCTTTTATGCTATGGGGAAATACAACCGTATTTACCACGCAACTGGATTGGTATTTTCAAGGGTATGATGGCGCTAGAAAAATTGCACAACGTCAGGGTTTTAAAGGGATTCGTTGGCAAAAAATGACTGATCCATGGGGAGGAGAAACTGCTTCTTCAGTAGGGTCTTATTTGATTTGGCAACAGCCACATATTATCTACTTTACAGAATTGTTGTATAAACACTTCCCAACACAAGAAGTGCTTGACCGTTACGCTATATTGGTTGAAAATACAGGACTGTTTATGGGAGATTTTTTAAGTAAAGATCCCCGGTCTAAAATTTATCATTTAGGGCCTCACATAATTCCTGCTCAAGAGAGTTATGATCCTAAAACAACCCTTGATCCAACGTATGAATTGACTTATTGGAGGTGGGGGTTAAAAACAGCTCAGCAATGGCGAAAAAGACAAAACCTTGAAGAATTAGATGATTGGAACGAAAAACTAAATCATTTAGCACCCCTAGCTTCAAGTAATGGGTTGTATTGGGCTACAGCATCACATCCACATCCCTATGATGACTTCAAAACACTTGTAGATCATCCAAGTGTACTTGGCGCAATTGCCATGGTCCCACAAGAGGCTTTTATAGACAACGAGAAAATGAGAAATACCCTGCGTATCATCCGTGATCACTGGCAATGGGAAAGTTGTTGGGGATGGGATTTCCCTTTAGCTGCAATGGCAGCGCAACGTCTTGGAAAAGGGAAAATGGCATTAGAATTTTTACTTCACCCCGCTAAAAAAAATACTTATTTGAAAAATGGCCATAATTATCAAACCGAAAGACTTCGATTATATTTACCGGGAAATGGAGGTTTTTTAATTGCCCTAGCTCGAATGGCAATGGATTCAAATTTAGGTGGATTCCCTAAAGAATGGAACATCAAAGCCGAAGGATTTCTCTCAGATTTATAGTTTTCAATTAATAATTTATATTAAAAATAATTACATTTCCATTATAATAAATAAGCTATAATAATGTTTCGATCACTATTTCTATTCTTAATGCCCTTAACCCTAATCGCCCAAGGACTTCCAAGTCGGTGGGATGAACTTACTGCAAGTGACTGGGAATTGGCCTTAAAAAAATCAAATTATACCTGTATATTACCGATTGGTATTTTAGAAAAACACGGACCCCACGGACCTATCGGATCAGACTTGATTCGGGTTAGAGAATGGGCAGCACGTGCAACTAAAGAAGAATATGCTGTAGTTTTTCCAGATTATTTTTACGGTCAAATTAACGAAGCAAAACATCAATTAGGCACTTTTTCTTTACCAAGTAAACTTACTATGGAACTCTTAGAGGCTACTGTTGCTGAAATTGGAAGAAATGGATTTAAGCGAATTATTATTATAAATGGACATGGTGGAAACCCTCAGATGATTCGTTATTTTATTCAAAATCAATTAGAGTCAAAAAGAGATTATGCGGTTTACTTTTTTGAACCATCAACTCCACCTGAAGTGGCTCATAAAATAAATAGTTTGCGCCAGTCAGATGCTTCATCAGACATGCACGGAGGAGAAAAAGAAACTTCTGTATTGCTTTATATCAAGCCTGAAGTGGTAAAAATGGAACGCGCCACTCAAGAATCGGGGGAAAATCAAAAACGCTTAAACTTACCCCCTAATCTCTACACCGGAATTTGGTGGTATGCCAGTTTCCCAAACCACTATGCGGGTAAGGGGGAAGTAGCCTCAGCAGACTTAGGAAAAGTAATTACAGACAATACTGTATCTTCATTAGTTGAAGCCATAATAGCGGTTAAGGCAGACTATGCTACTTTAGAATTACAAAATAGTTTTTTTGAAAATATGAAAAAGTAAGGATGATCTACAGTAATTAAAATCGCGTAAAAACTTTTTCATCAGACACTTGAGGGTTACCCTTCCAAGGGATAAAATTTAATTTAGTGTAGAATTTTTCAAGTTCTAGATCTTCAATCGTTAACCAATAGTTTTGCATTGGGTTTTTGTCAAGTAGGTGTTTAAACCATTGTTTTCCATACCCTTGGTTTCTATATTTAGGCAGTGTATACAGATAACCAATGTAGGGATAAGAGTGAAATTCTTTAACTGCCTTTTTTTCTAAAGTTGACAAATGAGGAAAATTAATTTTGAATACCAACCCTACGGTCGTAAGAAAAGTTCCGTGTTTTAAAATGAAAATTTCCGTGGACTCTGAAAGGGTTTCCCATTGTGGAAATAATTCTTGTTTCCATTCGTGAGGAAAAAATTCAAAAAAATCAAGGGTAATCCCTTCTAATTTTGAAAATTGCAAAGTTTCTAAAGATACCCCCACGAACGTAATTTGTCTGAATCTTCAGTCCATCGGTTTCCGATATCATTTCGATAGTAACTATTATTTACCAAGGTATTGGAAATCCGATTATACATATTTTTTTGTGCTTCTTTCATCGTTGTCCCATTACCAGTGATTAAGGTAACAATCCCTTGATTTCCAGTTACAAGCCAGTGTTCATTCACCTTTTTAACATTGATTGGATGCACACCTGAAGTCATTGGTTTTTTAAAAATTACAACTGAGTCCTTTGAGTACAATCTAAAGCTTTTAGGATCATTATAGGGAAAGGGAGGCACTACAATATAAGCTCCAATCTGAAATCCTTTTCTTGTTTGTAATTGAAAGTTATTACCTAGAGCTGTTTGATAAAGTACTTGACTAAAAGGATTTAAAATTCCGTCCATTTGAATGTGTACCTGAGGATATCCAAATCGAGAGGTAAACTCTAAAGGATAAATACCGTTGTGATTTACAATTGAATTGATATCAATATGACCACGAAAGTTATGTGTTGCTAAAATTCCTTCAAATTTTTTAAGTGTACGTTCAAATAGAATAGAATGCTCTGCCCAAAACATGCTTGTTCCCATTTCACCCGTAGACACACCTAACTCATTAGGAAAAAGTTTTTTGTGTTCAAAACTGATATTTATTGGTGTAATGAACTTAGTCCCATTAAAAAACGCACTTACAGCAATTTCAACTCCTTTAACTTTTCGTTGCAGTTGAAATGTCCCAAAAGTAGATCCCCACGATTTTTCATAAGCTCTAAGAATTCGAATTACATCGACACCGTTATCATCAGTACCAACAAAAAGCAATTGTTTAAGCTCTTGGGTTTCTCCACAGGGTTTAATTACATAGGCATCTGGATTTTGTTCAATGTATGAGATTGCTGAACCAAAAGACTCAAATTCTTGGGAGGGTAAAATTTTTACTCCTAGTTTTTTGAGTTCCATTTGACCAAAATTTCTGTCTAATTCTAATCGGTCGGTATATTCTGAACCTCCAAATACGATTTTACCTTCTTTTCTTAAGGCGTCACTTTTTGATCCAAAACCTGTATAATCAAAAACAATAACATCTGCCCATGAGGTGTGTTTTTCCCACTGATTTGTCTTTTTAACAAAGCCATATCCTATTTCACGTGATGCTTTATCGTGAATAAACATTAATACATTGTTGCCTTCTTTTTTGAGTGTATAGGCAACGTCAAGGGAATCACCCCATTTGGAAACAACTAAAAAATTTAGTTTTTTGTCTCCTAAAGTTTCTGCTTTCAATCCAAAAGAATGAATTTAAATTAGATGTCAAAGGTAATATAAAAGGAACTTACTGTACTTTTTGACAAAATATTTCTAATAAAAAAAAGTATGGTATTTGAATTAAAAATTTTCCTAATTTTAAAATTATTTTAAATCTATTGAATACTCCAAAGTATCGCCTTCAGTATATAGAATACCTACATTTTCCGCTTTGGATAATCAAAGATGCATCATGGTTTATTTCGCTACATTTTGAGTATTATGCATCTTTTTTTAAAAACATTTCGTTGTTTTTTGCTTTGCCTACCATACTTATATCTTTCTATTTAATTTATATCGCAGAAGAACCTTTTAAACGAATTGAACATAGCATTATAGGTACTTGGCTAGTGGCCAATAGTATTTGGATGGTAAGTGAACTTTTTGAAGTTCCTATTTCAAATTGGGCGCTTCTGTTTTTTGCCTTAGGGTTAGTTCTAACTTTTCCTTATTTTAAATTTCTTTTTAAAAAATAATATTTGTACCCTTAAATAAAATTAAAACGTATGAAATCATTGAATGAAAACTGGTTTGCAATTAGCTTGACTGCTGTAGTATTTGGTCTTATTGGTTTTTTGTTTGGAAGACAAAATGGACATAACAAATGCCCAATGATGATGGGAGCCCCTCATGCTATTCATATGGAAAAGATGAAAGGTGCTGATGTAATGTTCTGGAAAAGTGATGGTGACTTCAGTTTTGGAGAACATGAGGGAATTAAAATAGACATTGATACTATAGGCTCAAATGGAGAAAAACAGGTTAAGGTTATTGTGAAAAAAGAATAAATCCTTTACTTTTTAATTTTTTCTAATAACGGTAATACTCTTTTTCTTGTCTGTTTAATTTATAGATCGGGCATCTTTTGGAATTTTATAATTTGCTTAAAAATTGAATTAGAATAGCAATAAATAAGAGGGGTTAATTATTCCGTTTATCAAAAAAGCTCAAAATTCTAAAATCAGATCTTTTCTGACTTTTTGATTTTTTTTTAGTACTATTTTTTTGACATAATTAAACGCTTTTGGAATTTAATTGTCATATTTTGTGTTTTATTATTTAAATCAACATATAATCTAAATGAAACTAAACAATAGAAAAATTAGTAACCAATTTAGAGTCCTCCATAGGTATTTAGGATTTTTTCTTTCAGGAATCATGTTTATGTATGCACTCACTGGAATTACACTTACATATCGCGACAAAGAAACTTTTAAAACTGAGGTGGTTATTGAACGTCAAATTGAAAAAGGATTAGAATCTACTCCCGAAATACGTGGTGCAAAAAATATAGAATACAATTCAGAAACTGGAGATTTAAAATATATCCAAATGCAACCTCCAAAATTTTTAGGCATGATGGAAAAGATGCATAAAGCCACATCATCGACTCCACTATTTTTCCTCAATATTTTCTTCGGTGTTGGCCTCCTCTTTTTTGTATTTTCTGCTTATTGGATGTTTCTCCCAGAAACTGATGTTTTTAAAAAAGCCCTTTATTTTACATTAGCAGGAATTGTACTTTCAGCCCTTATGATACTGGTATAATCTTTTAATTTAAAAAATGAAAAATAGACTTTCTCTTCTTCCCCTTTTTTTCCTACTCATCTCAAGCATTTTTAAAATAAATGCTCAATTTTTAGCTCCACACGAATACACCTTAGTTGTTACTGGCTTTGATTGGGGTCCTAATGCCAATAAAGTTATCCTCTTCTCAAACACTACTTTGACTGAGGTCCAAAAAGGTGACTTTGAGGTATATGTTAAGCGTTCCTCTTCGGTTGGTGAAATTCCAGAACGTTTTTCAGCAGGTAAACGCTCTATTATTCATGCATTTGTTTCAGATGATAAAGGCAATAAAGTAAATGAAGGCAATTACATAACCTTACTTTTACAAGTAGCCCCTAATGACCCTATGGGTTCGCCTATGCAATATTTAAGAAACGGAAGTTCCGGAGGAAACATTTGGATAGACTACAATTTAACTATAGTAAATTCAAAAACACAACAAGTCTGGAATCAAGAAAAAAATAGAATCGTTCCTTTAGTCGATGAATTTGATACTTCCGGAACCCACACTGCATCAGATGGTATAAAATTAACTTACGCTTCTTATCTGCCTCAAACTGCTTCAACAAAAATTCCACTGATAATTTGGTTACATGGTGGTGGTGAAGGAGGCACGGATCCTTCAGTACCCATTATTGCTAATAAAGCCTACAACTATGCCTCTCCTGAAATCCAGCGTTTTTTTGGTGGTGCTGCTGTATTAGCCCCTCAAACTCCAACCCGTTGGATGCATGGCATTAGCGGAAATGCAACTCGTGGTCAAGAGGATGATATTTACCATCATGCAATTATAGAATTAGTTAAAAGTTTTGTTGAACAAAATCCAAACATTGATAAAAATCGAATCTATGTGGGAGGATGTTCAAATGGAGGGTATATGACATTGAAACTATTAATTGAAAATCCTACCTATTTTGCAGCCGGATACATAAGTTCTTTAGCTTTTTTTAATGAATTTGTAAGTGATAAAGACCTTTTAAAACTAAAAAATATTCCCATTTGGATGGTACATTCTAAGGATGACCCCACAACCGTTGCAGATGTAACTGCTACTCCTTTATACCACCGTTTGAAAAAAATAGGCGCTAAAAATGTGCATTATAGTCTTTTTGATCATGTTATTGATATAACAGGTCAGTACGGCGGTTCTAGTTATTTATACAATGGCCACTGGTCATGGGTGTATTTACATGATAATCAAGTCTTCAACGATTTTGATGGCACTTCGGTTACGGTCAAGGGAAAACCGGTAAGTATCATGGAATGGATGGCGGCTCAGAAAAAATAAGACATTAAATGAATAGAAAAATGGCAACTAAAAAATCAAAACACGATTCACCCCTTTCAAGAAGAGCATTTATCGAAAAAACAGCTGCGGCTTCGCTTTTTACCATTGTGCCTAGCCACACCATAAGCAGCTTAGGACACGGCTCTCCAAATGACATGATTAATCTTGCTGCTATTGGAGTGGGAAATCGTGGAGGGCAAGTTATTGGTAACATCGCCACCCCCGATGTTCAAACTACTAGAGGACGATCTGTAGGATATTTTAGACAGCCTTATGCAGGAATAAAACCAGAACCAAGAACTTTTAATAGACAGGCTCAGGGGGAAAGCGAAAAATTTAAACATGCTAATATTTATGCTATTTGTGATGTTGATCATGACTATGCTGGACATGTAATTAAGGGATATCCTAAAGCAAAAACCTTTCACGATTATCGTGAAATGATTGATAATGAAAAAGAAATTGATGGAGTTGTAATTGCTACACCCGATCATACTCACGCGGTAATTGCCTCATATGCTATGAAAGCTGGAAGACATGTTTATGTAGAGAAGCCTATGACAAAAACCATATATGAGGCAAGATTTTTAAGAGATCTTGCAAAACAAACTGGTGTAGTTACTCAAGTAGGAAATCAAGGACACAATGTAGAAGGTACCTTAGAAACTGTAGAATATATTAAATCAGGTGTTATCGGGAACGTTTCTGAAGTTCATTTATGGTCAAACCGTCCTATTTGGAAACAGGGTTATCATGAACGCCCTGCAGGAGTATCTGTACCGGAACACCTTAACTATGACTTATGGTTAGGACCCGCACCTTATAAAGATTATCATCCCGACATTTTACATTTCGCTTGGCGTGGTCTTTGGGATTATGGAACAGGCGCTATGGGAGATATGGGTGCACATACTTTTGATGCACCACTATGGGCTTTAGATTTGGGTATGCCCACAAAAATTCAAGCAACCACAACTCCATTCAATGAAAATTACCTACCACAATCTGAAAGGGTAACCTATCATTTTGAAGGGCATAACGGAAAACCCCCGGTTACAGTAACATGGTCGGATGGGGGTATAAAGCCTTCTCGTCCAGAGGCATTAGAAGCAAACCGTGGACTTAGAGAGGCATTATATATTGGTGATAAAGGCATGATGATGCATGGTACACATGGTGCTTCTCCAGAATTGATTCCAAATAATCCTGATTTTGCACCTAAGAAAGAACTTCCTCGGCCAAGTAATATTTACTTGGATTTTATTGAAGCTATTAAAGAAAAAAGACAAGCTGCAAACAATTTTGAAATTGCAGCCAAGGTAACTGAAGTAATGTTATTAACTAATATTGCTGTAGCTGCACAACAACTTGATATTACTTTAGAATATGACGCTGAAAATATGCGGATTACTAATTGTGAAGAAGCAAATAATTATTTCCATTACGAATACCGTAAAGGATGGAGTTTATAGTTTTAGAGCTTATTAAATTAAAATCCCTTGCAACATAGTAAGGGATTTTAATTAATCCTTCCATTCTGCAATAAAGAGATTAGTATCTCTATTTCCCCCATTATTTCTATTTGAAGAAAACAAAAGGTGCTTCCCATCATTAGAGAAAACAGGAAAAGCATCAAAAGTTTCTCCATGCGTAATGCGAGTTAAATTTGTACCATCAATGTCAATCAAATATAAATTAAATGGAAAGCCTTTTTCAGCTTCGTAATTAGAAGAAAAGAGTATTTTTTTTCCAGAAGGATGAAAAAAAGGACTCCAATTGGCATTTCCTAAGAAGGTTAATTGTCTTAAATTCGTTCCATCGGAATTACAAATAAATAATTCCATTTCAGTGGGTTGAACAAGCCCCTCCGCTAAAAGGTTTTTATAACTTTCAACCTCTTCAGGTGTTTTCGGTCGTGATGCTCTAAAAATAAGTTGGGTCCCATCAGGAGAGAAAAAAGCTCCTCCATCATACCCTAATTCATTTGTAATTTGACGCACATCTGAACCGTCAATATTCATTGTATACAACTCTAAATCCCCACTACGGTCAGAAGTAAAAACAATTTTATCCCCTTGGGGTGAGAGAGTTGCTTCTGCATCATAACCTGGACTATCGGTTAGTTTTGAGATGATATTGCCCTTTAAATCTGCCTTGTATATATCATAACTAGCATATACTGGCCATACATAACGTCCTTCCACACGCAATGGTGTTTCAGGGCATTCCTTTCCACCCTCATGGGTGGAGGCATAAATAAAGTGATTGTTGTCTGGTAAAAAATAAGCACATGTAGTTCGCCCCAAGCCTGAACTAATTAAAGGCGGTTGTTTGGTGTCAAAAACCTCATCGCGATGCATCAAAAACATTTGATCGCACTCTACCCCCCATTTAGTATTATTGGATTGAAAAATAATATGTTGATCATCAAAACTCCAATACGCCTCTGCATTATCTCCACCGAAGGTAATTTGTCGCATAGATTTAAAATGCGTTTCCTCTGGATAGATCAAAGCAGTTTCTTCGTTATTTTTATTCTCTTCAGAAGAAGGGTTGTTTTTACAATTAAATAGTGTAAAAAAAGGAAGTAAGAGAAGGAATCGTTTCATCCTGTAATTTTATTTTAATTTTGCGGCAAAGATAATGTAAAATGAAACAGTTTTTTCGATTTGCTCCCCTAGTGATTTTGGTGCTTTCCTGTACTACTACTAACCCACTTCAACAACTTAAAAATGATGTAGCCTTTCTTGCTAGTGATGATTTAGAAGGGAGAAAAACGGGAACTCAATCTGAAATTGAAGCTGCAAAATATATTGCCTCACGATTTGATGAAATTGGTTTAAAACCAAAAGGAACAGAGGGCTATTTACAAGCTTTTCGATTTAAACCCTCTAAAGATCCTCATACAGAAGCCTTATTTTCATCTACAGATCAAGAAGGCTATATAACGGGTTTAAATGTGATTGGTTTTCAAAATAACAACGCAGAAACTACAGTAGTTATTGGTGCCCATTATGATCATTTAGGCTATGGTGGTGATGGTTCTTTGTATCGAGATTCTCTTCCAGCTATTCACAATGGCGCTGATGATAATGCAAGCGGAGTTGCAACTTTACTCTCCTTAGCTTCTAATGGCAATAATTTAGGACGCCAAAACAATTATTTATTTATCGCATTTTCAGGTGAAGAAATGGGATTGTTAGGATCTAATTATTTTGTAAAAAACAGTACTATTGAATCCGCTTCAATCAATTTTATGATAAACATGGATATGGTTGGAAGGTTAAACGAAGAAAACGCTCTTGCTGTTTATGGAGTGGGCACTTCACCTATTTTTAATCAAGTTTTAAATGCAAACAATTCAATATTTAAATTGGTGTTAAATGAATCTGGCATCGGACCTTCAGATCACACATCATTTTATTTAAACGATATTCCTGTGCTTCATTTTTTTACTGGGCAACATGAAGATTATCACAAACCAAGTGATGATGCTGAAACGTTAAATTATGAAGGGATGTTATCGATATCTGATTACCTAATAAAAGTAATCAACGCCTTAGATTTAAATGGAAAATTAGCTTTTAGAGCAACGAAGAATGAAAGCGAAGAAACTCCACGTTTTACCGTTGGTCTTGGTGTTGTTCCTGATTATTTATATGACGGTGAAGGAATGCGTATTGACGGTGTGAGCGAAGGTAAAATTGCACAAAAAGTAGGCCTAAAAAAAGGAGATATAGTTATTGAACTGGGCACTTCTAAAATTACAACTCTAATGGAGTATATGAAAGCATTATCTTCATATAAAATAGGCGATCAAACTACGGTTTCTATTATGCGTGATGGTGTTTCGCTTAACTTTGAAATTACCTTTTAAATAAATTTCACGGGACTAAAAAAAATCAATTACCAGCCAATGGAGAACCAAAAAGTCCTACTGCCAACTCAGCCCAAAGGATAAAAAATAAAATTAATACTACAAGGAGGAGTATTCTTCGTATATTTTTATTGGTCCTCATTTTATAAACTAAGGTAATGCCTAAAGCTAATCCTAAAAGCAAGACCCCCATTACTATATAATCAAATAGGGACCATTGAACAGCTTTTAAAAAAAGCTGCACCAACATAGGCACTAGAAGTATTGATTCTAAACCTAAAATCAGTTTCAATACTTGTTTCATTTAGATTGATTTTATATACTACCGTTTGTAAAAGTACTAAATTCTTTAAAAAGTGTAATTCATAATTCTAAAGCGTTTCTTTTAGTAAATTTGGTAATCTTAACGTAATCTAATGAAAAATACACTAATCAAATACGATCTAACTTTTACAATATTCTGTTTACTCCTTCTGATTTTTATAAGTTGCGGACCAAACTACACAATAGAGGAAAAAGAAACTATTCTTCTTATTCATCATAACGATGGACCCACATTAGGCTATCATAAAGAATCGGGAGTTACTCACATAATAAAGGACGGAAAAGCGTTTAAAGATTCCAATAAAAACAATCAAATTGAACCATATGAAAATTGGGAATTGCCTATAGACGAAAGGGTTAATGATTTAGCCCAAAGATTATCCATTGAGGAAATAGCTGGATTAATGTTATATAGTTCACATCAGTCCATTCCAGGTAGTTCAAGAGGTTTTACATCCTCTACTTATAACGGAAAATCTTATACGGAAAGTGGTGAATCTCCAAGTGCCCTTTCTGATCAACAAATGAAATTTCTTAAAGAAGATTATGTAAGACATGTACTTATTACTCAGGTAGAAAGCCCTGCCGTTTCCGCCCAGTGGAATAATAATGCGCAAGCTTTTGTAGAATCAATAGGTTTTGGAATCCCAATTAATATAAGTTCCGATCCCAGACATAGATCTATTGCTGAAACTGAATACAATGCAGGTTCAGGAGGACAAATTTCAATGTGGCCCACTACGTTAGGTATTGCAGCCTCTTTTGATGCTAATTTAATGTATCAATTTGGTGAGATTGCTTCTAAAGAATACCGCTCTTTAGGAATCTCTACTGCACTATCCCCTCAAATAGACTTAGCAACAGAACCAAGATGGAGTCGTTTTACAGGTACAATGGGAGAAGATCCAAAACTTGCAACAGATCTTGCAAGAGCTTATGTTGATGGGTTTCAGTCTACAGATCAAAAGGGATGGGGAAATCATAGTGTAAATGCTATGGTTAAACATTGGCCAGGAGGTGGCCCTGAAGAAGGGGGTAGAGATGGACATTATGGATACGGAGCATATGCAGTTTATCCTGGTAATAATCTTTCAGACCACCTAAAGCCCTTTATTGAAGGCGCTTTTAAATTGAATGGGGAAACCAAAATGGCTTCTGCAATTATGCCTTATTATACCATTTCAAATGGTTTAGGAGATGAGGCTGTTGGGAATGGATATAATTTTTATGTGCTAACCAAATTACTTAGAGAAAAATACAATTATGATGGTGTTATTTGTACAGATTGGGGAATTACTAGGGATGTATCGGCAATTGATAAGTTTGAAGGAAAACCTTGGGGAGTAGAGTTATTATCAGAAGCACAAAGACATTATAAAGCTCTTTCTGCAGGAGTAGATCAGTTTGGAGGTAATAATAATTTAGGTCCTGTTCTTGAAGCTTATCAAATAGGAGTTAATGAACTTGGTGAAACAGTGATGCGAAAACGATTTGAAGCTTCCGCAATACGTTTGTTGAGAAATATTTTCCAAATAGGTTTATTTGAAAATCCCTATTTGGATATTCCTGAAGTAACTAATACAGTTGGAAATTCTATGTTTATGACTGCTGGATACGAGGCGCAAATACGTTCAGTAGTACTTTTAAAAAATAAAAACAATACACTTCCTTTAGAGGTAAAAAAGAAAGTTTATATCCCAAAACGTTATATTGCTCCAAGTGTAAGTTGGTTTGGGAATGTGACTCCTGAAAGTGAGGAAGACCCCTTTAACCTTGAAATAGTAAGTCGCTACTTCACTATCGTAAAAGATCCACTCGATGCTGATTTTGCCCTTGTAGGTATTGAAAGTCCTGACGGAGGCGTTGGATATGATGCTGAAGATATTAAGCAGGGGGGAAATGGTTATGTTCCAATAAGTTTACAATACAAACCCTACACAGCATCTTCCGCTCGAAAAATAAGTTTGGCTGGCGGAAGTCCATTAGAAAACTTTACTGATCGCTCCTATTTTGGAAAAACAGTTAAAACAAGAAATGAAGCTGATTTAGATTTAATTACAACAACACATCAAAAAATGGGTGATAAGCCAGTTATAGTAATTATGCATTTGTCTAATCCTGTTATACCCGCTGAATTTGAAAAAAATACTACAGCATTTTTGGTGCACATGGGAGTTCAAGATCAAGCAATAATGGAAATACTATCTGGAAACCACGAACCCTCTGGATTACTTCCATTTCAAATGCCTAAAGATATGATTACTGTAGAACAACAATTTGAAGATGTACCAAGAGATATGATTCCATATGTAGATTCCGAAGGAAATAGTTATGACTTTGCATTTGGTTTAAACTGGAATGGAGTGATTAAAGATGAACGTGTTAAAAAATACCAATAAATGATTTCCATCCGATTTCTTGTAATTTTATCACTTCTTGTTATAGGTGTTTTTGGAGGTTGTCAAGGCAATTTGAATATATCGCCAAAAGAATGGAGCATATATGGAGGATCAAAGAAAAATAACAGATTTGCCCCCCTTTATCAAATCACAAAAGAAAATGTAAAACAACTTTCAAAGGTTTGGGAATTTCAAAGTGGTGATGCAGATAGAAATACTCAAATTCAAACCAATCCTATACTTGTAAACGGAACGTTATATAGTGTATCTCCAAAACTAAAATTAATTGCTTTAGAGCCCACCTCCGGAAAATCTAAATGGATTTTTGATCCTTTTAATCTAGAGCATGAAAAAGAAAGAGGCTATTTTTCAATGAATGTCTGCCGAGGGGTTACCTATTTTGATGACGGTAATAATGGTCGAATCTTGTATGGTGCCGGATCTTTTCTTTACGCTGTTGATGCTCAAACAGGAAAACTGATTGATGCGTTTGGGCAAAATGGTAAAATTGATTTACATGAAAATTTAGGCCGACCAGCAGACGATTTATATGTTGCCTTAACCACACCAGGTATTATATATAAAAATCTAATCATCATTGGAACACGAGTTGATGAAGGAAGCCGAGCAGCTCCAGGTTATATTCGTGCATATAATGCCTTCACAGGATCTATAGAATGGGTTTTTCACACCATACCTCAACCAGGAGAAGAGGGATATTCCTCATGGGAAAATCCAAATGCGTGGCAATTTATTGGAGGAGCTAATGCTTGGTCTGGCTTTAGTCTTGATGAAGAACGTGGCCTTTTGTTTGCCCCACTTGGTTCTGCATCTTTTGACTTTTATGGGGGTAATCGGAAAGGAGACAATCTTTATGCAAATAGTTTAGTAGCACTTGACGCAGCAACTGGAAAACGTGTTTGGCACTATCAAACTGTACATCATGATGTTTGGGATCGTGATTTACCTACAGCTCCTGTTCTGGCTGAATTAAACCAAAATGGAAAGCGAATTCCCGCAGTAATTCAGCCAACTAAATCAGGTTTTATATTTGTTTTTCATCGTGAAACAGGAGTTCCTATTTTTAAAATTGAAGAAAAAGAAGTTCCCCAGAACAGTCCATTATTTGGTGAGCAACTTTCTAAAACACAACCCATTCCAGTATTACCCAAACCCTTTGTACGTCAATCTTTTGATTCTAATCATATAAATCCTTTAATTCCAAAAAAATCTCAAGATAGCATTCAAACTATATTAGATTCAATTGATAGTTATCATATGTTTGCTCCCCCTTCACCTCAAGGTACTTTAATTTTTCCAGGGTATGATGGTGGTGCAGAATGGGGTGGACCTGCATTTAATCCAAACAATAATATACTTTTTTTAAATGCAAATGAAATGCCTTGGATTTTGACAATGGTACCCAAAGCACATGTATCAAACGGAAAAGAAACCCTCAGGCTAGCCGGTGAACGGCTTTACTCTTCACATTGTATGGTATGCCATGGAAAAAATAAAGAGGGAAGTGATCATTCTCCTTCATTACTTTTTATAAACAAAAATTTGACAAAAGACAGTTTACTCAGTCTCTTAGATTCTGGTCGTAGAATGATGCCCGCTTTTAATTATCTAACCCTTGAAGAAAAAGAAGCAATCACATCCTATATTTTATCTCTTGAAAATGAAAATGAACCTTTTAAAGGTACTGAAATTAGTACACCTTCTCCTCTAGATTTACCCTTTGTTTCTACCGGTTACAATAAATTTAAAAGCCCTGAGGGATATCCAGCTATTGCTCCTCCATGGGGAACATTAAATGCTATAGATATGAATACAGGAGAATTGAAATGGAAAGTCCCTTTGGGAGAAATAGAGGCTTTTTCAAAAAAAGGAATTCTCACAGGTTCAGAAAATTATGGAGGCCCTATAGTTACACCCACCGGCATTTTATTTATTGCTGCAACACCTGATGGAAAGATTCGTGCGTTTGATCAAGAAAATGGCACTTTACTTTGGGAAGATCAACTTCCTTTTCCTGGATACGCTACTCCTATTCTTTATGAGATCAAGGGCAAACCTTATCTGGTGATTGCTTGTGGTGGAGGAAAATTAGGTTCTCCTTCAGGAGATCGCTATGTGGCTTATTCTTTGCCTTGATTTAGTTTATTTATAGTCTTCAGGGTTTAAATTAAAAAACCGAATTGCATTATTGAAAAAGATATCTCTTTTTTGTTCATAAGAAAGGTAGTTAGCATTTTGTATTACACTAACTGAGGTTTCAAATAAGTCTGGCCAAATCATAAGGTCAGTGCCGTATAAAATGCGTTTCGCAAATCCTGCTTCTACTAATCGTTTTAAATACCGATGAATTTCACTTAATGGATAACTCCAAATAAATCCTGCTAAATCTACATATACATAAGCATGGGCCCCCATTAAAGCAATCATTTCATCAATCATAGGATAGCCTGCATGCATCACCCAAATTTTAAGTTTTGGATGTCTATCCAACAGATCTTCTAATAAAAAAGGACGCCCTAGTGAAGCACGGTATTTGGGCGAGGTAATATTTGCCATTCCATTTCCTCCCGTACCCATGTGAATAGCTACTGGAATTCCTAATTCTTCAGCAACTCCAAAATAGGCGTCTAGACTCATATCACTTGGAGACATTCCTTGGTATTGGGGAGCAACTTCACCCATAACTTTATAAAATCCAGAAGAAAGCGAATCCTTAAAAGCTTCAACAGTCATTTGGTTAGGGTTACTTATCCCCAATGACGGTATTATTCGATCAGGAGCAGCAGCATACCAGTTGTGAATTACTCCTGCATCTCCACTTACAACCATATAAACATTAAGTCGGTTTATTTTTTCGATAATTTGATCTTGAAATTCTTGGGTTGATTTTGCTGGTTGTAACGGAGCTACACAATCTAAATTAAAAAAACTAGGTGCCTGTAAATTTGGATCACCTCCAGGCATATTGCTTAAAAACCATGGGCACATCTCGCGTGCAAAATTGGAGTTTATTTGTGATGCATGAACATGAACATCAATTATAGGTTCTCTGCTCTGAGCTTTTGAGTTTGTTGAAATTAATATTGTAAATAGAAGGGGGAAAAGAGGGAATTTCAATTGAATTGTTTTCATTTAATAAATAGGTGTTTTTTATTGTCATTTAATTCTAAATATTATTCTTTGATATCTAGTTAAAGGAGGGCTTCCTGAATCTGTACCCTCAATAATAAGATGAATTGTTTCTCCTGGTTTTGCCTCCATTGAAATTTCGAGCTCAACTGCCTCTTTTGAAAGATTGATTGAAGCTTGGGCAGAGCTAATTTCTTTATAAATCCATGCTTTATGATTTATGTAATCCCCATCTGGATCTGAAGAAATTAATTCAATACGTTTTTGCCCACCAGGCTTGATTTGTAATATTGAATTTTGTTTTATTTTAATTTCTGGAGGATGATTAGATTCTTCATATGACTTTATACACCATTCCGCTCGTGCTGCAAAATCATTTTGTATAACATCTGTCCACCGTGTTTGTGGAAAAAATGAATCTAATTTGCCTG
>JALRBW010000045.1 GCA_023257625.1 Flavobacteriaceae bacterium | reverse complement strand
CTAGATCTTGCTTGCGCTATGGGGGCATTAGTTGCTCAAAGTGAAGGAGCAAATCCCATAATATCTTCAACAGAATTAAGTGCTTTTATTAAATCACATAAAAACCTTTAAAATCAAAACGAAATGAACCGTTATGAGGTTCAAGTAGAAGATAGCTACGGGAAAGATCCCGACAAAATTTTATTTGGAGGGATTTATGGTTTTTTAACGCCCAATGAAATGGCAGCAAAGCCTGCAGGAGAATGGCAAATTTTTGATATCACCTTAGTAGGGAGAAAGGTAACAGTTGAAGCAAACGGAAAAAGTATAATAACAAATCAAATTATTCCTGGAATTACTGGTGGAGCAATAGACAGTAATGAAGCCTTACCGGGACCAATTTTACTTCAAGGTGATCATGGTCCTGTGGAATTTCGATCTATTTCTATACAAATCCCAGAAAACTAATTTTGGTTAGGTCCTTTTGATAAACCCATGCAACAATTGTCCAAAAAAGTGTTTTGGCATTACTTCATCACCTGGAAACCCAAGCGGAATAGTTCCACTATTTTCTGGAACATGAGCAGTTTTAAAAATATAATCCCAAAGACTTAAACTGATACCAAAGTTAATGCCGAATTTATTTTGGGGTAAGGTATAAGCATGATGATATAAATGCATTACAGGATTGTTCAAAACATATTTTAAGGGTCCCCAGGTAAGGTTAATGTTTGCATGATTTAAATGGCCAATAGAAATGGCAATGAAGTGAACAATATAGGCTTGGTCAGGTTCAAACCCGCCAAGTAACATTATACCTATAGTTTTAAAAGGTTTATACAATATGTTTTCCATCCAATGGTAACGAAGATGTGCTGCAAATCCCATTTCTTTTACACTGTGATGTACTTGATGAAAACGCCAAAAAAGAGGTATTTTATGAAGAAAAATATGTGTAAGCCATTGTACAAAATCAAGGACAATAAAAAATAAAACTAACTGAAGGGTTCCCGATAAATTTTTGAGATTGAGTACCGCTAAACTTTGCAATTTAATTGCAAAATAACCAAATACTATTTCAAATAGAGTATATACTCCACTAATAACAATTGAAAATAAAAAAAAATTGAAAAACATATAAAACATATCCAATCCAAAGTCTTTTCTAAAAAGCGCTTGATTTTTACGCCATGGAAATTTTATTTCGAGAAACCAAACTACTAGTGAGATGATTATTAGACCCCAGAAATAATTAGTATACCATGGTACCTGGAATAAAATAGAATCTAAGGTCCATTGTAATGTCCCATTAAAACTGTTCATAAAGGCATTAACGTACTCCATTTCGACCTAAATTTTGTGTCTAAAATACAAAAGCTAAAAATGAAATATGTAATTCAAGTTACAAAGCCTATTTATTCTTAACTAGGTTAAAATTTGTTTTGTAATAGGAAATAATAGGAGGAAATGGCCCGAATTTATGTTGCTCTGCTGAAAATGGATCTAGCCATGGTCCATAAGGGGTGGAAACGGGTTTTCTTTTTTTATCAGGATAGTCAAACTCGGTATTCTTTTTAATGGGTCTTGAAAAGCTATTGATATAACCTGCTACATGAAAAGCCTCTTCATCAGTAAGTTTAGGAGAGTCCCATTTTGCTTGAAGGTAAGGCATATTACTTTTGATAAATGCAGCAGCAGTTAACACACGATGCATTCCAGCGCCGTTATTGTAGCTATCTTCACCCCAAAGCGGAGGGTATTGGTACCCCTTTTCTGAGTTTGAGTAACGTATACCCATTCCATCTATACCATGGCATAAAGCACATTCTTTTTGGTAGATGAATTTACCTTGATCTAAATTTACAGCTATATCAGGAATTTCTATTGAAGGATATCCTTCAAAATCAATTTCATTTATTTTTGGAAAATCTGAACTTAACCAAGTCATATAAGCTAAAATGGCTTTCATTTGCGCACTGTTTTCCGGCAACTTTTTACCGTTCATACTTCGCTCCATGCAGCCATTAATTCGTTCTTCTAAAGTTCCAATTTTATCCGCTCGACCTCCATATTGAGGAAAGCGTTTACGAATTCCTATCCAAGAGGCACTTCCCGTTTGTGTCCCTCCATTTAAATGACAATTGGTACACGATAAATTATTTCCTGAAAATTGATTATGGGTATTCTGGGCACCAGGTCCCATAAATTTTGAAGATTCAGAAACCAACAAATAGCCTTTTTTAATTTGTGAAGAAACTTCTGGATTATTGAGAATAAGTAAATCGGGGTCCCATTCTTCAAGAACCTTAAGTTCATCAGTAGTATTATATTCTTTGGGGGTGTAATTGTATAATCCAACAAATACTAAAAGCAATAAACTTATTAATGAAATAATCAAATAAAGTAAACGGCGAATTAGTTTATAGGCCAATTCCATAAAAGGCTTTATTTAAAGTTAAATATACTAGAAATGAAGAAGTTTTGAGTTATTTAGGTTACAATTTGAAAACAAAAATGACCTACATTAATTAACTTACCTTTTGTACATTTAAAAACAAATTGAATTTTATGAATCGCACACTACTTTTGTTGAATCTCTCCATTTTTGTTTTTTTGAGTTATACCTCTTTTTTATTTGCCCAAGAATGGGAAACACCACGCATTGAAGGGTATGGAAAAGTGAAATACTTTTCAGAGACTGCAGAACAACCCAACCCAGAAGATACCTACCATTTACTTTTTGATATTACATCGATTAAGGAAAAGGATGGTGTAAATCAACATCTTTGGGTTATGGCAAGAACTTTAAACATGTTATCTGTTGCAGGAGTACCCAATGAAAATGTAAAATTAATAGGGGCTATTCATAGTGATGCTACCTTTATCGCCTTAACAAATGAAGCATATCAGAAAAAATTTGGCACATCAAATCCTAACATTGATATAATAAATAAATTGCTAGAAGCAGGAACACAACTATTCGTTTGTTCACAAGCAACAGCATCAAGAGGAGTTTTACCTAATATGGTTCTTCCTAAAATTACTCCGGCATTATCAGCTTTAAGTGTGTTGTCAAATTATCAGAATCGGGGATTTCATTTGATGCCTTGATACTACAATTATAATATGCCTATTAATAATATTAAATAGTGTTTGTCAAAACTTTTAATCAATACCCTTAAAATATATTTTTTTTCGAATGATTTCTTTTATTATGTTAAATAATATAAAGGTTTTAATAGAACAGAATGTATAGGGTATTATAATAAGAAATTTTTTTTGATTTTTTCTTTTTTATGTTTATCCTTCAAAAGGAAAGTAATTAAAAAACCGCTCTTGCAAAAGTGCTTAGAACGGTTCGATTTGAATTGGTTTATGATTGTTTATTGCAATATACAATAAAAAAAATTATTTATTATATTTAATTTTAAAAAAAATCAAATATTATTCTATTTCATTAATGTTTAAATTCTTTTTTTTAAAATTTATTGAATTTTCTTTTTGTTTTTTTAAAAATATTTAAAGAACAGAACAATCCTTTTTAAGGATAATCATTTTTTTTCACCCAGCAATTAAAGGGCATAAGGCTTTTATTAAATAATTTAAATTTAAAATTAAATTTTTAAATAAAAAAAGAGCCACAAACCTAGGGCTTGTGACTCTTAACCATAAACCAATTCAAAATGAATTAGTGATCAAATATACAATACAATAATTAAACAAAATATTATTTGAAATTTTAATTTCAAATAATTTATGTGGAAAGCAAAAATTTTAGTTAAGTGAATAAATTATTACCCTTTTTAAGACCTTTGTTTTCTAATTTATTTAAAATTCAAACAAATAATACTTTATTCTCATACAGAAACACTTTACATTTATTAAAACAAATACAATGAATTTAAACTTTCAATTTTAGTGTACCCTTATTTTATGTTTTTTAGGGGAAATCTTTTATTTTTCTTTTTATCAACTTTTGCCTTAGGTCAAGATGTACCCCAAATGTTAGCCTCTTTTACAAATGAAACAATAATCATTGATGGAAACCCTTCTGAGGAAGCTTGGAAATTAGCTAAAGTAGCTACCACACGTTGGCAACATTTTCCTTCAGAATCCCAGTCAATAGCTCAACCTACAGAAGTTAAAATTCTATTTGATGAAAAAAACTTGTACATACTGTGTAAAGCTTTTTCGTTAACAGATCAGTATATCACCCCCTCTTTACGTAGGGATTTTAGTGGAGGAGCATCAGACAAAATCAATTTTGTAATCGACACTTATAGTGATGGAATTAATGCCTATATGTTTGGATCCAATCCTTTTGGTGTTAAAAGTGACTTACTTGTTTCGAATGGTGGGATTGGTGAAGCTACAGATGACATTAACCGTACCTGGGATGTTGATTATGATGTAGAAAGTAAAATTTATAAGGGGTATTTTATTATGGAAATGAAAATTCCCTTTGGATCAATCAATTTTCCGGAAGGTTCAAAACAATGGCGCTTTAATTTTTTTAGATTAGACACCCAAACCAATGAAAGGACAACATGGACACGGATCCCTCAAGTGTATAAAGATTTTAATTTGGCTTTTATGGGTATTTTAGAGTTTGAACGCCCTTTAGGTAAATCAAATGCACCTCTTTCAATAATTCCCTACGTTAACGGTATTTCTAGTCATGATTTTTCAGGGATTGGTAAAGATCAAAAACTTAATTTTGGGGGCGATTTAAAAATCCCAATTAATAATGGATTAAATCTAGATGTAACAATTAATCCTGATTTTTCTCAGGTTGAGGTTGACGATGAAATTATTAATTTAACCCAGTTTGAAATTGTTTTACCTGAAAAACGTCAGTTTTTTCTTCAGAATAGTGATTTATTTTCCAATTATGGAGCCGAACGAACAGTTACCCCCTTTTTAACAAGAAGGATTGGAGTTGCCAGAGATTTGGAAGGGAATAACATTCAAAATCGAATCATTGCAGGGGTACGTTTAAGTGGTAAGGCATCTGAAAATATGCGATTAGGATTTTTGAATATGGTTACAGATGAAGACCTTAAAAACAATATTCCTTTAACAAACAACACCGTTTTATCGGTTCAACAAAGTGTTTTTTCTCGATCAAATCTAAAATTTTTAGTAATCAACCGTCAACGACTAAAAGACTATGATTTTACCACAGATCTAGATGAATTCAATAGAATGGCGGGGCTTGAATACGATTTAAACTCTAAAGACAATATTTGGAAAGGACGTTTTTTTACATATAAATCATTCACTCCTGTAGAAAATGAAAAAAGTTTTTCTGGAGGCGCTCAATTCAGTCGTGAAACACGTAATCAAAATATCAATTTGGAATATGCATTTATTGGTGAAGATTTTAAAGCAGATTTAGGACTTTTACGCCGAGTGGGTATAATGAAGTTTTCACCATTTTACAGTTATTTTTTCTATCCTAAAAAAGGGAATATAAATAACATCGAGTTAAGACAGAATGGATGGTTTTGGGTAGATCCAAAAAAAGATGAATCACTTCTTGAGCGTAGTTTGTTGACTACAGCTGAAATAACCTTTAAAAACCAAAGTATACTTAGTTTTCGTTTTTTTGATCGTAAAGAATATATTGCTAATCCTTTTGATCCTACCGGAATTCATCCTGAGACCCCTCTTGAAGGCAATCAGTTTTATTTTTCACGTTCTTCGACGATTCAATTTAGTTCTGATCGAAGAAAGAAACTGTCCTTTATATCAAGTCAAAATTACGGTTCATTTTTTGATGGAATAAAATATTCTTTTGTAAATAATTTTAGTTACCGTGTACAGCCACGCTTGGTAACTAGTCTTAAATTTAATTATGATCGGATTAATCTTGGAAATTCAATTCCTTTGACAAACTTATGGTTGTTTGGTCCCAAATTTGATTTTTCTTTTTCAAAATCAGTATTTTGGTCAACCAATATACAGTTGAGTTCTCAATCTGAAAACTTAGGATTTAATTCTCGCTTTCAATGGCGCTTTAATTCATTATCTGACCTTTATATTGTATACAACGATAATTATTTTACTTATGATCGTTTAATGCCAAGGTTCCGAAGTTTAAATATTAAGTTGACCTATTGGGTTTTTAAATAGCGTTTAATTCAGGTAATAATATCTTTTTATTTGTTTTTACAGCCTCATAAACGGCATCAATAATAATCATATCTTTTAACCCTTCATTTCCATCTACAGGAACTAATGGTGTTTCATTTTGTAAAATAATTCCAGCCATAGCATCCATTTGAACTGTTTGATGGGTAACTACAGCTGCTGTTAAAGATCCTAAATGTGATCTACCTTGAATTGGACCATATCCTGTTGAAGGTTTCATTTCAACAAATCCATTTGTACCGTTTAAATAAAATCGATCTAAATCATTCATGCTGTAGGTAGATAAACAGGAAGCAACTGCTCCACTAGCAAAACCCATTTGAAATTGTATGGTTTCATCAACTCCTTCTTTAAATTTTATTGGATCTGTTTTTGTTTCTTGTGCGGTAACCCATATGGGTTCTTCACCCAACATATATCGAGCCCCATTAATAGAGTAAATACCAATATCCATCATAGCTCCACCACCAGCTAATTTTTTGTTTAAACGCCATTGTTTAGGATCTCCAATTCTAAAACCTGAAAGACCTTGAAAAAATAATGGAGTACCCAGTTGCCCAGAACTTCGCAAATGTATCGCTTCAAGTGTTTTGGGTTCAAAATGCATTCTGTATCCTATGAGTAATTGAACTCCAGCCATTTTGCATGCATCAACCATTTGACGAGCTTCCTTTGCATTAATAGCCATTGGTTTTTCACAGATTACATGTTTTCCAGCTTGTGCCACTTTCAAGGTTTGTTCGCAATGCAAACTATTGGGGGTAATGATATATACTGCATCAATATCATCATTAGATTCAATCTCTGAATAATTTTCATAGGTATAGCAATTCTTTTCAGGAAGGTTGTATTGCTTTTTCCATTCTTCTATTTTTGATGGTGTACCACTAATTACACCTACAAGTTTTGCACGTGTACATGTTTCCATTGCTTTGGCTACCCGGTTAGCATAACTTCCCAACCCCATTAATACGACTCTTAATACCTCACCAGATGCACTTTGGGCTATGCTATCAAATTGTGGAATTAATTTAGGAATAAAAGGAATACTTGCTGCTGTTACCGATGTTTTTTGAATAAAAGTTCTACGTGTAATCATATTTATTTTGAATTCTTGTAGTGTAAATGTAAATAAAAGTAGGTTGAAAGTACTTATAGATAAGGTTATTCATATTCTCTTTTGAAACAAGAAAACAGATGTGTACTTTTAATAAAAAGACAAATAGAATATGTTGGAAAATTGGTTCGAAGGGGATTTAAAAATTCAGGTAGCGGATTCTCCAAAACAACTAGGCGCCAATGCGGCAAGTCATTTAGAAAAATTATTAAAGAGTATAATAAAAAATAAGGGGGAAGCACGTTTAATTTTAGCTACTGGAACATCTCAATTTGATTTTTTAGAGGAATTAAAAGAGAAGGATATTGAATGGGATAAAATTACTGTTTTTCATTTAGATGAATATATAGGTTTGACTTCGGATCATCCAGCCAGTTTTCGAAATTATTTAAAAACTCGAATATTAGATATTGTAAAGCCAAAAAGGGTCAATTTATTAGATGGGGATGCACATTCAATCAACCACGAAATAGAAGAATACTCATCCCTTTTAAAAGAAAAACCAATAGATATTGCTTGTGTAGGAATTGGCGAAAATGGTCATTTGGCATTTAATGATCCAGGTGTGGCTGATTTCAATGATTCAAATACTGTAAAAAGGGTGGAGTTGGATAAAGCATGTCGACAACAACAATTTAATGAAGGATGGTTCCCTTCTTTAGACGCTGTTCCAAAAGAAGCATTAACACTTACTATTCCAGCTATTATGAGCGCTAACTTTATTAGCTGTGTAGTACCGGAATTACGAAAGGCAAAAGCAGTTTACAATGCAGTAAAGGGTAAAATTACAGATCAAAACCCAGCTTCTATCTTGAGAAAACATCAAAATTCAATTCTATTTTTAGATCGAGATTCTGCCTCTTTTTTTAATAAAAACAACCTCTAAAGAGGATATTTAGTTGGCCATAATCCAATTCAAAAGCGTTTGATTTCTTAGCAAATACATATATTTTAATTATCCCCATGATGATATAAAATACATTGGATTATATCAAAAAAAAGTTAAAGAAATTTAAACAAGTTAAGAGTTGATTTGAATCTTAAGTGATTTTTTATAATCGCTAACAGTTTCTTCAATAACTTGTTTTGCAGATTTGTCCTTGTTACCATCTACCCATTCATCAGCAAGGGGGTGGTGCTCAAATTCTATGTGTTTTAAAGACCACATTGACAATTCATAAATCAATGGATATAATTCCATTCCCTTTTCAGTTAAAAAATAGTTTTTAACCTTTCTATCAGATTTTGAGACCTTGTGATAAATAATCTCGTATTGCTCAAGTTTATTTAATCTGTTTTTTAAAATATTAGTAGAAATTTTTTCAGGGGCATTTAAAAAATCCGTAAAGCTAGTGCGGCCAATGAAAATGTCTCTAATAATAATCAAAGACCATTTGTCTCCAATAATGTCTAAGGAAGTAGCTACAGGACAACCTGAACGATTTTCTAATATTTTAATTTTTTCTAGTTCCATTTTTTTTAGTAACACTATAATAAACCTTTTATGCTATTTGAAACAATATTACAGTAAAAGGATTTATAGGTTAATGGTTTGTAATTTTTATTTTATTATTAAGAATTAGATAGATTGAAAGTAAGGGTAATACAGCAAGTAAAATATGAAAATACTGTGCAACATCTGGAACATCTGAAACTCTTACAATATAGATTCCAAAGAGATTGATTAATATCAAGCTTACATATATTTTAATGGCTGCTGATTTGGCCAATTTACTTCCATCGTAAGAAATTTTATTGGGTAAAGTCAACGAACTTTGAATCATCCATAATATTGCAGTAGCAAGATGAATAGATTGTTGGTTTTGAGCAAAAAAACTTAGTTCAGAGAGAAAAACAACAAGGCCAAATATAAAATAACCTAAGTTGAAAAAAATTCGATTTTTTTTTAAGATGCCGTAAAGTGTTATTAATAAACAAATTGAGGCAACAATAATTTGTGGTAACATGATGAAATGATTTATGGTTTTTTTTAAATATATGGAATTAAATTGAACTAGTTAAAAATAATTCCTTTAAATTAAATTTAAACGCAGAAAGTTTTGGTGTTTTATTCTTTTGAAGAAAAATCACTTTGCGAAGTGGGTAGTACGTTTATTTTTATTTTTTTACCCAACCAAACAGCAAGAACTGTGATTGGAAGAGGTGAGGGAATCAGTTTAAAAGCAATAAGAAATAATATTTTAATTAGATCTACCGATTGGGCTTTTAAAAATTTTTTTTGCATTTCTGATATGGGTTTTCCCAAAAGAAGTAGTTGAAGAATACCAATGGCCTCAAGGGTTTCTTTTTGTTCTCTTTTGCTAGCTGTTCGAAATTGATTCCAATTTTCAGAAAGGTATTTCTTTACTTTGACTAGCCAATGATAAAATTTTAATTTAGTCTCTTGTGCTACGTTTCCTTTTGGTTGATTTTGTTGGTCTTCCATAGGCTAAGAAAAAGTATAAGTAAATTTCTCAATTAATTAAATGTTAAAGAAAACATGACATCGAGTTCGTACTTTCCTTATTATGTCTTAATAATGTTCAATTTACATACAAATACATTGCAATTATTGATATCATAATGATAACACTTCCAAATGTAATTCATTTTGAGAAATTATCATCTCATGGTTGAGTTACTATAATGACAATATGAATTGCAATGCTTTATATTTAAATAATAAATGAATTTAAAGTATAAATGGTTAATGTTTTTTTTAAAGAAAAACCCTCCACATGGGGAGGGTACTGAATTTACTTAAAATGAGACTAATTTCTCTTTTTAGAATATTTATTAGAATTTACATTTGGAGGTAAAATGTTAGTTTTTTCAGATTTTTCCTCTGGCTTTATGGTTTTTAAAGAACCACAAGAATTAATTACAAAAAACGACAACAACAATAAAATTCCGAATCTAATCATTATATGAGAATTTGAACTTTTACAAGTGTAACGATTTTTCTGGATGCGTTCTCTCCACCCGCAACTCTATTTAAACCCAGTTTACACCGATATTTACAAAAATAAAAAATAAAAATTTAAATTATTAACTAAGATTCAAAGACTATATTTATTCTAAAACCCAAGTTTTGATTTACAATTCTATCTTGAAAAATCTTTTTTTTGAATAAAAGTTCAAGCGATTTAAGGTGAATTGTATTTTAGAAATTCTATAAGTTTAAATACTATTGAAAATTTCAATACTATTTTTGATTTAATATACTCATTAAATTTTATAAAAGGTTTTTTACAATTTATAGGCTTGACGTGCTAATAATTTCCATAGTTTATCCTGTTTTTTAAAAACCATCATATTACCAATTCGAATAGATACTTTTTCTCCCTTATTTATTGCTTCGATTAATAAAATATGCCTAACTACCGCTGTACTTTCTCCAGAAAAATTAATGGTTTGGTTTTCAGTGTTTGTAGAAATAAAGTCAAAATCACCGTAAATAATTTCATCAATAAAAGTTTTTTTATTTTCAATTTTTCCACTAGAATGTCCATAGCTTAGTTCCTCCATTGATAATAAATCTAAGATTGCTTTATCCCGATTTACCATAGCTTGATTAAAATCTGAAACCGCTAAAAAAACATGCTTTGTATCATCTTCATACGAATTTACTTCCGTTAAAGTTTGAGAGTACACTGCAGGAGAATAGAAAAACAATTGAAAAATAAAAACAAGTAAAATTTGAGGTGGAGAGAATAATTTTTTCATACTCTAAAGCTAAAAAATCTATTTTAAAGTTTTTAAGCTACTAATAGATAAAATCATTATTTAAAAGTGATTTTCTCATTATTAAGTAGTCGCGCTAGTGAGAAAGTTTTAGGTTTTAAACTAAACGAATATACTTTCTTTTAATATCGCTATCCTTACTCATTTAAGTTCTATTATTGGAATAAAAATCAAATTAAAAAATTAAATATTTTGTTTATTCATTCAGATGATACTTTTTTAAAAGAGAAGCGAAGGTATCATCTTCAATTAACCATTTAACATAAAAATAAGTTTGTCCGCCCAGCTTGAGTTCTTTATTATATGACAAAATACTGTCTAAACTTTGAATAGTAGCAATTTTCCTTGAAGATACGCCTAAAATAACTCCAGGACTTAAATTTTTTCGGTCCAAAAAGGTACTTGTTTGTTCCAAAACCTGATCAATGATTTCTTTATAGCTTTTAAAAGTAGATCGATAACACTGAACATTGAGCATTTCCACATTCCCTTGCTTCAACCAGCTAGGCCAATCTTGCATAAGGTTTTCAAACGCCCATGGATATATATTTGGAGAAAAAGCAACTGTATAATTTCCTTTACTTTTTATTTGATCATACATTTTATGTGCAAATTCATTGAGAATATTCACTCGCCATTGAAACCAATCTGGCTCTCTAAAATCTAGTGGTGGTTTTTTGCCATCATTCAACTTCGTATATGTGTTTACTGTCCATTCATCATAGCCAGAATTTGCAGGACTGGCTGGTAGTCGGTCATCTCCTTGTATACCGTCAACTTCAGGATATCGGTGGATAGATTCTGCTATTAAATCCAATAAAAATTGCTGAACTCCCGGATGGTATGCATTGTAATAAAAATCGGTACCATTGTAATTCGTTCCCATTCCGTCATTGCCCAATCCTTTCCAATCGGGATGTTTTGAAAGGAGGGGGTCATTATCCTTATTGGGTTCTGTACCCCAACGTGCCATAAAACCATATTCAAACCAAAAAAACACACGCATTTGCCTTTGATGAGCCAAGTTTATCAAATCTTGAACTGCATCATTTGTAGCACTTTTATAATTTGACTGGTAAAAAAAAGAGGTTTCTTCAAGTGATGAATAGTTTGAATTTGAGTATAAAACATTGCTTTTAAAAGCCGTCTTATGGTCAGCCCATACACAAAGGAAAAGTGTGTTTATGCCTTGTTGTGCAAGCTTGGAAATGCCCTGTTCTAAGCTTTGATAAGAATTAAAAATGGTATTGTGTTGAGGAGCAGCTATCCAAGCGCCAATTGTTTTGTGGGTAGTTTCTTGAGTATGTGCCACTACCCATAAGAATAGAAAAAAAAACCTCCAGAAAAATGAATTCATTATTAAAAATAAGTGGAATATATTAATTTTTTTAAAAGTTTGGGATTATGCACACTTTGATAAAAATCTATTGGTAAAAATTATTTTGAATGAAGATTTCATATAACAAAAAATCAATGATGAGTATTGACTAATGGTTGCTTACTCCTTTTGAATCAGTAATTTACCATCGTATCGTATTTGATAAACTACTTCTGTTTTGGGGTTTGTTGTAACCCAATAGACAGTATCTTGAAGGGTTTGTTTTTCGAACATTACCTTTTTTCCTTTCCAAAATGTAGAAACTGGAGTATCGTCGTCATTATTTTGCCTAGCAAGTGACAATTTATTTCTATACTGAGCATACATCCATTGGAGTAGATGAGCATCCTCTGGAAGTTCTATGTCCCGTTGAGCAGTTGTATTTTCTGCAAAAAAAACATAGCCCCATCGTTCGGGTTCGTGCATGTTGATAACGTATTGAGGACTCCAAACCCAATTGTATTCTTTTAAAAATTTACCCTTTTCATCTTTTTTACGTTGGTAACTATTGTTGTTGAGACTAAAATCCCAATTCACTCTAGAAAAATTAATTCTCCAAAACGAATTTCTTGGAATTTGAACCTCAGTGTTTCCCCGTTTAAGACCCTCCCAGGGTAGAGCTATTTCAATATTCCAATACTTATCAATGTCTGACGGATCGTTTATTGTTCCCTCTACAGCAACTGCAGATTGAAGCCCCTTGATATTCCACTCATTATCAACAATTACATTATTACGGTACGGTTTTTCTAAAAAAAGATCCCAGACCGTATTTAAGGCATTAATTTCTAATTCTATGTATTGATGTGTGTCACCATTGGGATCGATAAAAACTTCAAAATCATTATTGTAAAAAATAACGGTATCACGTTGTTTTAGATTTCCCCAAATATGAGGTTCCTCTAATTGTGCCAATATATAAAGGTTTTGTTCATCCCATAGCATTTTCATTCGTGTATCATATTTAGGTTTTAAAACACCTTCTATATCAATAAAAGTGGTTGACCAAGCTATTTCATCCCATATTTCAGCTTCTATAACACCATTAATTTCAGGAGGAGTGGAGGTATATTGCGCCACAAACAAACGCGGTATTTCCATCGATTCAATGGCTAAGCTTGGATTTTTATTACAGGTAAAAATGATCATTACCAAAAATGAAAATCCACTAAATAAATATTTAATCTTATTTCTTTTTATTCTAGTTATCATTTTGAGATAATCTATTAATTCCTACCCCTAAACAGGATCAATAAAATCCTCTGAGAGAGTTTGATATCATTGAGAAAAGTGGATAAAATATATTAAAGGTACTAGTGAGAAAATTAAAAAGAAAATGATATACCTAAACTTGCTTGTGATGCTCTAGTGTCAACTGTCCCAATATTTATATTATTGGAAGACAAAAGTTTTGCTTCATTTTCTGAAATTCCCTTTTCAATTCTTGCATCTATTCCAAGTTTACCAAGATGAATTCGGGCTCCAAAATGAATTCCATAAGTTGATTCGCTTGTTATAGATTCTAAAGAATAATCACCTGAGCTGCCTAAATTATAACGATAAGAAACACCTCCAAATCCACTTAAAATTGGAAGTAGTTTAAGTCCAAGTGAAATTGGTGCTTCAATTCTAGATTGACCTACGGTTATATTGTCAAAAGTGGTTCCAAATTTTGAAAAATGTAATTCTGGTCTAACATAAAGTTTTAATAGGTTAATCTGTGTATACAAGCCAGCATTAAAACCATTAACCAATCCTTTTGTTGCATCTATTGATTTAAACTCATTAGCTAAATTGGAAATTTCACCCGATGAGTCAAAATTTAACCCTGCTTTCCAGCCAATTTCAAAAAATTTATTTACTACTTTTTTTACTGCATCTTCTTGCCCAAAAGCTATTGAGGATGTTAATAATAAAATTAATATTTTAATTTTCAGGATCAATTTAATTAAAAATGATTTTTTTAAATTTAAGTTGATTTTAAAAAAATGAAAAATTTATCATTACATATTTTCTTTTTTTTAATTACAATAATTTCCTATTCACAAGTAAGTAAATTAGGTAATAGTATTGAATTAACAACTCCTAAAGTAAATAGTTATTATGGAAGTAGAGTAAATGCATCACCTGATTTTAAATATATTATAGTTGGAGCTTCTTCCTGGTTTCAAACAAATGTTGCTAGCCCAACAGGTCTAGTTCAAGTTTATGAGTTTGATGGGACAAGTTGGCAAACAAAGGGGAATCCAATTCAAGGTACTCAAGTTTCTGCTGGTTTTGGAAATATGGTTGATATTTCATCTGACGGGAGTAGAATTATGATTTCAAGTACAAATCAAGATAATACAGATGCTAATGAAGAAGATAATGGAGCTGTTTATCTTTACGATTGGAATAGTGATTCGAGTACTTACGATTTAAGTTATACATTTTGGGGAGAAAATACGTGGGGAAATATTTATCATGCTAAAATGACACCCGATGGAAATACAATAATTTATAGATCAAATAGAGAATTTCATGTGATGGAATATACTCCAACTGGTGTAACTAGTTGGACACAAAAAGGAGAAAATATAGTTAATGGAATTAATCCAGATATGGATATTTCTGATAATGGTAATAGAGTTATTGTAGCAGATTATCAATGGAATAATTTAACTGGAAATATTAAAATATATGATTATACCCCTTCAGGAAATTCATCATGGACCTTAATAGACACTATAACTGGAGATGATATTTCTGATTATTTTGGGTATTTGCAATCAAGAATTTCTGGGGATGGTAATACAATTGTTGCAACTGAATATGGATGGGATAATACTCCAGGTGATAATAAAGGAAGAATAAAAGTATATAAATACACTCCAACAGCATCTTCAACTTGGACATTGACAGGAATTCCTAATGATTTTATTGGCGATAATGATGGTGAAGGTTTTGCAAGTGGTGTATCAGTTAATTATGATGGTACAATAATCGCTGCAGGACGTCAAAAAAATTATAATGGAAAAACAAATAATGGATATATTAAATTATTTAATTATACTCCATCAGCAACAAATTCCTGGACATTATTTAAAACAGGCACATCAACTTGGACTGCCTCAGACGGTATAATTTATGGACAAGAGAATAGTAATTTTATAGGTGCATATTACACATTTATTTTATCAAGTATTGGAACTAAAATAGCATATGGAGCTTTTGGATATAATATTTATAGGGGAAAAGTTACTGTTTTATCATTTTCTACATCACCAACCGTAACTCTTACCTCAAGTCATGCGAATGTTAATAACTATATTTCACCTACTCTTACCTTTACATTATCCGCAGATTCAACAACGTTTACCTCTGACGATATTACACTCTCGAGTGGTTCCATTGGAGCCCTAACCGCCACATCGAGCAGGGTTTATACAGCAACATACACTCCAGCATCAAATACAGTTACCACTGTGAGCGTAAGTGTAGCCACCGCTTCATTTACCGATATGGTAGGCAATACCAATACAGCAAGTAGTACAACCTTTGATGTAGATACTGTTTCCCCAACCCTCTCTTCCTTTACACATAACCACAATGATCAAGTTGTCAAAGGAGGTGAAACGGTAATCTTAACAGCAACATTTAGTGAGAACATGACTTCTTCACC
>JALRBW010000044.1 GCA_023257625.1 Flavobacteriaceae bacterium | reverse complement strand
CGCTCCTAAAAATAACATTGAAACAACAATAATTATGGCTAAAGAAACATTTAACCGGTCGAAACCACACTTAAATATTGGGACAATTGGTCACGTTGACCACGGTAAAACAACATTAACTGCTGCTATCACTAAAGTCCTTGCAGATGCAGGTTTATCTGAAGCAAAAAGCTTTGATCAAATTGATAATGCACCAGAAGAAAAAGAGCGTGGTATTACAATTAATACTTCACACGTTGAATACCAAACTAATAATCGCCACTATGCGCACGTAGACTGTCCTGGTCACGCTGATTATGTTAAGAACATGGTTACAGGTGCTGCACAAATGGATGGAGCAATTCTTGTTGTAGCTGCCACTGATGGACCTATGCCACAAACACGAGAACACATTCTTTTAGGACGTCAAGTAGGTGTGCCAAGAATCGTTGTATTCTTAAACAAAGCAGACATGGTTGACGATGAAGAGTTATTAGAGCTTGTTGAAATGGAAGTTCGTGATTTACTTTCTTTCTATGACTATGATGGTGACAATACTCCTGTTGTTCTTGGTTCTGCATTAGGTGCTTTAAACGGAGAGCAAAAGTGGGTTGATACCGTTCTAAAACTTATGGATGAAGTAGATGCATGGATTGAATTACCACAGCGTGACGTTGATAAGCCTTTCTTAATGCCTGTTGAAGACGTATTCTCAATTACAGGACGTGGAACAGTAGCTACAGGTCGTATAGAATTAGGTGTAGCCAATACAGGTGATGAAGTAGATATCATCGGTATGGGAGCTGAAAAAATGAAATCTACTATCACAGGGGTAGAGATGTTCCGTAAAATTTTAGACCGAGGTGAAGCTGGTGATAACGTTGGTATTCTTTTAAGAGGTATTGAAAAAACCGATATTAAAAGAGGAATGGTTATTTGTAAAGTAGGTTCAGTAACCCCACACGCAAAATTCAAAGCTGAGGTTTATATCCTTAAAAAAGAAGAAGGAGGTCGTCATACACCTTTCCATAATAATTACCGTCCACAATTCTATGTTAGAACTACAGACGTAACTGGAAATATTTCACTTCCTGATGGAGTTGAAATGGTAATGCCAGGTGATAACCTTACAATTAATGTTGACTTGATTCAGCCAATTGCCCTTAGTATTGGATTGCGCTTTGCAATTCGTGAAGGAGGACGTACAGTTGGTGCAGGTCAGGTTACAGAAATTTTAGACTAGTATAATGTTTTTTTAGTGACCTAAGGTGTCCGCCAATTGGCGGATACCTTTTTGTCACATAAAAACGGGTTTAGCTCAGTTGGTAGAGCACTGGTCTCCAAAACCAGGTGTCGGGAGTTCGAGCCTCTCAACCCGTGCATAAAAAAAAAGGTACGCATGCAACTTTTTATATCTTATATAAAAGATTCATTTGAAGAGCTTAAAAATAATGTGTCTTGGACAGAACGATCAGAATTACAACGTTTAGTTGCCATTGTTTTGGTCTTCTCCATTTTGTTTTCTTTAGCCATTTGGGGAGCAGACACAGTTCTTTCAAGAGTGATACAATTTTATTTTAAACTTATCGGATAGATGAATACAGCTACAAGTGATAAAAGATGGTATGTTGTTCGAGCCGTTAGTGGGCAAGAAGCAAAAATTAAAGACTACATTATGTCTGAGATTACCCGTTTTGGATACAATCACTTAGTAGATGACATATTAGTACCTACTGAAAAAGTAATTCAAATTCGAAACGGTAAAAAAATAAACAAAGAACGGGTTTACTTTCCTGGATATATCATGGTAAAAGCAAATCTCAGTGGAGAGTTGCCACACATTATTAAGTCAGTGACCAATGTTATTGGATTTTTAGGAGAAACCAAAGGCGGTGACCCTGTCCCTTTAAGAGAATCTGAAGTTAACCGTATGCTGGGTAAAGTAGATGAGTTAGCTTTGGCAACAGAACATATTTCAATTCCATTCACAGTGGGTGAAAATGTTAAAGTTATAGATGGCCCATTCAATGGGTTTACAGGTACAATCGAAAAGGTTAATGAAGAAAAACGAAAACTCGAAGTGATGGTTAAAATCTTTGGACGAAAAACCCCACTCGAATTGAGTTATATGCAAGTCGAAAAAATATAAATGTTACACAATTAAAACCTCGTGTTTTGCTTCCACATTAACACGATATGATTAATTAAATTAAATAATGGCAAAAGAAGTAAGTAAAGTATTAAAACTACAAGTTCGGGGAGGTGCAGCGAATCCGTCGCCACCGGTTGGACCCGCGCTGGGTGCCGCAGGAGTCAATATCATGGAGTTTTGCAAGCAATTCAATGCTCGAACTCAGGATAAACCAGGTAAAATTTTACCGGTTGCGATTACTGTATATGTTGACAAATCTTTTGAGTTTGTTATCAAAACACCGCCAGCGGCCGTTCAACTGATGGAAGCTGCCAAAGCTAAAAAAGGTTCAGGAGAACCTAATCGAAACAAAGTGGCTACAGTCACCTGGGATCAGGTACGTCTAATCGCAGAGGATAAAATGCCAGATCTAAACGCATTTACCATTGAGTCTGCCATGAAAATGGTAGCAGGTACTGCTCGATCAATGGGATTTAAAATTTCAGGACAAGCCCCTTTTTAAAATACAGAAGCAATGGCAAAATTGACAAAAAAGCAAAAAGAAGCACGGGCTAAAGTAGATCCAAAAAATCTATATTCGCTTAAGGAAGCTTCTTCACTAGTAAAAGAAATTACCACAACAAAATTTGATGCAAGCATTGATTTGGCTGTGCGTTTAGGAGTTGATCCTAAAAAAGCGAACCAAATGGTTCGAGGAGTTGTTACCTTACCTCACGGTACTGGTAAAGATGTTCGTGTTTTAGCGTTAGTAACTCCTGATAAAGAGGCTGAAGCTAAAGAAGCAGGGGCTGACCATGTTGGACTAGATGATTATCTTCAAAAAATTAAAGATGGCTGGACCGAAGTAGATGTCATTGTGACCATGCCCAGTGTAATGGGGAAATTAGGCCCTTTAGGACGTGTTTTAGGCCCTCGTGGACTTATGCCTAATCCAAAAACTGGAACTGTTACTATGGATATTAAAAAGGCAGTAAGTGATGTAAAAGGAGGAAAGATAGATTTTAAAGTAGATAAAACGGGAATCGTTCATGCTGCCATAGGGAAAGCTTCTTTTGATCCTCAAAAAATCTACGAAAACGCTGACGAATTATTGAAGACCATCATTAAGTTAAAACCTTCAACCGCAAAAGGGGTTTATGTTAAGAGCATTTTTATGTCCAGCACAATGAGCCCAAGTATACCTGTTGATACCAAAGTGGGTTAATACAAAAAGACACGAGCAATGACTAGACAAGAAAAAGCAGAAGCAATTGAGAATTTAAAAGAAGCGTTAGCAGGTGTTAAAACTCTGTATTTAGCAGATATTGCTGGATTAGACGCCACTCAAACAAGCGCACTACGTCGCGCATGCTTCAAAGAGAATATTAAGTTACAAGTGGTTAAAAACACTTTACTTGCTAAGGCAATGGAAGCTTCCGGCCAGAACTTTGGTGAGTTGACGAGTATCCTTAAAGGGAATACATCGTTATTATTTTCCGAAACGGGAAATGCACCTGCAAAGGTGATACAAACCTTTAGAAAGAAATCAAACAAACCTATTTTAAAAGGCGCCTTCATTGAAGAAGCTATTTATATCGGTGATGATCAGATTGATGCTCTAGTAGCAATAAAATCTAAAGAAGAATTGATTGGAGAAATTATCACATTGTTACAATCTCCAACCAAAAACGTGGTTTCTGCACTTCAGTCAGGAGGTGGGAAATTAGCTGGAATCCTTAAAACGCTTTCAGAACGCGAATCCTGACCAAATATCAGTACGCACTCAAAATATAAATAACGTTTAAATCAGAAAAACAAATACAATGGCAGATTTAAAAGAATTCGCAGAACAGTTAGTAAACTTAACCGTAAAAGAGGTAAATGAGTTAGCTGACATTTTAAAAAATGAGTATGGCATCGAGCCTGCAGCAGCTGCAGTAGCAGTAGCAGGACCAGTCGCTGGAGCCGCAGGTGGTGAAGTGGTTGAAGAAAAATCAGAGTTTGATGTTGTACTTACTTCCGCTGGAGCTTCAAAACTTGCAGTGGTTAAATTAGTAAAAGAGTTAACAGGTCTTGGGCTTAAAGAAGCAAAAGATTTAGTTGATGGTGCACCAAGTCCTTTGAAAGAAGGCGTATCTAAAGACGAAGCCGAAGCGCTTAAAAAGTCATTAGAAGAAGCAGGTGCTGAGGTTGAGCTTAAGTAATCTCAATCTTAACCCACAAAGGAATAGGTCTTTGAATATTTTTTTCAAAGGCCTTTACCCTTTTTTAGTTATTGCCCCACCCATTTTTGATCTTTTAAAAAACAAGTTAGATGCCTAATATTCAAAGTCAACGAATAAGCTTTGCGGGAGCTAAACACACGCCTGAATATCCAGATTTTTTAGATATACAAATTAAATCGTTTCAGGATTTTTTTCAATTGGATGCCAAAACAGACGAGCGTAAAGAAGAAGGTTTATTTAATACCTTCAAAGAAAACTTTCCCATTTCAGATACGCGGAACCAATTTGTTCTTGAATTTCTAGATTATTTTGTCGATCCTCCACGTTACACAATTCAAGAGTGTATTGAAAGAGGGTTGACTTACTCAGTACCGCTTAAGGCACGCCTTAAGTTGTATTGTACAGATCCAGAACATGAAGATTTCGAAACCATTGTACAGGATGTATTTTTAGGTACAATTCCTTACATGACTCCAAGTGGAACATTTGTAATAAATGGAGCAGAGCGGATTGTTGTTTCTCAGCTTCACCGTTCTCCTGGTGTATTTTTTGGTCAATCTTTTCACGCTAATGGGACAAAATTATATTCTGCCCGAGTTATCCCTTTTAAAGGATCTTGGATTGAATTTGCTACAGATATCAATAGCGTAATGTATGCATATATTGATCGTAAGAAAAAATTACCCGTAACTACTCTTTTTAGAGCAATTGGCTTTGAGCACGATCGAGATATTTTAGAAATATTTGATCTTGCTGAAGAAGTTAAAGTATCAAAAACAGGGCTTAAAAAAGTAACTGGAAGAAAACTTGCAGCTCGAGTTTTAAAAACATGGCATGAAGATTTTGTTGATGAAGATACTGGAGAAGTAATATCAATAGAACGAAATGAAATTATAATTGATCGGGATACTGTTTTAGAAAAAGAACATTTAGATGAAATCATAGAGGCCAATGTAAAATCCATTTTATTACACAAAGTGGATGCACACATGTCTGATTATGCAATCATCTACAATACATTACAAAAAGATCCTACAAACTCTGAAAAAGAAGCGGTTGAACATATCTACCGTCAATTGCGTAATGCAGAACCACCAGATGAAGAAACGGCTCGCGGAATAATTGACAAATTATTTTTTTCAGACCAACGTTATAACCTCGGTGAAGTTGGGCGCTACAGGATGAATAAAAAGTTAGGCTTGGATGTAGAAATTGAAAAACAAGTTTTAACTAAGCAAGATATCATAACCATTATCAAATACTTAATTGAATTAATTAATTCAAAAGCTGAGATTGATGATATTGATCACCTTTCTAACCGCCGTGTTAGAACCGTAGGGGAACAATTATCATCACAGTTTGGTGTTGGATTAGCACGAATGGCACGAACCATCAGAGAACGTATGAATGTGCGTGATAATGAAGTGTTTACACCAATAGATTTGATTAATGCAAAAACTTTGTCTTCGGTAATCAATACATTTTTTGGTACCAATCAGTTATCTCAGTTTATGGACCAAACCAACCCACTGGCAGAGATTACTCACAAAAGAAGACTTTCTGCTTTAGGTCCTGGAGGGCTCTCACGTGAACGTGCTGGGTTTGAAGTTCGGGACGTTCATTATACTCATTACGGGAGATTATGTCCTATTGAAACACCAGAAGGACCAAACATTGGTTTAATTTCATCTTTAAGCGTTTTTGCGAAAGTCAATAATTTAGGTTTTATAGAAACACCTTACCGAAAAGTTGAAGGAGGAAAAGTAAACTTAAAAGAAACCTTTTATTTAAGTGCAGAAGAAGAAGAAAATCAATTGATAGCTCAAGCGAATGTGTCTTTAGATGATTCAGGTGCAATTACAGACGAAAAAGTAATTGCTAGAGATCAAGCAGATTTTCCATTAGTTTCTCCTGAACAGGTAAATTACACTGATGTTGCCCCTAACCAAATTGCTTCAATTTCTGCTTCATTAATTCCATTCCTTGAGCATGACGATGCCAACCGTGCCCTAATGGGTTCTAACATGATGCGTCAAGCGGTACCTTTATTGAGACCAGAATCTCCAATTGTAGGAACAGGTTTAGAAAAACAAGTAGCCTCTGATTCAAGAGTATTGATAAATGCTGAAAGTGACGGAGAAGTAGTATATGTTGATGCTGAAAAAATATCAATTAAATATGACTTATCTGAACAAGATAAATTAGTAAGTTTTGATAGCGACACAAAAACATACAATCTCATTAAATTTAGAAAAACAAACCAAGGAACCTGCATCAATCTTAAACCAATTGTAAAGAAAGGGGATCGTGTTTCTAAAGGGCAAGTGCTTTGCCAAGGTTATGCAACTGAAGAGGGTGAACTAGCTTTGGGAAGAAACATGAAAGTTGCTTTTATGCCTTGGAAAGGATATAACTTTGAAGATGCAATTGTAATCTCAGAAAAAGTTGTTCGTGAGGATATCTTTACCTCAATTCATATTGATGAATATTCACTTGATGTCCGTGATACAAAGCTTGGAACGGAAGAACTGACCAACGATATTCCAAACGTAAGTGAAGAAGCTACGGGTGATCTAGATGAAAACGGTATGATTCGAATAGGTGCTGAGATTAATCCTGGGGACATTTTAATTGGAAAAATAACTCCAAAGGGAGAATCTGATCCAACCCCAGAAGAGAAACTTTTACGCGCTATTTTTGGTGATAAAGCAGGAGATGTAAAAGACGCATCATTAAAAGCACCACCATCTTTAAGAGGAGTGGTGATTGATAAAAAATTGTTTACTAGAACAGTTAAAGATAAACGTAAGCGAAGTCTTGAAAAACAAGAAATGGACGCTTTAGAGTCAGATTTTGACAAAAAATTTGATGCACTTAAAACCGTTTTAGTAGATAAGCTTTTCTCAATTGTAAACGGAAAAACTTGCCAGGGAGTGTTAAATGATTTAGGTGAAGAAGTTTTACCAAAGGGTAAAAAATATACACTTAAAATGCTCGCTGCAGTTGAAGATTATAGCCACCTTGTTGAAGGTTCTTGGACCACTTCTGATGAAACTAATACCTTAATTGCTGATTTGATTCACAATTATAAAATCAAAGAAAATGACCTGCAAGGAGCTCTTCGTAGAGAGAAGTTTACCATTAGTGTAGGAGATGAACTTCCTGCTGGAATTAAAAAGTTAGCTAAGGTTTACATTGCCAAAAAACGTAAGTTAAAAGTTGGAGATAAAATGGCTGGACGCCATGGTAACAAAGGTATCGTTGCTCGTATTGTACGTCAAGAAGATATGCCATTTTTAGAAGACGGAACACCGGTTGATATTGTTTTGAATCCTCTTGGAGTTCCCTCCAGGATGAATATCGGTCAGATTTATGAAACGGTTCTTGGATGGGCGGGGCAAAATTTAGGTCAAAAATTTGCTACTCCAATATTTGATGGAGCTACCATTGATGAAATCAATGCCTTGACTGAAAAAGCGAATGTACCTCAATTCGGTCACACCTATTTATATGATGGAGGAACTGGGGAACGTTTTGATCAACCTGCAACAGTAGGGGTAATTTACATGTTAAAACTTGGACATATGGTAGATGACAAAATGCATTCACGGTCTATTGGACCATATTCACTTATTACGCAACAACCACTTGGAGGAAAGGCTCAATTTGGAGGACAACGTTTTGGTGAAATGGAGGTATGGGCACTTGAAGCTTACGGAGCATCAAGCACACTCCAAGAGATTTTGACCGTAAAATCAGACGATGTGATTGGAAGGGCAAAAACATATGAATCTGTGGTTAAAGGAGAAACCCTTCCCGAGCCAGGATTACCAGAATCCTTTAATGTATTAATGCATGAACTAAAAGGATTAGGACTTGACATTAGATTGGAAGAATAAATAATTACTAAGACACTATTTAGCCATGGCTAGAAATAACGAAATCATTACTCAAAAAAAATTCAATAAAATCTCCATTGGTCTTGCTTCACCAGAGGTAATCTTAGGAAGTTCTCGTGGAGAAGTACTTAAGCCTGAGACAATTAATTACCGTACACACAAACCTGAGCGTGATGGTCTATTCTGCGAGCGAATATTCGGTCCAGTTAAAGATTATGAGTGTGCTTGCGGTAAGTACAAACGAATCAGATACAAGGGAATTGTATGTGACCGATGTGGTGTTGAAGTAACTGAAAAGAAAGTTCGTCGTGATCGTGTAGGACACATCAACTTGGTTGTACCTATAGCCCATATATGGTATTTCCGATCATTACCAAACAAAATTGGTTATTTACTTGGACTTCCTTCTAAAAAGTTAGACATGATCATTTACTATGAAAGGTATGTGGTCATCCAACCAGGTATTGCAAAAAATGAAGAGGGTGAACCACTTCGAGCTTTGGATTTTTTAACTGAGGAAGAATATTTAAATGTTTTAGAACAAATTCCTGCTGAAAATCAATATAAGGACGATAATGACCCAGAAAAGTTTATTGCAAAAATGGGAGCAGAATGTTTGATTGATTTACTATCGCGTATTGATCTTAAAGAGCTTTCTTATGAATTACGTCATAAAGCGAATAACGAAACTTCAAAGCAACGAAAAACAGAAGCCTTAAAAAGATTACAAGTTGTTGAAGCCTTCCGCGAAGCAAATGAAAGAGGGGAAAATTTACCTGAATGGATGATCATGAAGGTAATCCCTGTTATTCCGCCAGAATTACGACCCTTAGTTCCTCTAGATGGAGGCCGATTTGCTACTTCAGATTTAAATGATTTATACCGTCGTGTAATAATCCGAAACAACCGTTTGAAAAGATTAGTTGAAATCAAAGCCCCAGAAGTGATTTTGCGAAATGAAAAAAGGATGCTTCAAGAATCTGTAGATTCTTTGTTTGATAATACTCGAAAATCATCAGCTGTAAAAACTGAATCTAATCGTCCTTTGAAATCTCTTTCAGATTCACTAAAAGGGAAACAAGGTCGATTCCGTCAAAATCTACTAGGAAAAAGGGTAGATTATTCAGCTCGTTCTGTTATTGTTGTTGGTCCTGAGTTAAAGTTATATGAATGCGGACTACCAAAAGATATGGCCGCTGAATTATATAAGCCATTTATCATTCGAAAGGTAATTGAAAGAGGGATTGTAAAAACAGTGAAATCTGCAAAAAAAATTATTGATCGTAAAGAGCCCGTAGTTTGGGATATCCTTGAAAATGTACTTAAAGGCCACCCTGTTTTACTTAACCGGGCCCCAACTCTGCACAGATTAGGAATTCAAGCTTTTCAACCTAAACTTATTGAAGGAAAAGCCATTCAATTACATCCGTTAGTCTGTACTGCTTTTAACGCTGATTTTGATGGTGATCAAATGGCTGTTCACTTGCCTTTAGGGCCAGAAGCTATATTAGAAGCTCAACTCTTAATGCTTGCTTCACATAACATACTTAATCCAGCCAATGGATCACCTATTACAGTTCCTTCACAAGACATGGTACTAGGGCTATATTATATGACAAAAGCTAGACAATCTACCCCTGAACATAAGGTAAAGGGAGAAGGATTAATTTTCTATTCAGTAGAAGAAGTTCATATTGCTTATAACGAAAAACGTGTAGATCTTAATGCAATGATTAAAATTCGTGCTAAAGATTTTAACGATGAAGGTAAATTAGTCTATCAAATCATAGAGACTACTGTAGGACGTGTCCTCTTTAATGAGGTGGTGCCTGAAGAAGCAGGGTTTTTTAATATGGTATTGACCAAGAAAAACTTACGTGATATAATTGGAAAAATACTTAAAGTAACTAGTGTACCAGAAACAGCTGAATTCCTTGATAAAATCAAAGAAATGGGTTATACTTTTGCATTTAGAGGTGGATTGTCATTTAGTTTAGGTGATATTATAATTCCTAAAGAAAAAATCAATTTAATTCAAGAAGCCAATAGCCAAGTTGAAGGTGTTATCGGGAATTACAACATGGGATTAATCACCAATAACGAACGTTACAATCAAGTAATTGACATTTGGACCTCAACCAATGCAATGTTAACTGAACTTGCAATGAAACGAATTCGTGAAGATCAACAAGGATTTAACTCAGTTTACATGATGTTGGATTCTGGAGCTAGAGGTTCGAAAGAACAAATACGACAGTTGACTGGTATGCGCGGATTAATGGCAAAACCCAAAAAGTCAAATGTTGGCGGAGGAGAAATAATTGAAAACCCAATTCTTTCTAACTTTAAGGAGGGTCTTTCTATTTTAGAATACTTTATTTCTACTCACGGAGCACGAAAAGGACTAGCTGATACAGCATTAAAAACTGCTGATGCTGGTTATTTAACTCGTCGTTTACATGATGTATCCCAAGATGTAATAGTTAATATTGAGGATTGCGAAACATTACGTGGTTTAGAAGTTCGTGCATTAAAAAAGAACGAAGAAATTGTAGAAACATTAGGGGAGCGTATTTTAGGGCGTGTTGCATTACATGATATAATTGATCCACGTTCAAATGAAGTAATTTGTGAAGCTAGTCACGAAATTAAAGATGCTCATGTAGAAGCAATTGAAAAAGCTCCTATTGAAGCAGTTGAGGTTCGGTCTCCATTAACATGTATAGCCCCTCAAGGAATTTGTGCAAAGTGTTATGGTAGAAACTTAGCCACAGGAAAAATGGTTCAACGAGGAGAAGCTGTAGGTGTTATTGCAGCACAATCAATTGGAGAGCCTGGAACACAGTTAACCTTAAGAACATTCCACGTTGGAGGGGTTGCTGGTAATATCTCTGAAGAAAATAAACTTATTGCTAAGTTTGATGGGATTGCTGAAATTGAAGATTTAAAAACTGTTAAAGGAAAAGATGTTGAAGGTAAAAACACTGAGATTGTAATTTCACGTACTACAGAAATTAAAATTTTAGATGCTAAAACAAAAAGTGTTTTAAGTACCAATAACATTCCTTATGGATCTATACTCCATGTAAAAAATGGAGATAGCATTAAAAGAGATACCGTAATTTGTCAATGGGATCCATTTAATGGTGTTATTGTTTCTGAATTTACTGGAAAAATTGTTTTTGAAAATATCGAACAAGGGCTAACCTATCAAGTAGAGATAGACGAGCAAACCGGATTTCAAGAAAAAGTAATTTCTGAATCTAGAAATAAAAAGTTAATTCCAACTTTATCTATAGTAGATAAAAAAGGTAATATATTACGTTCCTATAATTTACCTGTTGGAGCTCACCTTATTGTAAATGAAGGGGATGCTATAGATGAAGGTAAGATATTGGTAAAAATTCCTAGAAAATCTGCTAAATCTGGAGATATTACAGGAGGTTTACCCCGTGTAACAGAGTTATTTGAAGCGAGAAATCCTTCAAATCCAGCGATAGTATCTGAAATAGACGGAGTTGTTTCTTTTGGAAAAATCAAAAGAGGTAATCGTGAAATTGTGGTAGAATCAAAGTTCGGTGATATTAAAAAATACCTAGTAAAACTATCAAATCAAATTCTAGTACAAGAAAATGATTTCGTAAAGGCGGGTATGCCTTTGTCTGACGGATCGATTACTCCTGAAGATATTTTACGTATTAAAGGTCCAGCTGCAGTGCAACAGTATTTAGTTAATGAAATACAAGAAGTTTATCGTTTACAAGGTGTTAAAATTAATGACAAACATTTTGAAGTAGTTGTAAGGCAAATGATGCGTAAAGTTCGGGTCCTTGATCCTGGAGATTCAATTTTTCTTGAAAACCAATTGGTATTTATGCATGATTTCGTAAAAGAAAATGATGCTTTATACGGAATGAAGTTTATAGAAGATATAGGTGATTCCCAAACACTTAAACCTGGTCAAATAATATCAGCACGTCATTTACGCGATGAGAATTCAATGTTAAAACGGGAAGATAAAGCTTTAGTTGTAGCACGTGAAGTATCTCCTGCAACTGGAACTCCAGAATTACAAGGAATCACAAGAGCATCATTACAAACTAAATCGTTTATTTCAGCAGCTTCTTTCCAAGAAACTACAAAAGTTTTAAATGAGGCAGCTGTGAATGGTAAAGTTGACTATTTAGAAGGTCTAAAAGAAAACGTAATTGTTGGACATAAAATACCTGCAGGAACGGGTCTTAGAGCATACAATGATATTATTGTTGGATCTAAAGAAGAATACAATAGCTTATTAATTGATAAAGAAGAAGAAATTAGCTTTTAGTTATGAGTGATAAAAAGTCCCCAAAAGAAAATCAATTGAATATTGCCATTGATGAAAGTATAGCCGATGGTGTATACTCAAATTTGGCTATAATCAATCACTCTCACTCCGAGTTTATAACAGATTTTATTGCTGTAATGCCAGGAGCACCAAAAGCTAAAGTAAAATCTCGTGTGATTTTAACCCCTGAACATGCCAAGCGCTTTCACAAAGCACTTGGTGACAATATTAAGCGTTATGAATCAACACATGGAGAAATTACAATAAACAATGAACCTCCTCCAATACCCTTGAATTTTGGGCCAACAGGAGAGGCATAAATAAAAAAACCGCAATTAATATTGCGGTTTTTTTATTTGTCTACTTTTATTAAAACTCTGATGTAGAATGAAACTTAACTTCTTTATAGGTATCCTTTGTCATTTGAAGTGAAAATGCGGAATCGGCTAAAAAAACTAATTGCCCACTCTTGTCTTCAGCCAAAAACTTTTGTTTTATTCTTTTAAACTCCTTAAAATCTGAAGAATTAGGATTAGCCTCAACCCAACACGCTTTATATATATTTACATTTTCGTAACTGCATTTTGCACTGTATTCATGTAGTAATCGGTATTGAATAACTTCAAATTGAAGAGCACCTACGGTTCCAATAATTTTTCTACCATTAAGGTGTAATGTAAATAATTGGGCAACTCCTTCATCCATTAATTGATCAATTCCTTTGAATAATTGTTTTGATTTCATTGGATCGTCATTATTAATATACCTGAAATGTTCTGGAGAAAAACTAGGAATACCTTTATAATGAAGAAATTCGCCTGAAGTAAGGGTATCACCTATTTTAAAATTTCCAGTATCATGAAGTCCAACTATATCTCCAGGGTAGGAAACATCAACAATTTCTTTGCGTTCTGCAAAAAAGGCGTTAGGTGATGAAAATTTAAGTTTTTTATTGTGTCGTACATGGAGATAAGGCGTATTGCGTTCAAATGTACCTGATACAACTTTTACAAAGGCTAAACGGTCTCGATGATTGGGATCCATATTTGCGTGTATCTTAAATACAAAGCCACTAAACGGTTTTTCTGAAGGATTGACTAAACGTTCTTCAGAGGCTTTAGGGAGTGGTGAAGGGGCAATTTCTACAAAACAATCTAAAAGTTCTTGCACTCCAAAATTATTTAGTGCTGAACCAAAAAATACAGGTTGTTGATTTCCTGCTAGATAAGAATTACGATCAAACACAGGGTAGACTCCTTTAACTAGTTCAAGTTCTTCTCTTAGTTTGGTAATGCTTTTAGCTCCTATGGCCTTTTCTAATTCAGGGGAGTCTAGTGAATTGAACTCTTTTTTATTTCCAATGGTTTGCTTGTTTTCTCCGGTAAAAAGTTGAATATTTTGTTTCCAGAGATTATAAATACCCTTAAAATCATATCCCATTCCGATGGGGAATGACATCGGTGTAACTGAAAGGTGTAATTTTTGTTCTACTTCATCTAATAAATCAAAAGCATCTTTTCCTTCACGATCTAATTTATTGATAAAAACAATGATTGGAATATTACGCATTCGGCAAACTTCTACTAATTTTTCGGTTTGCTCCTCAACACCTTTAGCAACATCAATTACAACAATGACGCTGTCTACAGCAGTTAATGTTCTGTAGGTGTCTTCGGAAAAATCCTTGTGACCAGGGGTGTCTAGAATATTGATCTTTTTGTCTTTATACAAAAAAGCCAGTACTGAAGTCGCCACAGAAATTCCACGTTGCCGTTCAATTTCCATAAAATCACTTGTGGCCGTTTTTTTTATTTTATTTGACTTTACAGCACCTGCCTCTTGAATGGCTCCTCCAAAAAGTAAAAGTTTTTCGGTAAGTGTAGTTTTTCCCGCATCTGGATGAGATATAATTCCAAAGGTGCGTCGTCGTTTAATTTCTTCAATAAACCCCATTGAATTTTATTTTTCGCAAAAGTACTATAATTCATTACTGATGAGAAACGTTTGAGAATAGGTTTTTGTAATTATTTACGTTAATTTTGAATCGCATGAAAGAGGAAAAGGTCATATTAGTTGATACCAATGACACCCCTTTGGGTATTATGCCAAAAATGGAAGCTCATGAAAAAGCAGTTTTACATCGAGCCTTTTCTGTTTTTATTCTAAACTCGAAAAATGAATTATTACTCCAACAACGTGCCTTCAATAAGTACCATTCTCCTGGGTTATGGACGAACACATGTTGTAGTCATCAGCGTGAAGGGGAAACTAATATTGAAGCAGGTAATAGACGTCTTTTTGAAGAAATGGGTATCAAATCTGAACTTTCAGAATTGTTCTCTTTTATTTATAAGGCCCCTTTTGACAATGGATTAACTGAACATGAGTTAGATCATGTTTTATTAGGATATTCAAATGAAGATCCTAGTATTAATCCAGAAGAAGTATCAAATTGGAAATGGATGCATATTGATGCAATTCAACAAGATTGTGAACAGCGTCCAAATGTCTACACGGTTTGGTTTCGCATCATTTTTAATCGATTTTACACTCATATAAAATCAATTCAGTGAAAGTTACGGTTAGTAGAAAAGCTCATTTTAATGCAGCACATCGCCTTTATCGAAAAGATTGGAATCAAGAACGAAATGAATCTATATTTGGAAAATGTGCAAATCCACATTATCACGGACATAACTATGAATTAATAGTTCATGTAACAGGAACAGTTGATCCAGAAACCGGGTATGTGATTGATATGAAAATTCTTAAAGACCTTATTCAAAAAGAAGTAGAAGAGGTGTTTGATCATAAAAATTTAAATGAAGAAGTGGCAGATTTTTTTGATCTCATTCCCACTGCAGAAAATATTGCTATTGTAATTTATTCCAAATTACGCCCACATCTAAATACGAAACAAGATCTTTCTGTAACGCTATATGAGACCCCACGTAATTTCGTTACTTTCTCAGGTTAAACCTTTCCTAAAAAAAACCTACCTAATAATTAATTTTTATTTTATATTAAATTTCTATTATATTTAAATAAAAAAATTGCAATGGCTAGTATCCGACAATTAAAAAAAGACATTAATAATGATATCGGTTTTATAATCGAAGAGATTTATTTGTGGGAACTATCTAATCCAGATGCAGATTTAAAGAAGAGTGAACAACTTATTGATGAGGCAATTCAAACATTTGATCGTCTTATTGCTAAGATAAATGCCGTTAATACTGGGGAGGATACAAAAAAAGAATTCAAAGCAATTCAAGTAGAAAAGAAAAAAGCAATTACTGATCTTTTAATAAAATCAGCTAAACTTTAATTTTCAACTTCTACTGCTCTTCGTTCTTCAATAAAACGCAAAAACTCTTTTCCGTATTTTGACTCACGCACGTTTTGAGTTAATTTTACAGCAATCGAATCTAATAAGGTAAGATTGGCATCAAATACTTGTGTTAGTGCCAAATAAGGGGCAATGTTTTGATCAGGATGGTTAGCAGCAAAGTTGATGGTATATAAATAACGTCGTTTTAGCAAATTGTCTATTTTCTGTTCTAATGAATCGGCTTTTTCTTTGTTTCCAAATCCTTGTGCTTCATAAAATAGTTTTAACAATTCTAAATTTTGGTCGTTAAACTTTCGACTGGTAGCTATGTATTCTTGAAGTAATTCTTGATTTTTTGATCCTTTAATTTTAGCACTACTTTCAAATGTTTTTAAAAAGGTGTTAATTTCTATAGTTCCTTTTTCGCCAAAAAAGAGTATTCGGTCATTTAAACTATCTCCATCCTCTTTATCTAAATACAAATAAAATACCTCTGCTGTTTCAATTGGTGTTATCATTTGAAATTCTGGCTTTCCATTTATAATTGTCGAGTCTATTGTAACCAAAAGGCTGTCGTCTATTTTCTGAAGGTAAAGGGTTCCTTTTCTTAAACCATCAATTTTTCCTTTCACAATCATTTGAGAGGTAGAAGAGACTTTATTTTCACTTTGACAACCAATATTCAATATAAAGATCCCTATAATAAGGGCTAGGACTGAAGAATATATGTGATTCATTTTTATAGGTTTAACCAGTAAGTAAATTTGAGGTTAAAACTACGATATCTTGGTGAAAAATTATCAGAACTAATATAATTATCTGTGTATACAAGAAAAAGATCAGATAAGGGAGCAAAGCGCCATTGAAAGCGAGAATTTACGCCAAAATTATCTCCCTGAGTATTGTATTGGATAAACGTAGTCCAAAATAAAGTTTTAGAAAATGTAAAATCAAATTTAGGACTTATCAACCAAATATCTCTTGAGCTATAGGGCTTAGGCAAGCGAATGCCATTATAGTTGACAAGCATACTAGCGTTAAATATGGGTTGTTTTCTCCAATTAAATTCATTTTCTATTGTGAACTTTGTTCCATTGTAAAAACTCCCAAAGGAAATCTGAGTATTATAATTAAAACGTTTTCTTCGATCAGATCTATAAGATATTTCAAAATCAGAAAATTGATATCCAAAATTAGAGGGTAATTTAAGACCATCATCACTTCGAGTTGGATCAAATCCATCTGTTAGGTATTCGTATCGGAGGGTAAATTGAAATTGTAGGTTAGTATTGTTTAAGTAGCGTTTTTGGATGGATGTCATTAACCATCTATCTGTTAATTTATAGTCTATAGTTGGGTTAAACACAAAGAAATTACGTTGTGTAAATTCAATGCTATTTACATTTGGGTTTTTTGGATATATTCGGTACGTGTATTCTGGTGAAAGTTTAAGAAAACCGGTTCGTCTAAAAAAGCCTAGATCAGAACGAAAATCTTCTCCTCCATGAATGACTTCCATTTCTAATCTATGATTTAATGTATTTCTTCCTAGGCGAAGTCCCGAAATTAAATCATCACCATTCAATCCTTCAGTAAAAGATTTATGTAAAAATGCCCTTCCTATCCATTTACTATCTGCAGAGGCTAAATTATATTCAATACCCGTAACACTATTCTTTTTTTCATTTTCACTAATGAAATCAAACTCTTCTGTTGTACGCCGATCAATAAAAAAGAAACTAATATTGGATCGATTAAAAACTTTTTGGCGAAGGGTAAATACGGTATTTATATTTGATGCGATTTCATTTTTTTCATCAGCATCGGTTAACACATTTAAAAATCCTAACCTTAAATTTGAATTTAACTTACCACTCAATCGAGCCCCAGCGATGATTCTATTTTCAATTGTGTTCCCATTTAAATCTTCAGCCACTCCAATTCTTCTTGAGAAAAAAGGAATTACTTCACGGTCTGCACCAAAATCTTTAAAAAGATCATCATTTTGTGTAAAAAACTGTCTTTTCTCTGGAAGCGATATTGCAAAACGGGTCAGGTTAACCACTTGATCATCCACCTCAACTTGTGAGAAATCAGGGTTTAAGGTTAAATCTAAATTTAAGGCGTTACCAATTGGAATTTTAGCATCTCCACCAACAGCTGTAGAAATTGACGATTCATCAACTGTGTAGTCTTTAAAAGCTGCACTAGTAATAAAAGGTATTAAAGCAATTGGATTTTTTGCTTTATTTAAAGGAGTCTCAAAAACTATTTTTCCCATAAAAGCTAAATTCCCAATAGTTTGATTTTGGGGAGTTCTTATCCAAACACTGTGCTCATTACCTTGGGTGTTTCTTCTTATGATATTGAAGCGCCAATAGTTAGTGTTATGATCATAAAAAAATGCACTTAATGGAATTTTAAATTCGGCAGTATATTTTTCTTTATCTACCTGAGTTTCTACATTCCATTTAGTATCCCAAGCAATATTTCTATCCGTTCTAAAGTTTTGATTTCCTCCTGAAATTAGAGCATCAGCCTTTACACCTAAAGGATTTGTTGAAAAAGAAAAGGCGTTAGTAGCATCACTAAAAGTGTCAAAAAGAAGTGTTAAATAATCAGCTCCAAAAGAATCAAAATCACGTTTCAAACTTGGAGTTGTAAAATTAGTACCATCGACAAGTGCTTCAACTAAAAAATAAAGATTGAAATCATCACGAAGAATCTTGAAACGAGTTTGCTTATTTGCTTTTAAGGTATCTGTAGGTCGCCACATCCAAAAATCGGACGTCCATCTTGCTTTGTTCCAAGCTATCTCATCTCCAACTCCATCTATTTTTAAAATTTCATCTATAGAGGGAACACTAACAACTAATTCCTTATTTTGGGCTTTAAGAAAATTAGGGAGAAATACTAATAGGAGTAAATATATCCTAAAATTGAAACGAGAACTTTTCAATATAAATTTTTAAGTGGCAAAAATAGTTAATCTCAATATGACAGTTTCTTTTTAATAAGGTTTATTTTAGCAAAAAAAAATCTATGATCCGATTGTTTTTTTTTCTTGTCCCGTTTCTTTTTTTTGGGAATACAAATAGTCTATTCAATTCATGGGGGGAAACTGGGCATCGTGTTGTTGGTGAAATTGCTTCAAAACACATTTCCAAACGAACGGCTAAAAAGATATCCAAATTACTAGAGGGCGCTACATTGGCCTACGTGTCAAATTTTGCTGACGACATTAAATCCGATAAGCGTTATACTGAATTTTATACATGGCATTTTGCGAATATTCCTACTAATTCAAATTACATTGAGAGTTCAAAAAACCCAAAAGGAGATATTGTACAAGCAATAAATATATGCTCATCAGTCATTAAATCACCTACGGAATCTGAAGAAAATAAGGTCTTTTATTTAAAGCTTTTAATTCATTTCGTGGGCGATTTACATCAGCCGATGCATTTGGCAAGACCTGAAGATCGAGGAGGTAATGAAATTAAATTAAAATGGTTTGGGCGGAATTCAAATCTACATCGTGTGTGGGATAGTGATATTTTAGACAGTCATGGTATGAGTTATACTGAAATAGCAGAAAACGTACCTTCCCTTACTTTATTAGAATTGAAACGTATTAAGAATACTTCACTACTAGAATGGGTATCAGAGTCTTATTCCATGGCAGAATCTCTTTACAAATTCTTACCAGAAGACACTAATCTTGGATATGAATACCGTTATCAGTACATCGATATAGTGCGGATGCAACTTTTAAAAGGAGGAATTCGACTTGCTGCTCTTTTAGATGAACTTTTTAAATGAGTTTTCTATAGGTTAAATTAATTCTTGGTGTATTTATTTTAGCTGATTTAGGTAATTGATGAAGCCAATAATGTTGCATTTCTCCTTCCATTAGCAATAAGCTCCCTGAATGTAAAATAAATTTAAAACGTAAGTCTTTTTGGGTTTTGTGTTTACAATGAAAATAACGTTCTGCACCAAAACTAAGGGAGGCAATTTGGGGATTTAAACCTAATTCTCTTTCATTGTCTGCATGCCAACCATTACTGTCTTTGCCGTTGCGATATAAATTGAGAAGAACAGTTGTATACGGTTCAATAGAAACCGTATTTATTTTGTTTTGGATAGATAAAAGTAAAGGGGTTATGGGCTGAGGATGCATTGTAATACCCGAATAACTATAGGAGGTAAGTGTTTGAGCATATAATGCTGTTAAACGAGGCTGTGGATAGGTTTTTCCAAAAACAGTAATTGGATCTTGTTTCCAATGGGTTTGATCCATTAATTTGGTAAATAACTTTTGGGCTTCTAGAACAGAAAAAAAGTGTTTGAAATACCGAAATTTTGCATTAGGTAAATGAACTGGTGTTCCATCTTCAGGGATTTCAATTTTGTTCATGATTTAAAAATACACTATTTTTTTGCGAGGTACTTGTTGCTAATTTTCATAAAAAACCGCCCGAAGGCGGTAGCGTTTATTTTATTAAGTCAACACTTCGTTGAATAAACCTTGTTAAGGCTTCACCCTTTAATTGATTTTGAGAAAGTTTGGCCAAATCCAAAGCTTGTTCAATCAAGTGGTTTCGCTTTTTATTTGATTTTGTATTTAGAATATTACCAATCAATTCATGATTGGTATTGACAACTAAATTATACATATCAGGCATTGAGCCCATAAAACCTCCACCTCCTGTTTTTTGCATTTCTTTCATTCGACGCATAAATTCGGGTTGAGTTAAAACAAATGGCAGGGAAGAACTGTCTAGCGCTTCCAATTGGATGGTATATCCGTTTTCACCGATGACTTCTTCTATCATAGGTTTGAGTTTTTCTTTGTCTTCATCTGACAACTTAGAAATTGCTGTTTCGTCTTTTTTAATTAAATTTTCTAAGGTATCACCATCTACGCGAGCAAAAGAAATGGACTCGTGACTTCCTTCAATTTTTTGTAATAAATGAGCAATGATAGGAGAATCTAAAAGCAATACAGTATAGCCTTTATCTTCAGCTTGTTTAATATAGCTGTGTTGTTGTTCTGTATTTGATGTGTATAATAATACCAGTTTATTATCTTTATCAGTTTGAATTTCTTTTACCTTTTCTTTAAGTTCTTCAAATGTAAAATACTCACCTGCTGTTGTGGGATATAAGGCAAAACCATCGGCTTTTTCATAAAACTTATCCTCACTTAACATCCCGTATTCAATCACGACCTTAATATCGTTCCATTTTTCTTCAAATGTTTTTCTGTCATTTTTAAATAAACTTAAAAGTTTATCGGCAACTTTTCGGGTTATGTAGTTGCTGATTTTTTTTACAGCTCCATCAGCTTGAAGGTAACTTCTAGATACATTCAAGGGAATATCAGGTGAATCAATTACACCTCTTAATAAGGTTAAAAATTCTGGAACAATACCTTCTACGTTATCTGTTACAAATACCTGATTTTGATACAACTGAATACGGTCTTTTTGAATATTTAAGTCATTATTCAGTTTGGGGAAATATAAAATCCCTGTCAAATTAAAAGGATAATCTACATTGAGGTGGATATTAAAGAGGGGTTCCTCAAATTGCATCGGATAGAGTTCACGGTAAAAAGATTTATAATCTTCATCTTTTAACTCTGACGGTTTTTTAGTCCAAGCGGGTTCTGGATTATTAATGATATGATCAACTGTTTTGCTCTCTCGTTTAGCATCTTTTGGAGCATTTTCAGGGAGTGGTAAGGTTTCTTCACGCGTTCCGAATTTAATCGGTATTGGCATGAATTTATTGTATTTAACTAATAATTCACGAATTCGGGATTCTTCTAAAAATTCTTTTGAGTCTTTAGCAATATGGAGAATGATTTCTGTCCCTCGCTCTTTTTTGTCAGAAGCTTCAAGTGTGTATTCAGGAGACCCATCACAAACCCAATGCGCGGCATGACTTTCTTTGTGTGATTTCGTAATAATTTCTACTTTTTCTGCAACCATAAAAGCAGAATAAAAGCCCAACCCAAAATGACCAATTATACCACTGTCTTTTGCTGTATCTTTATATTGTTCTAAAAACTCTTCTGCACCAGAAAAAGCAACTTCATTAATGTATTTTTCAACTTCCTCAGCAGTCATTCCAATTCCTCTATCCAGAATGTGAATTTTCTTCCCTTTTTTATCTACTTTAACTTCAATTTTTAAATCATCAAGTTCACCTTTATATTCTCCAATACTACTCAAGTGTTTAAGTTTGGTTGTTGCATCTGTAGCATTAGAAATTAATTCTCTTAAAAAGATTTCATGATCGCTGTAGAGAAATTTCTTGATTAGTGGGAAGATATTTTCTACAGCAACATTAATTTTTCCTGTACTCATGGTTTTTATATTTTATTAACTACTTATGTCAAAAAAAATACCACACTTATTATTTGTGACAAGATGGCACATTTAAATACAAATATTTTTTTGTGTTGATTATGAATTGTGCAACAAATGGAAAAGCAGTATTTTCAATAAAAATTTTGTAATGTTTAATTCAAAAATTATAGGTCTAGGGAAGTATCTGCCGGAAAATATCGTGACCAACGCTGATTTAGAAAAAATTATGGAGACCTCTGATGCTTGGATTCAAGAACGTACTGGAATTAAAGAAAGACGTCATATTGTTAAAGGCGATGGTAATAGTACTTCTGTAATGGGAGTAAAAGCCGCTAAAATAGCAATTGAACGAGCTGGATTAACCCCCAATGACATTGATTTTATTTTGTTTGCCACACTTAGTCCAGATTATTATTTTCCAGGTTCAGGAGTTTTGGTTCAAGAGTCATTAGCAATTCCTGATTGCCCTGCTATGGATATTCGTATGCAATGTTCAGGGTTTGTTTATGCATTAGCAACTGCTGACCAATTCATCAAAACTGGAATGTATAAAAATGTATTGGTGATAGGGTCAGAGTATCATTCAGGAGGTTTAGATATGACAACCCGAGGCCGTAACATTTCTGTTATTTTTGGCGATGGTGCAGGAGCAGCTGTATTGACAAGAACTGAAAATTCAAATGAAGGGATTCTTTGCTCTCATCTTCATTCAGAAGGGAAATATGCAGAGGAATTGTCTTTAATCGGACCAAATACAGGTCGATGGGTTCCTGAAATTTTATCTGCCAATAACCCTGATGATATTTCGTATTATCCCTACATGAATGGCCAATTTGTATTTAAAAATGCAGTGGTTCGTTTTTCAGAAGTTATTCATAAAGGGTTAGTTACTGCAGGATGGAAAAAAGAAGATATAGGAATGCTTATTCCACATCAAGCTAATTTAAGGATTGCCCAATTTGTTCAGAAAAAATTTGGTCTATCCGACGACCAGGTTTACAATAACATAGAAAGGTATGGGAATACAACTGCAGCCTCTATTCCCATTGCATTAACTGAGGCTTGGGAAGAAGGCAAAGTAGTTCAAGGAACTAAGGTTGTTTTAGCTGCATTTGGTAGTGGTTTTACATGGGGTAGTGTCATGATTCAATGGTAGGAAAAAGAACCCTTGTGCTTGGAGCTAGTCCAAATCCAACCCGAACTGCTTATAGAGCAGTTTGTTTACTTTCTGAAAAGGGGATAGAGGTTATTCCTATGGGAATAAAAAAAGGTGAAATAAATGGAATTCCTATTGTTCCTGCCTTTGAACCATTAAAGGATATTGATACCCTAACCCTATATATTTCAACAGAACTTCAAAAAGAATATTACGATTATATCATTTCAATTCAACCTAAAAGAGTATTATTTAATCCGGGTACTGAAAACCCTGCTTTGAGTTCCCTGTTAACTCAACACTATATACAGTGGGAAAACGCATGCACTCTAGTGCTCCTTTCTACGAATCAGTATTAGTCCTAAAAAGGTTAAAAGACCATTAAGTGGTAAAAGTTCATACCCCAATTGATATCCTCCCAATACGGAGGCATCCAAACTACCAAAAACACTTATTATTAGCAGTGCACCAAGAACAACTGCCCAAACGTATCGGTCTTTTATTTGATAAGTTGTAAAAATTCCGAAGGCAAATAAGCCAAGTAAGGGCCCATAAGTGTACCCCGCCACCGTTAATAGTCCGTCAATGACATTGCGATCGAGCACATATTTAAATAAAATTACAACAGCAATAAGTAAAAGACTCATGCCTATGTGGACTTGCTTACGCAGTTTTTTTTGTGCGCTAGGAGTATAATTTTTCCAATGTAAAAAATCGATACAAAATGAGGTGGTTAAAGATGTTAATGCACTGTCAGCACTACTGTAGGCCGCTGCAATAAGTCCTAAAATAAAAGTAACTCCAACCGCTATTCCTAAATTACCATTAAAAGCAATTTCTGGGAACAATAAATCGGTTTTGGGTTGACCGTCTAATAAGGGAAGTCCGATTCCAGCATTTTTAGCATAAATAAATAATAATGCCCCCAATATCATAAACAAAGCCGTAACAAAAACTAAAACAAAACTAAAGACTACCATATTTTTTTGAGCATCTTTAAGGGTTCTACAGCTTAAGTTTTTTTGCATCATATCTTGATCTAGGCCAGTCATACATATAGTAACAAAAGCCCCTCCAATAAAAGATTTCAAGAAATGATTTCTACTCAAAAGTGAATCGGTCACAAATATTTTTTTAAAGGGCTCAAGTTCAGAAGAAGAAATAAACTCAAAAAAAGTCCAATTCATAGCTTTTTGAATGTAAAAAATAGAAAGTACTACTGAAAGAATCATAAGAGATGTTTGTAAAGTATCAGTAAATACAATGGTTTTAATTCCACCTTTTTGAGTGTATACCCATATGAGTAGAATTGATAATACTACAGTAAATTCAAAAGGGACATTCCATGCATCAAAAATGAATTGTTGTAAAACGATAGCCACTAAAAATAAACGAAAAGCCGCCCCTAATACACGAGAAACAAAAAAGAAAAACGCCCCTGCACGATGACTTTGAGGTCCAAATCGATTATTTAGATATTCATAAATTGAAGTAAGATTGTTTTTGTAATAAATAGGTAGGAGAACAAAAGCTACAACAAAATAACCAACCAAATACCCCATTACCACTTGAAAATAAGTAAACTGAGAAGATTCTACCCAACCAGGAACCGAGATAAATGTTACCCCAGAAAGCGAAGCACCTACCATACCAAAGGCAACTAAATACCAAGGAGAATTTCGGTTGGCCGTAAAAAAACTTTCGTTTGTGTCTTCTTTTCCTGTCCAGTGGGCAATACCAATTAAAATTAAGAAGTAACCGATGATAAGGCTTAAGATAAATAGTGGTGTTATCATAATAGGATTAAAGCCTAAAGATACAAAAGGAAATACAACCCAAATGTTGTAAATTTGACCATGGAATTTTCATCAAAATTATTGGAAAATGCAGTTCATGAAATTGCGCAACTTCCAGGTATAGGAAAACGAACCGCCCTTCGTTTGGCTCTTCATTTATTAAAACAACCAGAGGAGCACGTTCATGAATTAGCCTCTTCAATAGTTCGTTTACGTGAGAAGGTAATATTTTGCAAACAGTGTCATAACCTTTCGGATATGCCCCTTTGTGAAATTTGTGCTAGCCCAAAAAGAAACCACTCTTTGTTATGCGTGGTAGAAGATATACGTGATGTAATGGCTATAGAAAACACGAGTCAATATCACGGACTTTATCATGTATTAGGAGGGGTCATATCGCCCATGGAAGGAGTTGGACCTCAAGATTTGACTATTCCTTCTTTACTTGAAAAAGTGAAACTAGGAGGAGTGTCGGAAATTATTTTTGCCCTAAGCGCGACAATGGAATCTGACACAACAAATTATTACATTTATAAACAGTTGGAGTCATTTGGCATTAAAACTTCTACTATTGCAAGAGGAATTCCCGTTGGAGACGAATTGGAATATACCGATCAAATTACATTAGGTCGTTCACTTTTAGCCCGAATCCCTTTTGAGGCCTCTTTGTCAAAAAGTTAATAAGGATTAGAGTGATAAATCCTTTCACTCATTGAAAATTTGATACTTTTGCAAAACAAAAATAAGTATGGGACAATATCTTTTAAAATTGCCAAAAATGGGAGAAAGTGTAGCTGAAGCTACTGTCACCAAATGGCTGAAAGAGATAGGAGAGACCATAGCTATTGATGAACCAATTGTTGAAATTGCAACTGATAAGGTTGATACTGATGTCACTTCTGAGGTAGAAGGTATTTTGCTAGAAAAACGATGCTTAGAAAATGAAACAATTAAAGTTGGTGAAGTTCTTTTGGTTATTGAAACTTTAGGTGAAGATAATTCTGATGTAGAACAAAAAGGCTTGCAAAAACAGTCTTTTTCAGAAATATTTCAAGTAGAACTTCCCAAAACATCATTATTTCATGAGGAGGACATTCCTGGAATAGTAGAAAAAGAGTTAACCAAACCATTGGCTAAATCAGAAACAATAGTTTCTTCTCAAGTATTTTCAAATGCATCTCGATTTTATTCCCCATTAGTTCGAAATATTGCGAAAGAAGAAGGAATTACTCAGTTGGAGCTTGATCAAATTTTAGGTACTGGAAAAGACCAACGGGTAACCAAAAATGATGTTTTAAATTATATCAAAAGTAAAGGTGTCACTCCAGAAAAAACACATCCTAATCCTTCCCCTAATACAATATCAAAACCTATTTTAACATCTGCTACAGAAAGCTTTAGGGAACTAACCCGAATGGAAAAATTGATTTCTGAACACATGAGTTCGAGTATAAAAACTGCTGCTCATGTTCAATCTTTTATTGAGGCTGACGTAACTGATTTATGGAACTGGAGAAGTAAAGTTAAAGACTCTTTTGAGTCGAGAGTTAATGAAAAATTGACATTCACACCCTTGTTTATGACCGCAGTCATAAAAGCCCTTCGTGATTTTCCGGAATTAAACAGCAGTTTACAAGAGGATAAAATCATTATTAAACAACAAATTAATTTAGGAATGGCAACTGCATTACCTGATGGTAATTTGATAGTACCTGTAATCAAAAATGCAGATCATTTGAACTTAATAGGCTTGGCAAAAGCAGTAAATGATTTATCTAATAGGGCAAGAAAGAATCAATTACAGCCCGATGAAATTCAAGGAGGAACTTACACAATTACCAATATTGGAAATTTTGGATCAATAATGGGAACTCCAATTATCAATCAACCTCAAGTAGGGATACTCGCTATCGGAGCAATTAGAAAAATGCCAGCAGTTATTGAGACTGAAGAAGGAGATTTTATTGGAATACGCAGAAAGGTAATTTTGACTCATAGCTATGATCACCGCATTATCAATGGGGCAACTGGTGGGCTTTTTGTTCAAAAAGTAACTGAATATTTAGAAAACTGGGACGAACATTTGCCCTTTTAAACATCAAGTATGAAACTCAGCCTAACACGTCCTCTATGTTTTTTTGATTTAGAAACAACAGGAACCGATATTTCCAAAGATCGAATTGTAGAGATTGCCATTGTGAAATGTTTACCCGATAATATACAAGAAAACAAAGTGTGGCGAATAAATCCTGAACAATCAATTCCTGCTGAAGCCACAGCCGTTCATGGAATTACAGACGAAATGGTAGCCAATGCACCAACATTCAAAGAAAAATCACTAGAGATTTATACGTTTATAAAAGGATGTGACTTAGCAGGCTTTAATTCGGATCGGTTTGATTTGCCATTACTTGTTGAAGAATTATTACGTGCTAATATTTCATTTGATTTTAAGAAAATTAAAACAATTGATGTTCAAACTATTTTCCATAAAATGGAAGAAAGAACACTTTCTGCTGCTTATCGATTTTATTGTCACAAAGAATTAGAAGATGCCCATTCCGCATTAGCCGATACAGAAGCCACACACCAAGTATTATTGGCCCAATTGGAGCGATATAACACATTAGAACCCACAGTAGATTTTTTAAATGCCTTTAGTACTCGTAGAAAAACAGCTGATTTTGCTGGTTTTATTGTTTACGATAAGAATGAAGAAATGTGCTTTGGTTTTGGAAAACATAAAGGGCGAAAGGTTACTGAAGTTCTTGATACAGAACCCGGATATTTTGGATGGGTTTTAAATGCTGATTTTCCTCTGTATACTAAAAAATTATTGACTGAAATTCGACTACAAACTTTGAATTCAAAACCGTAATAGTGAAAATAATTTGTGTAGGTCGAAATTATAGTGCTCATATTTTAGAATTAAAAAATGAGCTTCCCTCTGAACCCGTCTTATTCATGAAGCCAGACACCAGTTTACTTCAAAAAAATCAACCTTTTTTTATACCCCACTTTAGCCAAGACATTCATTATGAAGTAGAAATTGTAGTGAAAATTAAAAAAATAGGAAAGCATATTGAACCAAAATATGCCTCGAAATACTACGATGAAATTGGACTTGGAATTGATTTTACTGCACGAACATTACAAGCTGATCTTAAATCAAAAGGATTACCTTGGGAAAAAGCCAAGGCTTTTGACGGCTCTTGCCTTATAAGTGATTGGATTGAAAAAAATAAATTTCAAGATTTAAATGCAATTTCTTTTTCATTACAAAAAAATGGAAAGACTGTCCAAGAGGGGAATACGGCTCAAATGCTTTGGAAAATAGATGAATTAATTTCCTATTGTTCAACCTTTTTCACCTTAAAAATCGGTGATGTTATTTTTACGGGAACCCCAGAAGGTGTTGGTCCTGTATCTCCAAATGATAGTTTAGAAGGCTTTATTGAATCTACTTCTGCATTTACTCTTAAAATTAAATGATGCAAGCTGAACTTCTATCTATTGGCGATGAATTATTAATTGGTCAAGTTGTAAACACTAATGCTGTTTTTTTGTCCAAAGCTTTAAACAGTATTGGTATCGAAGTTGTTCAAATTAGTTGTATTTCTGATCAAAAAGAAGCTATTATTGAGGCACTTGATGAATCAAAAAAACGAGCTCAAATTATTCTATTGACCGGTGGATTAGGGCCAACAAAAGATGATATTACCAAGCATACACTCTGTGTGTATTTTAATGATATTTTAGTTGAAAATCAGGAAATTAAAACACATATAGAGCACATTTTTTCTTCTTATGTAACAACGCCTATAAATCAAGAAAATAGAAAACAAGCACTTTTACCCTCAAAAGCGAGAATTTTAAAAAATGAACACGGAACAGCTTCAGGAATGTGGTTTGAAAAAGATAATCAAGTTATTATTGCCCTTCCAGGAGTTCCATTTGAAATGAAGGCCTTAGTGAACAATCACGTACTTCCTGCTTTAAAAGAAAAATATACGCTCCCTTACATCAAGCACATTACAATTCAAACTTATGGTCTAGGGGAAAGTGCAATTGCAGAACGACTGATTCATTGGGAAAATGAACTGCCTAGAGGATTAAAATTTGCTTATTTGCCTAATTTTGGAAAAGTCCGTTTACGTCTTTCTGGAAAAGATTTCAATAGTATTGAATTGACAGAACGGATGGAGGCTGAAATAGATAAATTAATTCCCATAATCAAAGATATTTACGTTGGTAGAGACGAAGACTCTATAGAACAAATTGTTCACAGAAAATTTATTCAAAAAAAAGCTACCCTTTCTTTAGCGGAGAGTTGTACAGGAGGTCAAATTGCTACGTTGCTTACTTCAATTCCAGGAGCATCAGCTTATTTTAAAGGGGGTGTTGTTGCTTATCATACACAGTCCAAAATAGATTTATTGAGTGTTCCAAAAAGATTAATTGATCAACACAGTGTTGTCAGTCAACCCGTTGCTGAAGCTATGGCAAAAAATGTACAAAAACACTATCATACAGATTATGCAATTGCAACAACTGGTAATGCTGGCCCAACTAAAGGTGATGCTGATGCAGAAATTGGTACTGTTTGGATAGCAGTAGCTTCTAAATCAAAAGTTATTAGTGAAAAATTTGTTTTTGGGAACCACCGTGAACGGGTCATTCATAAAGCGGTTCAAAAAGCCTTAGAGCTCGTACTGCAACATTTAAAATAAATACATTTATTTTTCATAAACAATTTTGTTACTCTGTAAAAAACAGTAAATTTGCACCCACATAAATCAGACGATCATGTCAAAAGTTTGTCAATTAACAGGAAAACGCGTAATGTTCGGTAATAACGTTTCTCACGCGTTAAACAGAACGAAGCGACGTTTTGACCCTAATATTATCAAAAAACGTTTTTTTATTCCTGAAGAAGATAAGTGGATAACTCTTAGCATTTCAACATCGACTTTAAAAACAATAAATAAAAAAGGAATATCTGCTGTTTTGAAAGAAGCGAAAGAAAAAGGATACTATAAAGGTTAATATCATGGCAAAAAAAGGAAGTAGAGTTCAAGTTATTTTAGAATGTACAGAACAAAAAGAATCTGGAAAACCAGGAACTTCACGTTATATTACTACTAAGAATAAAAAAAATACCCCAGAGCGTTTAGAAATTAAAAAATTCAACCCCATTTTAAAGAAAATGACGGTTCATAAAGAAATTAAGTAGTCATGGCAAAGAAATCCGTAGCAACATTACAAACTGGGTCAAAAAAATTAACTAAAGCCATTAAAATGGTTAAAAAAGGAGACAACACCTCTTATAGCTTTGTTGAGGCAATTGTTCCTCCTGATGTAGCAGAACAATGGCTGAGTAAACAATAATCGTTTGAAGAATCATAAAATAAAAGCTACTTTTAAAGTAGCTTTTTTTATTTAATAACTAGATGGGAAAACTAAGAGATTTTTTTTCAAGAGTAGACGAGAAAAAACTGGAAGAAGGGTTGGGTGCCACAAAAAAATCATTCTTATCCAAGTTGGGTATGGTTGTGGTTGGTAAGACCAAGATTGACGATGATTTACTAGATGAACTAGAAGATGCCCTTATCCAATCAGATGTTGGGGTAGCTACAACTTTAAAGATCATAAAAGCACTTGAAGTTAGAGTTGCCAAAGATAAGTTTCTGAATTCCAACGATCTTATGAAAATGATTGGGGAAGAAATAATAACATTATTGGGAGATACAAATAAAGGTCCTAAAGAAGAATCAAAACATAAGCCCTATGTTATTATGGTTGTAGGTGTAAACGGTGTAGGTAAAACTACTACTGTTGGAAAATTAGCCCATTTTTTTTCAAAAAAGGATAAAAAAGTGCTACTAGGAGCGTCAGATACGTTTCGAGCAGGCGCAATAGATCAATTACAAATTTGGGCTGATCGTGTAAAAGTACCTTTGGTAAGACAACAAATGGGAAGTGATCCTGCATCTGTTGCATTTGATACTTTACAATCTGCTAAAGCTCAGGATAGTGATGTAGTGATAATTGATACTGCCGGACGTTTACATAATAAAGTCAATTTGATGAATGAATTGGCAAAAGTGAAACGTGTTATGGATAAAGTGATTCCCCTAGCCCCCCATGAAGTTTTATTGGTTTTAGATGGTTCAACTGGGCAAAATGCATTTGAACAAGCTAAGCAATTTACTGCTGCTACTGAAGTTAATAGTTTAGCAATTACTAAATTGGACGGTACTGCAAAAGGAGGAGTACTTTTAGGGATATCTGACCAATTTCAAATCCCTGTTAAATATATAGGTGTTGGGGAAGGAATAGATGATTTACAAATTTTTGATGCCCCAACCTTTGTAAAAACCCTCTTTACTACTCCATGAAAATCATAATTAAATTTTTACGAAGTTTATCTATAATTGTTTTACTCTTGGGAGCGATCTATTTATTAGGTCCTCGAGTAGAAAAACCTAATTTTGATCCTACACCTGTAATTATTGATGTTCCAATTCAAGAATTAGAAACTTGGATTAACCAAAAAGAAGAACAAGTTGGGAATGTTCGTCATGGAAATGCATCAAAAATTCTTTTTAAAGATTCCATCCCCAAAAAAACAAAATATTCGGTACTTTATTTACATGGATTTACAGCCTCTGGAAAAGAAGGTGAACCTGTACATAACATGGTTGCACAGGCTTTAGAAGCAAATCTTTATATACCTAGATTGTATGCACATGGTTTAGAGGAAGCAGAGCCTATGTTAGAATTTAATAATGAAGCATATTGGAATTCAGGGAAAGAAGCTTTGGCTATAGCAAAAGAATTGGGAGATCAGGTTATCGTTCTAGCAACATCGCATGGGGGTGCGCTAGCCCTTAGTTTAGCCAATGATCCTGATATTGCAGCTTTAGTACTTTACAGCCCAAATATTGCCTTGTATAGTAACACCTCTAAAATATTATCTAGACCGTGGGGCTTGCAAATTGCTCGTTTCATGAAGGGTGGAAATTATCATTTTATGGACGGTCCAAGTGAAGAAAAGAAAATGTATTGGACCACAAAAACTCGATTAGAAAGTTTATTGCATATGCAAAAATTTTTGGACCTAAAAATGAGAAAATCAACCTTTCAAAAAGTTACTGTCCCTACACTTTTGGCTTATTACTATAAAAATGACAGTTTACAAGACAAGGTTGTTTCTGTACCTGCTATGCTAAAAATGTTTGATCAATTAGGAACACCAAAGGCATTAAAAGAAAAAATAGCATTTCCTGATGTAGCTGATCATGTCATTACTTCGTACATCACTACCAATAAATTTGATGAAGTTGCCTTAGCAACTATAGCTTTTTTAAAACAACACTTAAAATGAATTTAATTCGATTTATAGTTTTTGCTTTCTTTTTAGGATGTACTTCTACACCTCCATTAAAAGTTTGGAATGCTTATGATGAAACTGCAGAGTTAGAGGCCAATCAAGACCACCCAATTCAGCGTATGCGATACAAAAGAATACAATCTCAACATTCCGATCGCAATTATTTATTTCAACCTTTTGTAAAAGAACTTGCTTCTTTTACTTCTGAAGAATATGAAAAGTTAAAGCCTTTAATTTTAGAGCAAAATATACCCACAATTCAAGGTCATATCAGTCAGGGAAACCTAACCTATGAAGCATTAACGCTTTTTTATTTGTATCGAATTTATACTTACGAAATGAATCGTGATACTTATCTAAATGCTTTAATTTCTTTAAACCCCAACGTTTTAAAAGAAGCCCGATTATGCGATCGAAACCGAACTGAAAAGGTTCATAATTCACTTTTTGGAATGCCTTTATTAATAAAAGATAATATTGATGTCACTCCAATGGCAACTACCGCAGGTGCTGAAGTTTTTAAAGCGAATTATCCAAAAAAAGATGCCTTTATTATTCAAAAAATAAGACAAGAGGGGGGATTAATACTCGGAAAACTTAATCTTAGTGAGTGGGCTTACTATTTTTGTCAGGGTTGTCCGGTGGGGAATAGTGCACTTGGGGGACAAACCTTAAATCCTTACGGGCGAAGACAATTTGAAACAGGGGGTTCTAGTTCAGGAAGTGGGGTAGCTGTGGCTGCAAATTATGCCGTAGCAGCATTAGGTTCAGAAACTTCGGGATCAATTTTATCCCCTTCAGGGAAAAATAGTGTAGTTGGACTTAAACCTACAATTGGAGCTGTGAGTAGAAGTGGTATTGTGCCTATCTCAAGTTCATTGGATACGGCAGGACCGATGGCTAAAAATGTGATTGATGCTATTATTTTATACAATACCATAATTGGAAAAGATGTTACTGACAGCTTAAGTTATGAATCGGAACCTATAAACTTACCAAGAGATTTTTCTCAACTATTAAAAGGAAAACGACTTGGTGTTATTAGAGATTTTGAAGATGATAGTTTAATGAAAATAGCTGTATCTAAATTAAAAGAAGCTGGAGCAGAGGTTTTTACAATTGATCCTCCCTCAATCACATTAACTTCTTTTCGTACTCTATTAGATGTTGATATGGCAGAAGATTTACCTCTTTATATTCAAAAGTTTGCGGGTAATGAAGTTAAAGTAAAAAACGTTGCAGACATTGTCTCCTATAATCAACAGGATTCATTACTTCACCTACCCTATGGACAAGAAATATTTGAAAGAGTAGCAACTACAATTGTTACTAAAAGTGAGTTTGAAGAGGAAAAAATGAAAATGATGGATGAGGCAATATCGTATTTTTCAATTCCAATGTATCAACATCAGTTGGATGCTATACTTTCGATTGACAACAGATCGGCAGGATTTGCTGCCATGGCCCACTATCCTGCGTTAGGTGTTCCTATGGGATATTCAACTGTTGGCGAACCTCAAAACTTAACATTAATTGCACCCTCCAAAAAAGAAAATCTACTTTTTGAATTGGCTGCTGGTTTTGAGTATGTTTGCCCATCGCGAAAAGCACCCAAGTTATATCCTTAGTATGAGAACAAAATCAACAGATCAAAATACCATTAATGTCATTACATTAGGTTGTTCTAAAAATGTGTATGATTCAGAGGTTCTTATGGGCCAACTTCGTGCAAATAATAAAAAAGTGGTGCATGAAAAAGAAGGAAATATTGTTGTCATTAATACCTGTGGTTTTATAGATAATGCTAAAGAAGAATCTGTTAATACAATACTTGAACAAATACAGCGAAAAGAGGCAGGTGATATTGATAAAGTGTATGTCACCGGATGTTTAAGTGAACGATATAAACCTGATTTACAAAAGGAAATTCCTCAAGTGGATGAGTATTTTGGCACAACAGATCTTCCACAATTATTGAAAGTATTGGGGGCTGATTATAAACACGAATTGGTTGGAGAACGAATTTTAACAACACCAAAACATTTTGCGTACCTTAAAGTTTCAGAAGGTTGCGATCGCCCTTGTTCTTTTTGTGCCATTCCGTTGATGCGTGGAAAACACCGTTCAACTCCCATTGAAGAATTAGTAACTCAAGCCCAAAAATTGGCCCAAAATGGGGTTAAAGAATTAATTCTAATTGCGCAAGATTTAACCTATTACGGATTAGATCTTTATAAAGAGAGAAAATTAGCTGATTTACTTCATGCCTTAGTTGATGTTGATGGTATTGAATGGATTCGTTTACATTACGCTTTTCCTACCGGCTTTCCAGAGAATGTTCTTCAGGTAATACGTGAGGAATCTAAAATTTGTTTGTATTTAGATATTCCCTTACAGCATATTGCTGATCCGATATTAAAATCGATGCGCAGAGGAACAACTAAAGAGAAAACAACTCAATTACTCAAAAAATTTAGAGCTGAAGTTCCTGGAATTATATTACGTACAACCCTAATTGTAGGGTATCCAGGTGAAACAGAAAGTGATTTTGAAACACTTAAGGCCTGGGTAAAAGAAATGCGATTTGAACGTTTAGGTTGTTTTACCTATAGCCATGAAGAAAATACACATGCTTTTGGTTTAGAAGACAATATTCCTCATGAAGTAAAGGTTCAAAGGATGAATGAAATTATGGAAATTCAATCTCAAATATCTTGGGAACTCAATCAATCTCTAGTTGGGTTAACATTTCAGTGTTTGATAGATCGAAAAGAAGGGTCGCATTACGTTGGTCGAACTTTTATGGATTCTCCTGATGTAGACAATGAGGTATGGATAGACGCAACATCTTATTATTTAAAACCTGGAAATTTTGTTTCTGTAGAAATAATTGAAGCAAACGACTTTGATTTAGTCGGAAAACCCAGTCTTTAATATTTTTTAAGAATTAAGTGCAATGACCATCTAGAAAAATAGCGCATTTGAAAAGGCCATTTTACCATTGTACCAAAATCCTCTAAAAAGGACATTATCCACAAAATATATAACACGTCCATTACCAACAGATTCTTCACCAAATAAGAGCGTATTTTTTTGCTGTTGTTTGGCATAATATCCCATAAACCCAGAAATTGGTTTTGTGTTTTCAGGAAGTGTTGCTACATTATTTTCATTTTCAATGAATTCATATACAGATTCATCCAGTTTAAGAGTGTAGTATTGTTCAATTCCGTAACTTAAAGGGTGTGTTTTATCTAAATTAGCCTCAAAAATACTCCCAGTTGTTATATCACTCATGGCCTGACGTTCTAAGTCACCATATTGAATTGTTGTGGTTTTTCGATCTTCTATTTCTTTTTTCTTTAATACAAATCCTTCAGCTTGGGCAAAACGTTTTAATGCTCCTGCTAAAGCAATAAGCTTTCCTCCTTTTTGTATCCATGCTTTGAGGGCATTATCAGTTGTATTGTCTGAAATTTTAGAATAATAGCCATGGGGTAAAATAAGTACATCAATTTCATCTAGCCCTCTAAGAAGTTGTTTTTGATCTAATTGCAAAAGAGGGTAATGTAATTGTTGTTCAAAAAAGTGCCATACTTCACCATAGGCATATGCAGAGGCAGAATCACTTCTTAATACTGCAACTTTTGGCGCTTTAATTAAAATGATTTCATCAGCTCCTAAGTCCGGTCCTGCAGAGGAATACCCTGTTTTTATAACGAATAATTCTTTGTTGAATTTAGACACTAATTCTTCTAATGATTTGACAAAATTTTCATTTTTTAAATTGTCTCCTTTTAAAATAAATAGACTTCCTCTATCCCAATTTTTTCCACTATTTGAAATGGGTACCGTATTAAATCGAACACCTAAACCGGCTTTTAAAAGAGCTGCCAAAAACTGACTGTCTTCAAAACTGTCATATTCCAAACCATACCCATAATTTGAATTGTCATTTGTGGGAAGAGCAAACTTTGTAATTGATCTTTCTCGGATAGCAATTTCAGAGGGAGTAGCATTTGCTTTAAGGCCATAAGCATAAGGAAGGGACCATGCTGTAATGTCATAGGTTACGGAGTCGTTAAGTTTAGTTGTGGGTTCCAACAAAACCTGAGCCATTTTTCCCTTAGGTTGTTGGGTTGGTATTACCAAAGCATTTCCTGAAAAAGAGGTTATTGTATTTTTAGTTTGCTGATAGTCATATCCTTTAACAATTGATGCTTTTTCGAGGGAATAACTTTGAATTTCATGTTTTTCTAAAAAGCGAGCAAGAGATTCTAATCGCTCCGAATTACCTTCTAGAATAAAGTTTTTGTATTTTAATTTCGAAACGTCATAAAAGTCTTGGTAGTTTTTATTAAGTGCTAACTTGTGTTTAACTGAAGTTTCCACAGTAGAAATACCTGTGGTATAGTGATGTTCTATTCTATCTTTTAAAGTTAATTCTATATTTTCATTATTGTCCACACCTAATCCGGCAATTCCACCTCCTGCTTGTTCATAGGTCATCCCTATCGCACCTAAGTAGGTAGGATATGTATCGCCATAGCTAGGGTATAAAAGATCAAAAGTTTGTTTTGTAAAGTATAACCAACCTTCTTTATCAAAATAACTAGCATGGTTTTTACCTAAGGTGTCCTGAAAATCTTTTTGAAAGTCTGTTATAACTTCGTGCAAAGGTTCAGTAGCAGGGGCAAAGTAATACGGACTGTTAATTCCTTGTTCGTGGAAATCTACATGTACATGTGGCAACCAGCGGTTGTATTGCACCAAACGTTGTTGAGATTCAACTTGAGTTAACCATGCCCAATCTCGGTTGAGATCAAATATATAGTGATTTGTTCTGCCATTATGCCAAGGTTCTCGATGCTCTCTTCCTAGAATATTAGAGTCATAAGGATTACTTTTTGTTTGGTTGTAAAAATTCACATACCTATCTCTACCATCGGGGTTAATACAAGGATCAATAATTATGATGGCCTCTGTCAACCAATCTTGATATTGGGTAAGCAATGCATGAGCTGTTTTCATAGAGGCTTCTGTGCTCGACGATTCGTTACCGTGTACATTATAACTCAGCCAAATTATTACTTTGTCGTCATTTTTAGGTCCTTTAATCATACCACTATTGTGCATGTGATTAATACGTATTGTCTCTAAATTTTTTAAATTTTCTGGAGTTGATAAAATGGCTAGCTGTAATAACCTCCCTTCATTTGTTTTACCATAGGGATGTAGTTGAATTGAGGTAGAATTATCAGCTAAATGCTTATAATAGTCTACAACTTGATGGTGGCGACTAAAGTTTTCACCCAATGGATATCCTAAAAACTCCTCGGGAGACTGAATTTGGGCATTTGAAAAATAATTAAGAGAAAGTAATAATGAAAAAATAATGAGTCGAATCATAAAGCTTTAAATTTGATTCTAAAAGTACACTTTCTATCGAAACTGTAAATTCCTTTTTCTAAAAATCAAATATCTTTACACAAACAAATTCATGGGGAGTCATTTCATTGCTTTTGAAAAAACGGGTCGATTTTCAGATTTTATTTGCGAATATTTAAGCGAAGAAAAATCGCTTCGTCCTTTTTATGGGCACTCACCAAATTTGAAAGGCTTTAAAAATCAAATTAAACTAAAAAAAGCTCAATTTTCATCACTAAACCGAAGTGTTTTAGTTAAAGAGTGGACACGGCAATACGAGGGATTATCTCCAGATTCTTCAGTTTTAAAAAATATTGAAAAGTTAAAAAACGAGAATACATTTACAATCACTACAGGGCATCAATTGTGCTTAATGACGGGTCCCGTTTATTTTATTTATAAAATTGCAAGCACAATTAACCTTTGCAAAAAACTTAAGAAAGAATTTCCTGAAGCTGATTTTGTGCCAGTCTATTGGATGGCTAGTGAAGATCATGATTTTGAAGAGATAAGTTCTTTTCGGTTTCAAGACAAACGAATACAATGGCAAGTTGAGAGTAAAGGTGCAGTTGGAGAATTATCTTTAAACTCATTGTATGATGTTCTCAATGTTTTTGAAAAACATTTGGGTAATAGTAAAGAGGCCAATAAAATTAAAAAATGGATTGAATTAAGTTATAAAACTTCAACCACTTTAGCAGAAGCAACATTTAAGTTGGTAAATCAACTTTTTGGACATCATGGCTTACTTGTTTTAGAGCCCAATACTAGACCTCTAAAGGAAGTTTTTCAGCCATATATTGAGGAAGAGTTGCTTACCTCTTTTTCAAATAAAGCTGTTTTAAATCAAATAGAGGATCTCAAAGCCAATTACAACAAAGGATATATTCCGCAGGTAAATCCTAGAGAAATAAATTTATTTTATTTGACTCCGAAAGAACGTTTCAGAATAGAAAAAAAGGATTGCGTTTTTTCATTAAATGGTTCAGAAATACGGTGGACACATGAAGAAATGATCGAACAGGTTAAAAAGTTTCCTGAGCGCTTTTCACCCAATGTGATTTTAAGGCCTTTATATCAAGAGGTCATTTTACCAAACTTAGCTTACATTGGAGGGGCAGGTGAACTTGCTTATTGGCTAGAGCTAAAACAAAGTTTTAATAAAGCGGAAGTAGTATTTCCTCTTTTGGTATTGAGAAATTCAGCATTACTAATTGCTGAAAAAGAAGCAAAGAAAATAGCTAAATTAAAATTAACCTCAGAAGACTTATTTTTAAAAAGAAATTCATTGATAAATAAAAAAATAAGACAAATCAGCAATATTGATTTAGATCTTAACTTTTTGAAAAAACAATTAGCCATTCAATTTGATTTTTTAATGGACTTAACCAAAGAGACAGATGCCTCCTTTTTAGGAGTTGTAGAAGCTCAAAAAATGAAACAATTTAAAGGTATTGAGGTATTAGAAAAACGTTTATTAAAAGCTCAAAAAAGGGTATTAAAAGATGAAGTTCAACGTCTTGTTCGTTTACATGAACTTCTTTTTCCTGATGATACGTTACAAGAGAGGAAAATAAACTTCTTGACCTTTTACCTTATTATGGGCGATTCTTTTTTTGACATAATTTTCAATTCTTTTGACGCTTTACGTTCTGATTTTGTTCTTATTGAATATTAACAGGTAGTGTGGATTAATTTTTCGAATGATTTTTACTACCCCAGATTAAATCGTATTTTTGTCCATGCAAGAGAAAGTACTCATTTTAGACTTCGGTTCACAGTACACTCAACTAATTGCTCGCCGTGTACGCGAGCTTTTTATTTACTGTGAAATCCATCCATATAACAATCTTCCTGAAGACTTGACTTCTTTTAAAGCAGTGATTCTTTCCGGATCTCCTTTTTCCGTCCGTAGCGAAGAGGCACCCCATCCAAATCTAACAGAAATAAAAGGAAAAATTCCTCTTTTAGGAGTCTGTTACGGTGCTCAATATTTAGCTCATTTTTATGGAGGAAATGTAAGTCCTTCAAATAAAAGAGAATATGGAAGAGCTCATCTTAAAAAGGTAGATACAAGTGATCTTTTTTTTTCAAATGTAGCTCAAGATAGTCAAGTTTGGATGAGTCATGCCGACACCATTTTGGAATTACCTACAGGAGCTAAACGCTTAGCCAGTACTCATGATGTGGAAAATGCTGCATTTAAATTAGAAAATGAAACCACATATGCCATTCAATTTCACCCTGAGGTTTATCATTCAACGGATGGAATAAGAATTTTAGAAAATTTTCTAATTCAGATAGCTGGTGTACAACCAGATTGGACCCCAGACTCTTTTGTAGAAATGACCTTAAAAGAGTTAAAAGAAAAAATAGGCCAAGACAAAGTGATTTTAGGGTTATCTGGAGGTGTAGATTCTTCTGTTGCTGCTATGTTGTTACATAAGGCCATTGGCTCGCAACTTAATTGCATTTTTGTAAATAATGGGTTATTACGTAAAAATGAGTTTAAACAGGTACTTCAACAATATGAAGGAATGGGCCTTAACGTAAAAGGAGTTGATGCTTCTGATAGATTTCTAGATGCACTCGAGGGCATTTCTGACCCAGAAACAAAGCGAAAGATTATTGGTAAAGTTTTTATTGAAGTTTTTGACGATGAAGCTCATAAGGTTGAAGGGGCTCGCTGGCTTGGTCAAGGTACTATATATCCTGATGTAATAGAGTCTGTTTCTGTAAAAGGACCTTCAGCCACAATAAAATCACATCATAATGTTGGAGGATTACCTGATTTTATGAAATTAGATTTAATAGAACCTTTACGAATGCTTTTTAAAGATGAAGTTCGTCGTGTAGGCAAAAGTTTAGGTATGGACCCTACATTATTAGGAAGACATCCCTTTCCTGGACCTGGATTAGCCATTAGGATATTAGGTGAAATTTCACGTGAAAAAGTACAAATGCTTCAAGAAGTTGATGCTTTGTTTATTTCCGGATTAAAGGAATGGGGACTCTACGATCAAATTTGGCAAGCAGGGGCAATCTTTTTACCAATAAATAGTGTAGGGGTAATGGGCGATGAGAGAACTTATGAAAATTGTGTAGCACTTAGGGCGGTTCATTCAACTGATGGTATGACTGCAGATTGGGTTGATCTTCCGTATGCCTTTTTGCAAAAGATATCCAATACTATTATAAATAATGTAAAAGGAATTAACAGAGTCGTTTATGATATTAGTTCAAAACCTCCTGCTACAATAGAATGGGAATAGTTTTTTATTGAACGCATTATGAATAAATATTTATTTTATTTCTGCTCATTTTTATTCTTGGGATTGGCCCTAAGCATGGCTCAAACTCCAGAGAGGTTTATTTTTCATAAAGTAAAAAAAGGAGAATCTGAGGCTGATATACTTAGCATTTATAGTATCACTAGTGAACAACTTTATGAATATAATCCTTCAGTCGAAAAGCTAGGTGTTATTCGTCGAATGAATTTGAGAATTCCTATTTACACTAAGATTGAACCCGAAGTATTAGAAAAGCCATCTTTACAACTCTCTAAGGAATCCTTCGAATATCAAATTCACGAAGTTCAACCCAAAGAAACTAAATGGCGCATAGCTTATCAATATGGAATTACCATTGATCAATTAGAAGTATTAAACCCTGAAATTTTAGCAGGTTTACAAATAGGACAGCAATTGCGAATACCTCATATTGAAAAATTACGTCTAGTTCCAGAAAAAGATACTCTTTTTAATTATTACAAAGTACTGCCCAAAGAAGGGTATTTCAGAATTGAAAAAAAACTAGGAATTAAAAAAAATATTTTAGACTCTCTAAATCCTGAATTGAAAGAAAAAGGTTTGTTAGCTGGAATGATTTTAAAAATTCCTGGCGATAAATCAGGACGTTTGAAAATTGAAAATGATCTTTTGGTTGAGCGAATTAATTTACTTGATTCTTCCTTTTTAAAATCAAAAATTAAAGTAGGCGTTCTACTTCCCTTTAAGGTTAATGAGATAGAGTTTGATTCTATTGAAGAGACAAAACAATTGCTTGAAGGAAGAAATTTGCACACACTTTCTTTAGATTTTTATTCAGGTGTCCTTGTTGCTTCAGAAACCCTTTCTAAAAAGGGTGTTCAAGTGGAACTAGCCACTTTTGACACTGAAAATAAAAGCGCTACAATTGAATCAATTCTTCAGACCCATGAATTAGAAAGGTGTGATTTTATAATTGGACCCTTGATACCTTCAAATTTCAATCAAATTTCAAATCGAATTGAACTAAGTGATATTCCAAAAATTTCTCCCTTATCATCTAACCCAGTACTCTATAGAAAAAATGTACTTCAGTCTGTTACTCAAAAAGAAGATTTTCGAAGTAAAATGTTTTCTTATTTAGAAACTCAATTAGTACCCTCCCAAAATGTTGTAATTGTTGCTGATTCACTCAATAGACAAGTTGAACAAGATTTGCGTCAAAAATTTCCATGGGCCATTACCTTGCGTCCAGAAAAGGAGGACTTCATACTACCTGAATTAGTAGATTCTCTATTAGTTGATTCTTTACCAAATAAAATAATTTTAGAAACCCAATCATTTCCATTAATCGTAAGTGCATTATCCCAATTTAATGCACAAAATACGTCTAAGCGAAGTGTTCAAGTATTCACTACTTTTCGAAGTAATGCTTATGACAATGATAATATTTCTCGTAAAGTTTTAGGAGGTATTAAATTTACTTATCCAGTAGGTTTTAAATTTTTAGATAACACTTCAGATTTAGAATTTATAAACATGTACACAACAAAGTTTGGTGCACCTCCAAATAAAGAAGCAGTTCGAGGTTATGATTTAACTCTTGATATGATGTTGAGACTAGTGGTAGGGGGAGATCTTGAAAGTGCATTAATGCTGGGTGAAACGGAATATATATCTAATCGGTTTTCGTATAAAACAAGTCAAAATGAAGCTTATGAAAATGTAGCTCTATATCTTTTGACACATGATGGATATGAGATCATCGAGATAAAAGAATAGTAAAAAGACAATCCTAGTTCCTTGTGATTTCGTAAATTTGAGCCCGGTAAGTTATTAATTAAAGTGAACCGGAGGATGTCAAGAGCCAAATATATTTTTGTTACCGGAGGTGTAACCTCTTCACTGGGAAAAGGAATAATTGCAGCTTCATTAGCAAAACTACTTCAAGCTCAAAATTTTAGAGTCACCATACAAAAATTTGATCCTTACATTAATGTAGATCCTGGAACATTGAATCCTTACGAACACGGGGAGTGTTATGTTACTGATGACGGTGCAGAAACTGATTTAGATCTTGGACATTATGAACGTTTTTTAAATGTCAATACTTCACAAGCCAATAATGTAACTACAGGACGCGTTTATCAAAGTGTAATCGAGAAAGAACGTCAAGGTAAGTTTTTAGGAAAAACTGTTCAAGTCATTCCTCATATTACTAATGAGATTAAGGAGCGAATGTGTCTTTTGGGAAATACAGGTGAATATGACATTGTTATCACTGAAATAGGGGGTACTGTAGGGGATATTGAATCACTTCCCTACATCGAGTCTGTACGACAATTAATTTGGGATTTGGGAAGAGAAAACGCTTTAGTAATTCATCTCACTTTAATTCCGTATTTAGCAGCTGCAGGTGAACTAAAAACAAAACCCACTCAACACTCTGTTAAAACTTTAATGGAGAGTGGAATTTCAGCAGATATTATAGTATGTAGAACAGAACACGATTTGTCTGAAGATTTGAAAGAAAAACTAGCTTTATTTTGCAATGTGAAGCCAGAGGCTATAATAGAGTCTATTGATGTAGATACAATTTATGACGTACCTATTAAAATGCTTGCAGAAGGACTTGATAAAGTTGTTTTGAATAAACTTAAGTTAAAGCCAAAAAAACCATTAGATTTAAGTTCATGGGAGGCATTTCTAAAAAAATACAAAAATCCAAAACATAAAGTAAAAATTGGGTTAATTGGGAAATATGTGGAGTTACAAGACTCCTATAAATCGATTTTGGAATCACTAATTCATGCAGGTGCGATTAATGAAATTGAAGTTGATGTAGTTAGTATTCATTCGGAACACATTACCGATTCTACAGTTGCCTTAGAACTAAATAATCTTGAAGGAATCATTGTTGCACCTGGATTTGGAGAGCGTGGTATTGAAGGAAAAATAAAGGCCATAGCTTATGCTCGCGAAAATAAAATTCCATTTTTAGGGATCTGCTTAGGAATGCAAATGGCAGTAATAGAATACGCTAGAAACAAAGTAGGGCTTACTCATGCGAATTCAACTGAAATGAATCCCAATTGTGAACATCCAGTAATAGATTTGATGGAGTCTCAAAAAAGTATTATTAATAAAGGAGGAACCATGCGTTTAGGGGCTTGGGATTGTCATTTAGAAACTGAATCTCTTGCACACCAAGTTTATGGTACAAATAAAATTTCAGAACGACATCGACATCGTTATGAGTTTAATAATGAATATTTTAGCAAAGTGTTTGATACTGATTTTAAAGTAGCAGGAACAAATCCTGAAACAGGATTAGTAGAAATTGTAGAAAATAAAAAACATCCTTGGTTTGTAGGGGTGCAATTTCATCCAGAATATAAAAGTACAGTTTCAAATCCTCATCCACTTTTTACTGCTTTTATAAAGGCAAGTTTACTGCATCAAAACAATTCTCAGAAATAATACTATGGAAGAAAAAAAATTTGATCCTTATCAGTTTATCGGTTTTATTCTGATTGCTTTGATTTTGACTTGGATGTTGTATCGTAATACACCCACAGAAAATATTACCTCTGTTAATTCAACAGAACAACCCTCGTCTTCACCTACTATGAATATTCCACAAAGCAAAATAGATTCTTTACAGCAACAACAACGTGCCATTGCTTATGGAGATTTTGGTGCATTATTTACACCCTCTGAATCTGAAGAATCAGTACTTGAAACAGAAGAATTTAAGATGATTTTCCAGCCAAAAGGGGGGCAATTAAAAATGTTACAACTAAAGGAGTATGAAAATTATGAGGATATTCCATTACACATGATTGATGAAAATAATACTACCCTTTTTGTTGAATTTTCAACCCGTGATGGAAGAATCTTAAATACTCGTGAAATGAATTTTACCCCACAATGGGAAGATCGTGGTGAGGCATATCGAGTTACAATGAAGTCATCATTAAGCACCAATCAATACATTGCTTTTATTTATGAAATCCCCAAAGATGGATTTCTTTTTTCTATGCGATTTGAAACTCAGGGTTTTGAAGGAATTTTGAACACAGCTCTTCCTGCAACTCTACATTGGAGTACAGATGTTTTTAGAAATTCAAGAAGTATAGATTACGAAAATCGTTATACAGAATTAACCTTTGGATACGATGGTGATCGAGTGGACTATCTATCCCTGAGTGGTGAAGATCAGGAAACACGAGATAACTTACGATGGATTTCCTTTCGACAACACTTTTTTAGCGCCATTCTCATTCCCAATTCAGTTCGAAAAGGGGTAAGCTTAAAATCAAAAGATCTTTCAGGGGATATGGCACTTGAGGAACGGTTTACAAAATCATTTTCTACTTCTTTTGAGGTAAATCGCTTAGGAGATAATTTAAGCGATTCATTTCAGTTTTATTATGGCCCTACAGACTATAAAACATTAAAGGCTCTCGATGGTGATTTAGAAAATTCAATTTCCTTAGGATGGGGTATTTTTGGTTGGATAAACCGGGTTATCTTTTTGCCTTTGTTTGCTTTTTTATCTTCTTATTTTTCCTATGGGATCGCGATTATCGTTATGACCTTCATTGTTAGAATTGCAATGTCTCCGGTTACCTACAAAGCGTATGTTTCTCAAATTAAAATGAAAGTTTTACGTCCAGATATAGAGATTATAAATAATCAACACAAAGATGATGCAGTACGACGTCAACAAGAAACTATGAGTTTGTATTCTAAAGCAGGTGTTAATCCAATGTCAGGTTGCATCCCTGCCTTAATTCAATTGCCTGTATTTTATGCCCTTTTCTCATTTTTTCCTGTGGCATTTGTTTTACGAGACAAAGCGTTCCTTTGGGCAGATGATTTATCTTCTTACGATTCAGTTTTAGATTTGGGTTTTACCATTCCGTTTTACGGAGATCACGTTAGTTTGTTCCCTATTTTAGCTTCTGTTGCTATTTTCTTTTATACTAAAATGACTACAGGGCAACAACCCATGCCACAACAACCAGGAATGCCCAATATGAAAATAATTATCTACTTAATGCCGGTTATGATGCTGTTCTTTTTCAATAATTATGCAAGTGGATTGAGTTTATATTATTTTGTATCTAATTTATTGACCATTTTTCTTATGTTGATAATTAAAAACTTTATAATTGACGACGAAAAGATTCATGCAAAAATTGAGGCAAATAAATTAAAACCTAAAAAAACAGGAGGGTTTTCTGCACGTCTTCAAAAAGCGATGGAAGAGGCTGATAAACAAAGAAAAGCAGGTAATCGCAAGCGATAAACCTTTAAGAGGATTGCTTATCTTTACCCAGTGAAAAAGAAGCGTGTTATTGTTGGATTGTCTGGTGGAGTAGACTCCAGTGTTGCCGCTTATCTCTTAAAGGAACAAGGGTATGAAGTGATTGGCCTATTTATGAAAAATTGGCACGATGAGAGTGTTACAATTTCAAATGAATGCCCATGGTTAGAAGATAGTAATGATGCAATGCTTGTTGCTGAAAAATTAGGAATTCCTTTTCAAACGGTTGACTTAAGTAAAGAGTATAAAGAGCGTATTGTAGACTATATGTTTGACGAATATGCTAAAGGACGTACACCCAATCCGGATGTATTGTGTAATCGTGAAATAAAATTTGATGTGTTTTTATCAATTGCATTATCATTGGGGGCTGAGTTTGTTGCTACGGGTCATTATTGTCAAAAGTCTTCAATCCAAACTGCAGAGGAAACGACTTATTTTCAATTGCTGGCTGGAGCAGATGTAAATAAAGACCAATCTTATTTTTTATGTCAGCTTACCCAAGCGCAATTGTCAAAGGTAATTTTTCCTATAGGTCATTTGAAAAAAGCAGAAGTACGTGAAATTGCAAAGCAACAAGGTTTAGTTACCGCTGAAAAAAAAGATTCTCAAGGGCTTTGTTTTATTGGAAAGGTAAGACTTCCTGATTTTTTACAACAGCAACTCAAGCCCAAAAAGGGAGCCATTATTGAAATTCACGCTGATTCCCCTTTATACGCCACATTACCCACTAAAAATGATTCTCTAGAAGTTCAGTCCTATAAAAATCAATATATTGCAGATAATGGAGTTCAAGTAGGTACACATGATGGAGCACATTTTTTTACAATTGGACAACGCAAAGGTTTAAGAGTAGGTGGAAAGGAAGAGCCCCTATTTGTAATCGCTACCGATGTAAAGTCTAATATTGTTTATGTGGGAAAAGGAAAAACTCATCCTGGATTATATCGTAACGCCCTTAAAGTAAAAAATGAAGATGTGCATTGGGTACGTGAAGATTTGAAGTTATTAAAAGAGAAATCAATGCCCGTTAGTGCTCGTATTCGATACCGCCAACCCTTTCAAAAAGCGACATTAGTTCAAAAAGATAAAGCACTTTATATACAATTTACTTCTCCACAATCTGCAATTACAGCTGGACAATTTGTTGCTTGGTATTTGGGCGATGAACTTATTGGTTCTGGAGTCATAGCTTAAAGGTGTTAGCGTTCAAAAAGAATTCTTAATCGTAAAGCTGTTCTATATTTGATCAATCAATTGATTTAATGACCTAGATAAAGGAAGATTATTTTTTTTAATCGGTTTTTTATTGCTTAATTATACTTGGAGTTTCATTCTTTTTGCTATATATATTGGTATAGTTAATTTGAGTAAATTCTGAATGAAAGGCTTTAATATTACCATCAACAATAGCAAATTAAAAGTGTTAATCGTTTATCATTAAACTAACTTTAGGCATTGAAATTTGTACTTTTCCTCATTCAAAAAAAATGTTTGTTTTGAGACTTAAGTTATTTTTTGATTAGATTTTTTTGTGATTTTTAATACCTACCTCATGATAAAAATGTTTTTATTAATCCAAAAAATGTGTTAAACAACACTATAAAATTAAAAATCATAAATTAGTAAAGAATGACATTTTTTGAAATGAAAAATCGGATTGGAATTACTTTATCCTCCCAAATTATTTTATTCTTTCTTTTAACTTTTTTACAATTTAATATGGGATTTGGGCAGACTAATTATACAGAAAAAATTAAGGGTATAGAGTCAACACTTCCTATGGTTTTTATATCTGGAGGATCCTACATTATGGGTAGTCCTAAAACAGAGGCCGGACATTTTGGTGATGAAGGGCCACAACACGAGGTAGAAATTTCTCCTTTCTGGATGGGTCAATATGAAATTACTTGGGATTTATACAATTTATTTGTAACACGTGAACTAGATGGTAATCAAGTAGATAAAAAAAACACTAATGAGGTAAACCTAGATATAGATGCAGTTTCGGGGGCCACAACTCCTTATGTTGAAATGAGTTTTGGAATGGGAACTGATGGATATCCCGCAATATGCATGACCCAATATGCTGCAGTAAAATTTTGTGAATGGCTTTCAGCGATGACAGGTCATTTTTATCGCCTTCCCACAGAAGCAGAATGGGAATATGCATGTAGGGCAGGAACTTCAACAGCCTATTCTTTTGGCGATGAATCAAGTTTACTTTCTGAGTATGCATGGTATGAAAATAATAGTGGTGAAAAATATCAAAAAGTAGGTACTAAGCAGCCCAATCCATGGGGTTTGTTTGATATGCATGGTAACGTGGCTGAATGGACATTAGATCAATATATTCCCTCAGCTTATCTCTCTCGTTCTAAAGGGGTAAAGAATCCACTTGAAAAAGTTACTAAAGAATATCCTAAGACGGTACGTGGAGGTTCTTGGATGGATCCTCCTGGACGGTTAAGATCGGCTGCACGTAGACCATCGTCTAAAAATTGGAAAAAACGTGACCCACAAATACCTAAAAGCAAATGGTGGCATACCGATGCTCCTTTTGTTGGATTTAGGGTAGTTCGTCCCCTTGAAACACCTAGTCCAGACGAACAAAAAAATTATTGGAATTATGAATCAAACGAATAAATCAAATCAAAAGGAAGAAAAAAACACACCCAAAAACAAACAAAGTCGACGAGACTTTGTTCAAAGAACGGCTCTTGCAACAGGAGCATTATTTACAATTCCTTCAGTGGAAAGTATGGCCCATGTCCATGGTGATCAAAAACTAAAATTAGCTTTAGTAGGATGCGGAGGAAGAGGATCAGGGGCAGCTGTTCAAGCCCTTATTGCTGATGAAAATGTGGAGCTAGTAGCTATGGCGGATGCATTTGCTGATCGAATTGAAAGAAGCTTGAAAGGAATTCAAGAACATTTCGAGGGAGAGAAAAAAATTGATGTTAAAGAAAAAAATCGCTTTGTAGGATTTGATGCCTATAAAAAAGCAATTGATTTGGCAGACGTTGTTATCTTAACAACACCTCCAGGTTTCCGACCTTACCATTTTGAATATGCAATTCAACATGATAAACATGTTTTTATGGAAAAACCTGTTGCTACTGATTCTGTAGGGGTAAGAAAAGTATTGGAAATGGCAAAAGTTGCTAAAGCTAAAAAGCTAAATGTAGTTGTAGGTTTACAACGCCATTACCAATCTAAATATATTGATTTAAAACAACGCATTGATGGGGGTGCTATTGGAACTATCAGAAGCGGTCAAGTATATTGGAATGATGCTGGCGTATGGGTAAATAAAAGACAACCAGAACAAACAGAATTAGAATATCAGATGCGCAATTGGTATTATTTTAATTGGCTTTGTGGAGACCACATTCTAGAACAACACATTCACAATATTGATGTTGCCAATTGGTTTATCGGTGAGTATCCATTATCTGCTCAAGGTATGGGTGGACGTCAGGTTAGAAATGGTATTGATCACGGTGAGATTTTTGATCATCACTTTGTTGAATTTACTTATCCAAGTGGTGCTGTTATAGCAAGTCAATGTCGTCATATCCCTGGAACTATGAGTCGTGTAGATGAAGTATTTCAAGGAACACAAGGAAGTGTAACTTTAGGAAAGGGAGAAATTACAGATGTAAAAGGTGTATTGCAATATAAATACCCGAGAAAAAGTAATGATGATGCTAATCCTTACCAAGTAGAACACGACCGATTATTTGCATCAATACGAAATGGAGAAGTTATTGCAGATACTGAAAATGGTGCTATGAGTACTCTTTCAGCTATTTTAGGCCGTATGGCAACATATTCAGGGAAGGCTATAACCTTGGAAGAAGCATTAAATGCAGATTATCAGATTATGCCAGCAGAGGTTAATTGGGATACAATTCCGCCAACTCTACCAGATTCTAATGGATATTATCCAATTCCCACTCCAGGTAAAACTAAATTTGTGTAATATGAACCGAAGAAAATTTAATCAAGTAGCAGGAACTACAGGACTAGGCTTATTTTCTGGAGTTTCTGCTTTTGCTTCAGCCAAAAAAGAATTTCAACCCTATGCATTTAATTTGCATTATGCCCCCCATTTAGGAATGTTTAATCAGCATGCTGGTGATGATCCAATTGATCAGCTCAACTTTATAGCTGACCAAGGATTTACAGCCTTTGAAGATAATGACATGAGGAATAGAGACGTAACACTTCAAGAAAAAATGGCACAAACCATGGAAAAAAGAGGATTACGTATGGGCGTGTTTGTGGCACATCAAATTTATTGGCAAAAACCTAATTTAGCTAGTGGTGATCTTACGCTCAGAGAGGAATTTTTAGATTATATCAAAAAAGCAATTCCGGTAGCTAAAAGGGTTAACGCAAAGTGGATGACTGTGGTGCCTGGCCATGTAGATTTAAGACAAAATATGGCCTACCAAACAACCCATGTGGTTGAAAGTTTAAAGCAAGCAAGTGCCTTGCTTGAGCCTCACGGAATTGTTATGGTTTTAGAACCATTAAACTTTAGAAATCACCCTGGTTTATTTTTATCAGAAAGCCCACAAGCTTATGCAATTTGTAAGGCTGTTAATTCTCCTTCATGTAAAATTCTTTTTGACATTTATCACCAACAAATTCAAGAAGGTAATTTATTGCCTAATATTGAAAATTGTTGGGATGAAATTGGTTATTTCCAAATAGGGGACAATCCTGGTAGAAAAGAGCCAACAACAGGAGAAATCAATTATCTTAATATTTTTAAATATATACATAGCAGAGGATTTCAAGGAATTTTAGGAATGGAGCATGGTAATAGCCAACCTGGAAAACTTGGTGAGTTAGCTGTTATTGAGGCCTATAAAAAGGTTGACCAATTTTTGTGAATAAAAACGGTATTACTGAATTATTAGGAATCCGATATCCCATTATTCAAGCTGGAATGATATGGGCCAGTGGTTGGCGTTTGGCTTCTGCCGTTTCAAATGCAGGAGGTTTAGGGTTAATTGGTTCAGGGTCAATGTATCCTGAAATTTTACGCGAGCATATTCAGAAATGTAAACAGGCTACCTCAAAACCTTTTGGAGTAAATGTTCCTCTTTTGTATCCTGATATTGATCAAATCATGGATATAATTTTAGCAGAAAATGTACCTATTGTATTTACCGCAGCAGGGAATCCAAGCCTATGGACACAGCATCTAAAATTAGCAGGGTGTAAGGTAGTTCATGTTGTTAGCTCTGTAAAATTTGCCCTAAAAGCCCAAGAAGCTGGAGTTGACGCCATAGTAGCCGAAGGTTTTGAAGCAGGGGGGCATAATGGACGAGAAGAAACCACAACGATGACTTTGATACCACTCGTAAAAAAAGTGATTCAAATTCCTTTAATTGCTGCAGGTGGAATTGGTAGTGGTCCGGCAATGCTTGCCGCAATGGCTTTAGGAGCAGATGGCGTTCAAGTGGGTTCTCGATTTGTTGCCTCACCTGAAGCTTCTTCTCATCCTTCTTTTAAAAATGCAGTAATTGAAGCTCAACAAGATAGTACAGAGCTTACCTTAAAAGAACTTACACCTGTTCGTCTTCTTAAAAATCCGTTTTATGAAAAAGTCAAGGCACTTTATGCTCAAGGGGCATCTACAGAAGAACTCTCTTTGCTTTTAGGAAAAGGAAGGGCGAAAAAAGGTATGTTTGAAGGAGACTTAATAGAGGGAGAATTGGAAATTGGTCAAGTTGCTGCACAAATAGAACAGATTTTACCAGCTGCTGAAATAGTAAATGAATTTATAGCAACCTACAACAGAACACTTGAAAAATTAAAAATGTTCGATTAAGCAATTGTTTTTTCAGTAACATCCACCATTATTTGGTTTTGAATCAAATCTTCAAATGTTTCACGTTCGCGAATCAGATGCGCTTGATTATCCAACCAAAGCACCTCTGCTGGGCGGTAACGAGAATTGTAATTACTAGCCATGGTCATACAATAAGCCCCTGCATTTTTAAAAGCCAGTAAATCTCCTTCCGTTATTTCTGAAATTTTTCGATTGTTACCAAAGGTATCCGTTTCGCAGATATAACCTACCACAGTATAAAAGCGTTCTTTTCCTCCGGGGTTGGAAATGTTTTCAATTTCATGATGCGATCCGTAAAACATGGGTCGAATTAAGTGGTTGAATCCTGAATCTACTTGTGCAAAAACAGTAGATGTGGTTTGTTTTACTGCATTTACCTTTGTAATAAAATAACCTGCTTGACTTACTAAAAATTTACCCGGCTCAAAGGCTAATTCAAGTTCACGACCATAACTTTTACAAAAAGTATGAAAACGAGTCGTTAGTTTTTCCCCAAATTCTTCAATATTGGTTTCAATATCACCTTCACGGTAAGGAACCTTAAATCCGCTTCCGAAATCTAAAAAGGTTAAGTCTTTAAATTGTGATGCCGTACTAAACAAAATTTCAGAAGCATATAAAAATACTTCAACATCTAAAATATCACTTCCTGTATGCATGTGGATACCATTTATACGCATGCCCGTAATTTCCACTATACGCAAAACATGTGGAATTTGATGGATGGAAATTCCAAATTTAGAATCAATATGACCAACAGAAATTTTGGTATTCCCTCCTGCCATTACATGAGGATTAATACGAATACAAACAGGAGTATCTGGATGTTTAGCTCCAAACTGTTCTAATATGGAAAGGTTGTCAATATTGATTTGAACTCCAAGCGCAGCAACTGTTTCAATTTCTTCAAGAGAAACTCCATTGGGTGTAAAAATGATTTGTTCAGGTGGAAAGCCGGCATGAAGTCCTAGTTGTACCTCTTGTATAGATACTGTATCTAAACCTGCCCCCATGTTTTTCATTAAACCCAGTATAGATATATTAGAAAGTGCTTTACAGGCATAATTAATACGTAATTTAGGTACCCCAGAGAACGCATTTTTTAGTCTTGTATATTGACGTTGAATTGTCTCTGCATCATATATGTAGGTGGGGCTTTCAAATTGGTGTACAATTTTTTGTAATATTTTTGCATCCATAGTTTAAAACTTGGTAGCAAAAGTAAAAAGGAAATTACCAACTCACAAAGAAACTCTTATTTAACTTTAAAATTAAAACAAAATGTTATATACATAACAAAATCTTTTTTATTTACATTGAGATAAACCGTGATGTTTCTCTATTTTTGCACACAGATTTTAGAAAATAAAAATGAACTTACACGAATATCAAGGTAAAGAATTATTAGCAAGTTATGGTGTAGCTATACAACGAGGAATTGTTGCTAAAACTACGGATGAGGCCGTTGATGCCGCGAAAGAATTAACTTCTACTACAGGCACTTCTTGGCATGTTATCAAAGCTCAAATCCACGCAGGTGGACGCGGAAAGGGGGGAGGAGTAAAATTGGCCAAATCCATTGATGAAGTGGCCTCTGTAGCTGGAGCTATTTTAGGGATGCAATTGATTACACCACAAACACCACCTGAAGGGAAAAAGGTTAACCAGGTTTTGGTTGCAGAAGATGTTTATTATCCTGGCGCCACAGAGCCTAGTGAATTTTATATTTCTGTTCTTTTGAATCGAGCTTCAGGGAAAAACATGATTTTGTATTCTACTGAAGGAGGAATGGATATTGAAGCAGTGGCTGAAGCTACTCCTCATCTTATATTTACAGAAGAAATTGATCCTTCCTTAGGTCTACTACCTTTCCAAGCTAGAAAAATAGCTTTTAACCTTGATTTAAGTGGTACGGCATTTAAAGAAATGACTCGTTTTGTTACAGCACTATACAATGCTTTTATTGGATCTGATGCTTCTCTTTTTGAGATTAATCCTGTATTAAAAACTTCAGATGAACGAATTATAGCGGTAGATGCAAAAGTGACATTAGATGACAATAGTTTGTTTCGACATCCAAATTTTGAAGATTTACGAGATTTTAGTGAAGAAAATCCGGTAGAAGTAGAAGCAAGAGCTGTGGGTTTAAATTATGTTGATTTGGATGGTAATGTGGGCTGTATGGTAAATGGAGCAGGATTAGCCATGGCGACGATGGACTTGATCAAGCAAGCTGGAGGAGAACCTGCTAACTTTTTAGATGTTGGTGGAACTGCAGATGCAGCTCGTGTAGAAACTGCCTTTAGATTAATTTTAAAAGATCCCAATGTAAAAGCAATATTGATCAATATTTTTGGAGGTATTGTCAGATGCGACCGAGTAGCACAAGGAATTGTAGACGCCTATAAAAATATGGGAGATGCTATTCAAGTTCCCATTATTGTTCGTTTACAAGGAACTAATGCAGACATTGCAAAAGAACTCATAGATGCTTCAGGATTAAATGTTTTATCAGCAATTGCTTTCCAAGAAGCCGCAGATAAAGTTCAAAAAGCCATAAGATAAAGACAAAATGACAGTTTATTTTAAAAAAAAACTGTCAAAATGACAAAAATAAGGTTTGGTTCTTTTTTTGCTTTAGGGTAAACATAGAAAATTTGTTTAACCTTAAAAATAAAAAGATATGAATTTAGTTAGAAAACAAACCCCATTTTTCCCTTCACTCTTAGATAATCTATTGCATCCTGATTGGAGTGTTGGTTTTCCATCTAATGCCAGTACATTACCAGCAGTAAACATTAAAGAATTCGATAATCAATATGAAATTGAATTGGCTATTCCTGGAAAATCTAAAAATGATTTTGAAATTGAATTGAATGAAGGAATACTTTCTATTTCATCCCTAAATGAAGAAGAAAAAAAGGTAGAAAATGGTACCTATACACGTCGTGAATTTAGCTATGATAGTTTTAGACGTAGCTTTACTATACCCGAAAGTGTTGACCTTACAAAAATTGACGCCCATTATTCGGATGGAGTATTGCGAATTACGCTTCCTAAGCGCGCTGAAGCATTACCTCAGCCTAAAAAGCAAATTAAAATCCGTTAATTAATCAATTATTTGTTTTTGTTGAAACGGCTCTAGAATTGGAGCCGTTTTTTTATAATTTGATATAAATTTTCTTTTTAAATAACAAGTAAGTCGGTATCCAAATCACACTAACATAGAATAGTGCATAGATTAAGGAACCAAGTTTTAAAGGTAGTCCTATGTTTCCCCAAAATGTCATAAATTCTTGGTTTAAAGCAACACCCAACCATTTAGAACTATACAATAAAACTGTAAATAAACTTGAAAGCGAATAAGCAAAAATGGAATTTACCCCAAAAACTTGAGCAAATTGGAATGAAAATTTACTTTGTTTAACATCAAAGAAGTAAGTAAAACTTGCTAATGAGAGCATTCCAATTCCCCCCATAAAAAGGGTAAATGAGGTACTCCAAATATTTTTATTAAAAGGGAAAAACCATTGTATAACATCGCCCAAAAACAATAAGATAAAACCATACCAGAATAATTGATTTAATCTATTTTTAAGCTCCTCTTTTTGAAGTAAAATATAGCCTGTCCACATTCCAATTAGACCCGATACAATTGCGGGAAAAGTGCTTAAAAAACCCTCAGGATCCCAGGTGGTCTTCCAAAGTCTTCCTGGTAATAATAAGCTATCTAAAAAATGAGCCCAGTTTTTTTCAGGAATACTTAAATCTGGAAAACCAATGCCAGGAATAGGAACATAAGCCATTACAATCCAATACCCTATTAAAGTGATCAGACTTAAATACCATTGTGTTTTTCGTGTTGTGTAAATAAAAAGTAAACCACAAGCTAAATAAACAAAAGCGATTCTTGGTAAAACACCAACCCAGCGTATACCTTCAAAATTAAAATTAGGCCAAAGCCATAAAAAAAGGCCTACTGTGTAAATTTTTAAGGCACGAATTAATACTTTTTTTGCAAGTTCTGATCGTTTTTTTCCTTGCTCAATTTGTTTGGTTAATGACAATACAATCGAAACACCAACAATAAAAATAAAAGTAGGAAAAACATAATCTGTAGGTGTAATTCCATTCCAATCCGCATGGAGTAAAGGGGCATAAACTTGACTCCAAGATCCGGGATCATTTACAATGATCATTAAAATTATGGTAAGTCCACGAAGAATATCTAGTGATCGAAGCCGTTGATTTAAATGTTCCATTGTACTAATTTTGGTTTATGGTAGCGCCTCCTCTCCCGGTAGCATCAAATAATCGTAAGCTAATTTTACTCCCTTCGGGAACAGATAGGCTTTCTGTATATATAGGATCTTGAAGTGTAGGAATTTGGCCTGTAAGTGTATAGTGAACGTTTAACCCAGGAAATTGTTGATTGACAAATAAATTGCCCTCTTTAACTATTCCACCTGGTTTAGGCAGATCAAAGGTTATGCCGCCAAATAGGTGATTCAGATGTCCTAAATGGCGCTGCCCCATAGTATTGGCAAAACGATTCCATGCTATTTCTAACAAGGGTTTTTGTGCTGCTGTAGTTGATTCTTTCAGCCATGGTTCTGAAGGACTCCAGGCACGTTCAGCAAAAACAAGGAGGTTAGGCATTAAAAGTCGATTGAACTCCGTTTCATTTGTTGCGGTTTCTGTCCATAGTTGCGATTGAATTCCTAAAAAATTTGAAATTGCATCAGAACGAAGTTTTTCTTTGTTTGTAACATATTCTTCAGAAATACCCAGCTCTTCTAATTTGACCTTATTAGCAAAAACATCATGAGGTTCGGTACCCCAACTGTCTTTAAAATTCACATAACCTGACCAACTAAGACCACCATTGTCTATATCACGATCATCTGTCATGTCAAAATAAAATGCAGAGGAATTACTCATTATGGCGGGAATTCCCATATTATTTAATTTGTAAATCATGTCTTCTCTTCCCTCTCCCCAACTATTATTCCATACGTAGGGAGTAAAATCAATATTTTTTAGTTTTTGATTTACTGTAATTTCAGACTGACTTTTTTCACTGTGAACTAATAGAACATCTTCCCATCCTGCCATTTTTGCTCCTGTTGCAGTAATAAGTTCACTTAAACGTTTAACATTAGAATCATAAAGATCTTGGTAGGAATTGAGCTCAGGATGTGCTTTAAGATATTCATCACAAAGGGGTGACTTTTGCCAAACACCATAAGGTAATTCATCTGCTCCAATATTATAAACCTCCATGGGCAATTGAGCTTCTTCATACATCGTTTTGATTTCACGCATTACTTTTTCAAAGAATCGATATGCTGCATCATCACAAATGCAAATGGTATTGTCTTTAAACAATTGAGCTGAAGTGTATTCACTTTGATCTTCTGGATCGTGTAGACGATATTCATTCGCTGCCTCTTCATTTCCCTGCGCTAGATAATTTTCATAACGGGCTTTCATTGAAATAACAGCAGCACGGGCATGAGAGGGAAAACTAACTTGAGGAACTACCTTAATATTTCGTTTTGCAGCTTCGGTAAGGATTTCAATAAAATCTTCTCGAGTGAGATACCCTGAACCTGATGATGCTTTGTTTCCTGAGCCTGAGCCGTACATGGGGAATAAACGATCTTTTTCATCAACAGTAAACCCTCGTTTACTCCCAATTTCAATTAATTCCGGTAAATCGGGTATTTCAATTCGCCAGCCTTCGTCATCACCCAATTTTATATCGATTAAATTGAGCTTGTAATGTGCCATATAATCTAAAATTTGAATGAATTTTTCCTTTGGGAAAAAGTTTCGGGCAATATCAGTCATAAAACCCCGATGATTAAAACGTGGAGCATCTTCAATATAAAGGATGGGTAAACCCTTTTGCTCTTGTTCAGCAGTAAGTAAAATTTGATGTAGAGAGGTTATTCCATAAAAAGCACCTCCATAAGCTGAGGCTTCAATTGTAATTTCTTCTGTAGAAATTGATAGCGTATAGGCTTCTGCTCCTAATGTATTGTTTTTCACTAGGGTAACTGGAGTGCCTTCTCCTTCTGAAGAAGTAACCCCTAAATTAATACCTTCTTTTAATCGATTAACTAAAAATGCGGTATGATCTTTAAAGTTATCTGATTTGAAGGAAAGTGACTTGGGAAGAGGAGTATACTCTCCATTATATTTAATAGTTAGAGGTGTAGGAATTACCCAATGAAGTTCTTCTTTAGGTAGGGGTGTTATTCCCTCGTAGATTGCATATCGATCTGCTGCAGAGGGCAAACGAAGTGCTTCAACTCCTTTGGCTTTTTCCCATACAATTGTATGTTCTAGATCATACAATTGATCTGTTTTAAAATTATGAACAAAAAATCCAATCGGTCCCATAACGATTCGTTCCATTATCCCCGATTGCCTTACTGTAAACTCCAAGGTTTCACCTGGACTAAGTGAATATGGTTCTCCCATTGATAATATCCAGTATTGACTGTTTTTTGTTGGGGCTAAAGACATTCCCTCCGGAAGACTTTCGGGTTGTATTTTACCACTAAATTGATTCCAATGTAAAGTCCATTGTCCTCCCACCCAAGTCTCTTGACTTGGATTTTTGATGGCAAAGGATACCTCCATTACCTCATTAGCGACATCAAAGGCGTTTATAGTAAATTTGACTGGTGGATCAAACACCGTAGGTTGAGTTGAACAACTAAAAAAGAACGTGATTAAGGAAATAGCGAAAGTTAAATACAATTTCATTTTAAAGGGTTTTCGCTAATTTAAAAGATATTTTAAACTTTCGAACTTTCCATTACGTACTATTTTTCAATTTTATATGCTTTTAAGGCTTGATTCGGTTCTATAATGGTATAGCCTTGCCAAAAAGTAGGATCATATTTTGTTACATTAACAGGTAAAACGGTAGGTTTTTCTTCAAATGCCTCAAAAACAGCTTTATCTAGAGGGAGTGTTTCAAAAACAACCAATTGGTATTTTTGGTTAGTTCCTGTTTTAATTACAACATCTATTTTTAACTCATTTTGTTTGTTTCTTCCTTTGACGATTTTATTTTTTTCGGTAATCACTAAAGGCCGATCAAACCCTCCTTCCCATCCATAAGAATATTCAAAATATTCAAGGGCATATTTGCCCGTTTTATTCTTTTTAAATTGAACAGTAACCTCTTTTAAATTTTCTTTTAGCGAAACTCCAAAAAGGCTAAAGCTCTTAATGTCTTTTATATTTTTGTATGAGATTCTTACTAATGCCATGGTATCAGCATCTACGTATAAAGTGCCTTCATATTTTTCATTTCTTTTGGGAGTAAAGGAGAGTACGTAAATAGGAATGTCATCGAGGTAGGTAAAATCAATTTGTTTAAAAGTATAGTTTGAAGCTTTTTTTAAGATACTGAAATTGATTTCCTTGTCTTCAAAAAGTTTAGTTAAACTAAGTAGGGTAGATTTTTTAGCTTTCAGAAAATTTGATTTTTCTTTGGTTTCTTTTTCTTCAAGGCTCAGCGTGTCTGCAGCATTTATAAAATCAGCATTATCCACTTTACCTCCAATAATTCCTGATCGAATTTTAAAATAAGAATCCTTTTTAATGTTGTTGTTCAGTATGTCTTCAAATACCGTTTCTAAATTTTTAAAAATGGTTGCAGTTTCCTTGTTTTCTAACTCTAGCGCTTTTGTAATTTCAACTTTTTGATTTTTGTAATCACCATAGCATGAGCCTACAATTTCATTAAACCATTCGTTTTTTCTAGGAACCTTAGTTAGGGTGCTGTCCCAAAAAGCTTGATTAAATTCAGGTATCGATGATTTTTTAACCGATACACTTAATGTATTAAACTGTTGAGAACCGGATTCTCTTAAAAAGATTTTTTTTTGATTCAATTCCAAATCGTATTTATAGGGAATGTTTTCTTGTATCGCTTCAATAATTTCAGAGGGTGATAGGGTTTTGTTCGAAACGATTACGGTCTTTAATGCAATTGTTTTAGGTGGTAAATAGACCAGCGTATCAGAAAATGTAGACAAGGACAGTGTTAGGGTTTGGTAACCCATTGAAGCAATTTTCAGGGAATCTTGATTTGTTACCACCTCTGGAAATATCCACCGAAACTCTCCTTCTTCGTTTGCAATACTTCCCTTTTTTAGATTTGTTGAAATACTGGCAAAGGGAATGGGTTCATGAGTTAAGCTGTCTAAAATTTGGACTTTACGTTCGATACTTTGACCAAAGATAATAACAGGAAATAATAGAATAAAAAATGGGGCTATGTTGATTTTCATTTATTAAATATAAACACTTGTTGATATGTTTGAAGTTGGGATTGAGACTTTAAACTTTTTTTAACCGTTCTTGAAGGATTTTAATTTCGTCTCTGAATTGAGCTGCTTCAATGAAATCTAATGCTTTAGCAGCAGCTTCCATGTTTTTACGGAGTTGCTTTATACGTTTTTCAATATCCAGTTGCGTATGGTATTCTGTTTTTGGTTCTGCGGCTTTATTGTTGGATAGGGGTTGATGGTAACTCGATGAGGATCGAGGCAACACTACATTAAGCGCTTTATCTAAAGCTTTAGGTGTAATCTTATGGTCGCTATTGTATTGCATTTGTTTTTCTCTTCTGTAAAGGGTTTGATCTATCGTTTTTTGCATACTTTGGGTTACAGTATCAGCATACATAATGGCTTTGCCATTAATATTTCGGGCGGCTCTTCCAACAGTTTGCGTTAATGATCGGTTGGAGCGAAGAAAACCCTCCTTATCCGCATCTAAAATAGCCACAAGAGATACCTCTGGTAAATCTAATCCTTCTCGTAATAGGTTTACACCTACTAGTACATCGAAAAGTCCTTTTCGCAAATCTTGCATAATTTCAACCCGTTCAAGGGTATCTACATCGCTATGAATATAGCGACAGCGTACCTGAGCTCGAGTTAAATACTGTGTTAGTTCCTCTGCCATGCGTTTGGTTAAGGTTGTTACCAAAACACGTTCGTTTTTTTCTACACGTTGTTGAATCTCCTCCATTAAATCATCAATTTGATTCAAACTAGGTCGAATTTCAATAACAGGATCTAAAAGTCCTGTAGGACGAATAATTTGTTCTACTACAATCCCTTCACTTTTTTCTAATTCATAATCAGCAGGAGTTGCGCTAACATAAAGCACTTGATTTTGGATAGCTTCAAATTCCTCGTATTTTAAAGGTCTATTGTCCATAGCTGCAGGCAATCGAAATCCATATTCAACTAAATTTTCTTTTCTACTTCGATCTCCTCCATACATAGCATGAACTTGCGGTAGGGTAACATGACTTTCATCGATGATCATCAAAAAATCTTTCGGGAAGTAATCTAAAAGACAAAAAGGTCGTGTTCCTGGTGCTCTGCCGTCTAAATAACGAGAATAATTTTCTATTCCCGAACAATAGCCCAATTCACGTATCATTTCTAAATCAAACTCAGTGCGTTCTTCTAAGCGTTTTGCTTCAAGGGGTTTTCCAATTTCCCGAAAATAATCAACTTGCTTTACTAAATCGTCTTGAATTTGATGAATGGCTTGTTGAAGTCTATCGGGCGAAGTGACAAAGATGTTTGCAGGATAGATATTTACGGTCTCGTAGGTATCGATTTTTATATTAGTTATGGGATCAAAAGCTTCAATCTCTTCAATTTCATCACCAAAAAAGTGAATCTTAAATGCGATATCAGCATAGCCAGGAAAAATATCTATAATATCACCTAGCACTCTAAAGTTACCACGACTAAAATCGGTTGTAGTTCTAGAATAGAGGCTTTGAACCAATCGATGCATTAATTGTGTTCTAGGAATGTTTAGATCTCTAGATAGCGCAATTACATTTTTTTGAAATTCAGTAGGGTTTCCGATGCCATACAAACAGGAAACAGATGCCACTACTAATACATCACGACGACCTGATAACAGTGAAGAGGTAGTACTGAGTCTTAATTTTTCTATTTCTTCATTAATAGACAAATCTTTTTCAATGTATGTACCTGTTGTTGGAATATATGCCTCAGGTTGATAATAGTCGTAATACGACACAAAATATTCAACTGCATTATTGGGAAAGAATTGCTTAAATTCAGAATACAATTGGGCGGCAAGGGTTTTATTATGAGCTAAAACTAAAGTAGGGCGTTGAAGATGTTCTACAACATTTGCCATTGTAAAGGTTTTTCCAGATCCAGTTACGCCTTGAAGAGTTACGTAGGGGTCATTATTGAGAAATTGTGATACAATTTGATTAATGGCTTGCGGTTGATCACCAGTTGGTTTAAAATCAGAAATAAGTTCAAACTGCATAACACCTAATAGGTGTGCAAAAGTACAAAATTAAAGATGGTTTTACCGGGAATTTACCCTATTAGCACTACAAATCACGCCGCTTTAAAAGTTGATAGGAAATGAAGATAAAAAGTGCTGACCAACTTAAAGCGATAAAAATACTTAATAAGGTAACTGAGTAATCTTTAGTAAAACCATCACCAATTTCATTGGCTATATTTTGAATGGCTGAAAGTCTAGAGAAAGGCTCTTTAATTAAATTACTCATTGCATTTAAAGGATAAAATTGAAAAACTTGATCTACTGAAATTGAAGGAAAATAAGTTTCTAATTTCCAGTTTAAAAGTCCAAAATTAATTCCTTCAAAAAACTGCCAAAAAGCTAAAAACCCTAAAGCAAAAGCTGCACGTTTAATTAAAATTGATAGCAATAAACAAAAAGTAAAAAAACAGAAAAGTTTTATCGCATAGGCAAGTAAATATTCTACATCTGAAAAAACGATACTCCATTCAGTATAGTCTGAATAAATTCCTCCTAAAATCAAGCTAATAATAAAAACAAGTAGTGTAGATACAGTAACAAAGGCAATGATTGCATACAATTTTGATCGGAGAAATTCTCCCTTACTTAACCCATCGATAAGGTTTTGTTTTAAGGTTCGGTTACTGTATTCATTTCCAACCATAGCCACGATTATTACAGCAAAAAATACTTTAAATAGCGCAATTATAAAGGTGTTAAAATGCCAGATGTAGGGAAAATTAAAAATTCCCTGTTCTGCCAAATAAAATTTAATTGGGCCAAATTCAATTTTTATAGTACTTAAAATAGAAATGCTTAAAATAAGGAGGAAATATCCAAAAATTAACAATTTCGAAATCGTATTATGGCCTAATTTATAGAGTTCAATATAAAGTAATCGCATAGTTAAGTTTGAGTTAGGGACAAAAATTGATCTTCTAATGTTGGTTTTCTCCAAACAAAATGAGTGGGGTATATTTTAGCTTCTGCTAATTTTTTTGACAGACTTTCTGGTTTCATATCATTTTTGGGGAAAACACGAATTAAATCCTTTTCATTTTGAATTTCACTAATATCTGATAGGGATTCTAAAAAATGAATAGCGGCTTCAATTGGGGTACATTTGATTTCAAAAAAACCATGAGCAACTGTGATCTGGTCAACGGGACCTTCATAGTATTTAACTCCTTTTTTTAACACAATTACATGGCTACATACTTTTTCTACTTCATCTAATAAATGTGATGCCAACAAAATAGTAGTTCCCATTTTAGCAATATTGAGGATTAATTTTCGAATCTGATGAATCCCTTCGGGATCTAGTCCATTTGTGGGTTCATCTAAAATTAAAAGTTCAGGATTATTAATTAAAGCAGCAGCAATTGCCAAACGTTGTTTCATGCCAAGCGAGAAGGTACTAAACTTACTATTTCTTCTTTCCCAAAGGCCTACAAGTTTTAATTTTTCTTCAATTCCGTTTGTATCACATTCTTTTATTTTACATAATAATACCATGTTTTGTAAGGCGGTCATGTAAGGATAAAAATTTGGACGCTCTATAATGGCTCCTATTTTTTTTAATGCTTGATGCGTAGTAATAGTTCCTGAATACCATTGAAAATATCCGGAAGTAGGATTTACAACATTTAAAACCATTCCTAGTGTAGTAGATTTTCCACTGCCATTTGGTCCTAAAAGTCCATACACATTCCCTTTTTTAAGAGATAAACTTAGGCCATCTACAGCTTTAATGGATCCAAAATTTTTACTGAGATTAAATAGTTCTAATAGTGTTTTTTGCATGGATATATGGGGTGTTGTTGTCATTCAACCTAAATTCTAAGAAAAGATAGTATTTTTGATTAAACTAAGTCATGGCTGAAAAATTAATTTCACAAAAAAAACCATTTTTTCCGCTCTCACCAGCATTATCTAGGTTTCTAAAAACATATGATAGGTGGATTGATACTCCTATTTTTTATAACGATTTATTACGTTTTTCAGGATCCGTAGCAGTATTAGATCAAAATGACGAAGATACCCTTTGGGTCCGTGTATTTTATTCAGATTCAGAAAGAAAAGAGATCGATTTTAATCTAAAAAAAATATATACTCTTCTTCATTCCGATGGGAATGAGTTTGGAATTCAATACCTCAATATCGATGCAATTGACTATTGTACTTTTGGAAACTCTAAACCTTTTAGAATTAAAATAAGAAATATTTTAAATGACAATTTCACCTACTACTATATAAAACAAACGGATGCCTCTAGAGTTTATGGGCTTGAATTGGAGCATATGTTATCTCCTTATAACTTAAATTTTTTGGTTAGCAATCACACTTTAATTGAGGAACATATTTCAGGAATTCCAGGAGATACCTTTATCAAAGATTTTCTACCGAAATGTACCGATGCTGAGAAAGCTCAAATTGCCAAAGAATATGTAAAATTTAATGAACGTAGCATGATCAGATTGCTTGGTGATATGCGTTCATATAATTATGTAATTGTACCTACACATGATTTTGATCAAGTAGTTTATAAAATCAGAGCTATTGATTTTGATCAACAATCTTTTGAAGGGAAACTATCTGTTTACAGGCCTCAATTTTTTAAAGAAAATAATTCTATTATGGAGCTTGTTCGGACAAAACTCAACCACAACTCTATTAATCAATATAAAATTGAAGAACGTTCTATAGTTGCTCGACGAATTATTACTTCAGGGAATCGATTAAAAACGCTGATTTCAATAATGCGAAACGAAGTACTTACCCTACCAGAAAATTTAGAACGATTAAAGCAAGAAATTTATAAATTCACTAATGATAAAGCTTTTTTAGAAAGTAAATCAATGGGTGACATTATGAAAGCGGCTTTAAATTTTGTCCGTCAACATTATGAAAATGTTGATATGCACAAATTATTTTAGATTTTTTTGAAATTAATAGTAGTCATCCCCATCATATTCATCATCTCCATCATAGCCAAAATCATCCTCAAAATTATCTTCCTCTTCATCAAGAAATTCTATATTTTCCTGATCGCTTTCAAATAATTTTTCAGGGGCTTGTTCTGGCACTTCTCCTTGGGAGTGAATTAAATTAGGATAGGATGTCCCTACAACGGGTTCTGTTACCTCCATGCAAACAATAAAAAACGTCCAAAGATTTAGAAAATCGTAAACGTAAAGCAACTGATTCTCTTTTTTTGATACCAAGGTATTTAAAAGGGTATATCTTTCGCTTTTTTGTTCAGAATCCATAGATTCTAAAGGATATTCATCACCTTGTTCCCAATTTGAATTGGTACGATAGAATGTTGCCATTTCATTTCCTAAAAACCCAAAGGCCTGTGTTATGGCATTGTGAAAATCTTCAAGAGTAGCGGTAGATTCAATTTCAATATCACGAAGGACATCTTCTTTTACATCTAAAATTATTCGAAATCGATAAATCATGTCTTTCTATTTACTTCTAAAATAAAATAACTCTGGGCTCCAAAGAGCATAGAGGCAAATACCAAATGTAGGGGTTGAGAAGAAAAGGGAAAATCAAAATAATACATCCAAATACCTGTACTAATTTCGAGTCCTAATGTAATTAGAATCAAAGAAAAAATACGCGGCATTTTTTTGTTTTTTAAAAATAAATATCCTAGATACAAATGAATTCCTAGAACGAGTATAGAAAAACTTCGATGGACATAAAAAAGCGTAGGTAATTCACTAATCCATTGACTTGCATTTTCAAGATTCCATTTTTTCATTTGAATATCTATAAATTGTCTTACTTGAGTTCCCATACCGATTTGAATCAAAGTGAGGATTAAAGCGAAATATGAAAAAAGTTTAAATGAAAATTGTTGGGGTAATAAAAGTCTCTTTTGTTGATCTTTATATAATAAAAAAATCAGAATAAAGATCAGTATCAAAGCCATCCCCATGTGTAGAGTAATTTTAATAGGCAACAAGTTAGAATCTACTACAGTTTTTCCTAACCAGGCTTGAAAACCCATTCCTAAGACAACCATGAAAGCACCGATTGAGGGAATAATATTTGTTTTTAATTTACCTAATGCACTTATAAGTAGTAGAAGTGTTGCAATACCAGCTAATGCTCCAAGTAATCGATTGATAAACTCAATCCATGTATGTACTGGGTTAAATAAGGCATAATCGTGGCGGGTGTATGGTTCCCAATTTTCAGCGGTATAGGTTTGAGGTGATATGAAATCAGAAGTAGCTACTCTAAGGCTTTCCTCTACAATAATTACCTCACCTTTGTGATAGTTATGATTGGGTTTCCATTCTAATTGACTTCGCTCAGTTGGAGGAATAAGATATCCAAAGCATTTTGGCCAGTCAGGACAACCCATTCCACTCCCTGTCATACGAACAATGGCTCCTGCTGCAATGACAAGATAAATAAGAAATAAACTCAATTTTAAATAAAATCGATAGTAATTACGCATGGGCATTTAGTCCTAATTTTTTTCCCTCTAATTTCATTTTTTCAAAAGCAGCGTCATAAGCATTAGGTATTTCACCCTCTAAAATAGCCTCTTTAATGGCTTCTTTGATTAAGCCAATTTGAGGACATGGGGTTAATCCGAAATAGTTCATAATAACATCTCCACTCACAGGGGGTTGAAAATTTCGAAGATGATCTTTTTCTTCGAGTTGAACAATCTTCTCACGTACCATTGTAAAATTGTTCATGTATTTTTCATATCGTTTTGGGTTTTTGGTTGTGATATCAGCCTCACATAAAGTCAACAAATCATCAATAGTCTCACCTGCATCAAAAAGAAGTCTACGAATTGCAGAATCAGTAACAAAATCTTTTGCAATCACTATTGGTCGCGAACTCATCATAACTATTTTTTGTACGTATTTCATTTTTTCATTTAAAGGCATTTTGAGTCGTTTAAAGAGCGAATACACCATTTTACTGCCCACAAATTCATGATTATGAAAGGTCCATCCTGTTTGTGGTTTATATTTTTTGGTTGAAGCTTTACCAATATCATGAAGTAAAGCAGCCCAACGTAACCAACGATTTTCACTTTTTTGACATAGGTTATCTACCACCTCTAAAGTATGATAAAAGTTGTCTTTGTGAGTTTGACCTTCAATTTCATCAACACCTTTTAAGGCTGTTAATTCTGGTAATACACGCTCCAGTAATTTTGATTTTTCTAATAACCTGAATCCAACCGATGGTTTTGGGGTTTCTAAAATTTTATGTAACTCAACCACGATTCGTTCTTTAGAAATGATATCAATCCTTTCTACATTTCTTTGAATTGCTTCAAAAGATTTAGGATCAATAGTAAAATCAAGTTGTGTAGCAAAACGTATAGCTCTAAGCATTCGTAGTGGATCATCAGAATAGGTAATTTCTGGATTTAGTGGTGTTCGTATTAGTTGGTTTTTTAAATCCTCTACTCCATTAAACGGATCTATAAGGGTACCAAAATCGACACGGTTTAAACTAATAGCTAGGGCATTTATTGTAAAATCTCTTCTGTTTTGATCGTCTTCAAGGCTCCCTGGTTTGACTGTAGGGTTTCTACTTTCATAACTGTAAGATTCTTTTCTTGCACCTACAAATTCGAGTTCAATATCATTCCATTGAATCATTGCGGTGCCAAAGGTTTTAAAAATTTGTACAGGTTGTGCACCCTTAAGTTTTTTCTGTAGTGCTTTAGCAAATTCTATTCCTGAGCCTAAAGTAACGATATCAATGTCTTTTTTATTACCCCTTCCTAAAAGATGATCTCGAACGTAGCCACCCACTACATACCCTTTCATGCCTTTTTCCTCAAGTATTTCAGATAAAAGTTTGAAAAGTGTATTTTGTTTAAGTTCGGCAAATGAAGTGTTTAATTTCATGGGCGAAGTAGGGTTATTGAACCGTCGGCTTCAATTTTAATAATTCTTGAAGGTTGAAATGTTCCCTCGTTTTCAAAATTTGGAACGATGTAATCTACACCATTTAATATTTCATTAGAAATGGATTTAAAATTTTGAGGGGTAGGTTGACCACTTAAATTTGCTGAGGTTGAGATAATGGGTTTACCGAATCGGGTAATTATTTCGATACAAAATTCATGTTTAGGGATTCGAATTCCTATACTTTTATCTTGAGCAAGGAGATTGTAAGCTAAATTTTTACCCTTTTTGTATATTATAGTTGTGGGTCGATCTTCCTCAATTAATGAAAAAGCTCTCTCGGGGAAATCATCAACATAATTTTGAAGCATTGTGATGGAATTTACTAAAACAATTAGGGCTTTGGAATCTTCTCTTTGTTTTAATGAATAAATTTTTCTAACAACACTTGAGTTTGTAGCATCTCCTCCAATTCCCCAAACGGTATCGGTAGGATACAAAATCAATTGTTTTTTTTGCAATGTAGTTATAACGTTTTCGATCATTAAAAATGCTTTTTCTAAACAGAAACATTATGAGTTCGTAGAGCATCGTTAAGCGATGTTTTTTTATCGGTACTCTCCTTCCTTTTTCCAATTATTAATGCACATGGGACTTGATAATCACCTGCGGGAAAAGATTTAGTATATGTACCAGGAATCACAACTGATCTTGGTGGAACAAAACCTTTATGTTCAATGGGTGAATTTCCTGAAACATCAATAATTTTTGTTGAAGCAGTTAACACTACGTTGGCACCCAAAACAGCTTCATTTCCTACCCGAACACCTTCAACCACAATGCATCTTGAGCCTAAAAAGGCATTATCTTCAATGATAACGGGCGCCGCCTGTAATGGCTCTAGCACACCTCCAATGCCCACGCCACCACTAAGGTGAACATGTTTACCTATTTGCGCACAACTTCCAACAGTAGCCCAAGTATCTACCATAGTTCCCTCATCTACATAAGCTCCTATGTTAACATAACTCGGCATTAAAATGACTCCTTGAGATAAGTAAGCTCCATGACGTGCAACAGCATGGGGAACTACACGTATTCCTTTTTCTTTATACCCTCTTTTTAAAGGCATTTTATCATGAAATTCTAGTGGACCCGCTTCTAAAGTTTCCATTTTTTGAATTGGAAAATATAAAACAACAGCTTTTTTAACCCATTCATTAACAATCCACCCTTCTTGATAGGGTTCAGCAACTCTCAATTCACCTGTATCAAGTTGAGAGATTACAGCTCTTATAACCTCTTGCGTTTCTTTTTCTTCTAATAGGGCACGGTTTTCCCATGCAGCTTCAATAGCTTTTTGCATTTTATAATTTTTGACAAAGGTACTGAATTCAGTAGGATTGAAATGAAGTAGATGTTTATGAAATGGGTATATTTGCCAAAAAAAATGGGTTGTATTGTGGGTATTGATTATGGAAGTAAGCGCACTGGTCTTGCCACAACAGATCCACATCAAATAATTGCTAGTAGTTTAGTTAGTTTACCCACTAATGAAGTTCTTTCCTATCTTGAAGATTATTGTAAAGTAGTAAAGGTTGATATTTTTGTTGTGGGGAAACCGATACAAAAAGACGGCTTACCTTCTGCTATTGAGTCAGAAATTGAACTTTTTGTATACCAATTGAAAGAATTGTTTTCTGAGTGTTCTGTGGAACGTTATGACGAACGATTCACTTCAAAGATTGCAGCACAAACACTCTTACAGACTGGTATAAAAAAGAAGCAACGCAGAGATAAATCAATTTTAGATCGGATAAGTGCTACGCTGCTACTTCAGTCTTATTTAGACTTTAAATCAAACGTGTTATGATTCTTCCTATTGTAGCTTATGGGACGCCTGTACTTAAAAATAGAGCTACAGAAATTCCTCCCGATTACCCTAATTTATCAACTCTTATTGAAAATCTTTGGGAAACTATGTACTCAGCAAGTGGTGTAGGTTTAGCCGCTCCTCAAGTAGGAATATCTATTCGCCTTTTTGTAGTTGATGCAAGTCCTTTCGCAGAAGATGAAACCTTAAGTGAAGAAGAGATTGTGCAATTACGCTCGTTTAAAAAAGTATTTATTAACCCTGTTCTACTTTCTGAAGAAGGAGAAACTTGGCCTTTTAATGAAGGTTGTTTAAGTATTCCAGAAGTTAGAGAAGATGTGCACAGAAAAGAAAAAGTAACTCTTGAATATCAAGATGAACTATTTAATAAACATAAATTAACTTTAATGGGTTTAGCCGCTAGAGTAGTACAGCATGAATATGATCATATTGAAGGTATATTATTTACGGATTATCTTTCACCTTTAAAAAAGCGATTACTAAAAAATAGACTCAATGCAATTTCAAAGGGAACTATTGCAGTAGAGTATCCTATGAAGTTTCCAATTGCAAAAAAAAGAAAATAATGACACTAGATAAAATAGTAGCTATTACCGGTCGACCTGGGTTATTTGAAATTGTGGCGCAATCTCGTGGAGGAATTATAGCCCGATCGCTTGTGGATGGAAAGCGAATAGCTTGTACAATCAACAATCAAATAAGTGTGATGACAGAAATTCAAATTTTTTGTATTGGTGGAGAAATCCCACTTACAGAAGTATTTGATAAGATAATTGACTACGAAGAAGGTGCAATAGCAAGAATAAGCCCTAAGGCAAATAAAATAGATTTAGAAGCTTATTTCTTTGAAATTTTAGAAAATTATGATGATGAAAAAGTGTATCCAAGTGATATTAAGAAAATCATACAATGGTATAATTTGCTAGTTTCTTCTAAGGTAATTGGACTTTCTGAAAAAAAGAACAAAAAGGCAACAGCAGAAACTTCAACCAAAGAAAACGATTCAGAACAATGAATTCTAAAGCCCAAAAGTTAGAAGCGTTATCTCGACTATTAGACATCATGGATGATCTTCGTGATAAATGCCCTTGGGACCAAAAACAGAATTTTGAAACTTTAAGACATCTTACTTTAGAAGAAACTTACGAATTAGGGGATGCCATTTTGTTAGGCAATCGAGCTGAAATTAAAAAAGAACTTGGTGATCTACTCTTACATATCGTTTTTTATGCTAAGCTAGGAAGTGAAGAAAAAGCATTTGATATTGCTGATATTGCGAATGAAATTTGTGAAAAATTGATTTTTCGTCACCCTCATATTTATTCAGATGTCAAAGTAAAAGATGACATCGAAGTAAAGAAAAATTGGGAAGCATTAAAACTAAAAGAAGGAAAAAAAAGTGTGCTTCAGGGAGTACCCAAAAGCTTACCTGCTCTTATTAAGGCGCTGAGAATGCAAGAGAAAGCCGCTGGAGTTGGATTTGATTGGCCAAATGGCAACGAGGTTTGGGCAAAATTTGAAGAGGAATTACTAGAATTAAAACAGGCTGAAGAGTTAAAAGATATTAGCGCAATAGAAGAAGAATTTGGAGATCTTTTATTTTCTTTAATTAATTATGCCCGGTTTCTAAAAATAAATCCGGAAAGTGCACTTGAAAAGACGAATATCAAATTTAAAAAGCGGTTTGAATACATTGAAAAAAAGGGGAGAGAATCTAATATTTCTCTTACCCAAATGAGTTTAGATGAAATGGAAAAATATTGGGTTGAAGCTAAAAATAAAACCTAATTATTTTCATTATCAACTTCATCTATATCTGCATTTTTAACTTTTTGGTCTTGTTTTTCATTTTCGTTTTTAAGTTGCTTTAATCGAATATATTCCGCTTGTGCCTGATCCATTTTCTTTTGTGATTTTTCGATCTGCTTCTCCACATTTTTAAAGAGTGGATTTTCTGTACTTGAATCACTGAAAAACGAAAGGTTATTTTGTAATTGGGTTAATTCAGATTTTAGTTCACTTATTGTCGATTTGACAGTTTGCATTTCTTTCTGAAGTCTTTTAGGATCTGCTTTAATAAGTCGTTTATCTAAATCATCTAGAACAGAATTCAAATCATTTTTATCTAGTGAAAGATTTTTTATTTTTTTGATTAAAGTAGAAACAAAGAGTAGTGTATGTTGTTGATCTAACGATTCCCCGATAGAATCAAATTGTTGCCATTCAGTAGTTAAAGTTTCACTTTTCACTTTTAAAGCTTCAATATCTTCAGGTAATGTCAAAACTTTGAGGTTTTCTATAAAAGCGAGTTTCTTTTGTTGAATAGCTTCTTGTGATTCTGATAGTTTTTGATAACCTGATTTCAATCGATCAAAATAAACTTCATGTAAGTCAGAAAACTTTTTCCATAACTTATTATCCAATTTTCTTGGAACAAAACCTACACGTTTCCATTCTTTTTGAAGATCTTTCATTTGTTGTGAAGCTTGTTGCCAATTTTCACTCTCAAGGAGGTTTTCTGACTGTTTTATTAGGGCTTGTTTTGCATCAATATTTTTATTGTATTCTTCTTTTTGAATTTTGTAAAATTCATTTTTTGTCCGCATAAATTCACGACCAATTTCTCTAAACTCTAACCATGAAGCTTTACTTTCCTTGGCAGGTATATAGCCTACATTTTTGAATTCTTCGCGTAATGAATTAAAGCGTTTGATTGCGTTTTGCCATGCTTTATGGCTTTGAGGTGTTTCTTTCGTTAGCGCATTCATTTCATTTAAAAGAAGCCCTTTTTTATCTAAATTTTCACGCATTGTATCTACAATTTCTTTTTGTAGATCTTGACGCTTTTTTTGAATTGTTTTGGTTGCCGTTTGAAAACGTTTCCAAAGTTCTTCTCGATGTTCTTTAGCTACAGGACCTAAATCATTTTTCCAAAGTTGATGCAAAGTATTTAAATCTCGACTGGCTTTAATAATATCGGTTTCCTCAATTAAGGCCTCTGCTTTTTCAATAATTTTAAGTTTTTCTTCGTAATTGTGTTTGAAGTCTAATTCTCTAAGTTCACGATTTAAATGTAGAAAATCATAGAATCGTTCAACATGATGTTTATATGTTTCCCATAAGTTGGTACTCTGATTTCTTGGAACTTGACCTGTGGAATACCAACTTTCCTGAAGGGTTTTAAATGTTTTATAGGTTGTATTTATATTTTGATCTATCGAAATTAAACTTTTAATTTCCTCGATAATGGCCTTTCTTCGCTCTAAATTAACCTTTTGGGTTGTCTCTTGCTCTTTGTAAAATTGACGGCGTTTTTTTCTAAATTCATAGGTAAATTGATCAAATTCACTCTTGAAATCTGGTTTGTAAAAAAAATCAATCTCATTACCACCCTCTTTTAGAAAAGTTTTTTTCTTTATTTCAACGTCTTTTTGAAATTTTTCTTCAAAGGTTTGTTGAACAGATTGTAATTCTTTTTGGTTTTTTAGCCATTGTTGATCAGTACTAAGTTTAGCATAAGTAGAGACCAACTCTTCAATCGGCAAATTAGAATAATCAACAGTTCCCTCAGCTTTCTCTTCTTTCTTTGATGGTGCTTCGGATTGAGTTTCAGATTCGTCATCAGGTAAAGTATCAGCGTCTTTTTTCTTAGCTTTTGAAGCTGTCTTCTTTTTTGAAACTTCAGAAACTTCGGTTATTTCATTTTTTTCTGATTTCTCTACTTGTTTGAATTCAGTCCTTTCTGTTTGCGGTTCATTATTTTCCTCCGCACTAGGTTGTGGATTTTTCTTTGCCATCTTTAGTACATGTATAATTACAAATAATATACTATTTTTTCAAATCTAAAAATAGTATGCCTCAAAGTTAACTATTGATTCCAAAGTGCCCAAGAATTTTCAGCTTGATATACTAACATATCGTATCCATTACAAGTTTTTGCGCCATTTTCTTTACCGATTCGAAGAAAAGTAGTTTCAGTAGGGTTGTAAATAAGGTCAAACAAAAGCTGATGCGGTTCTATAAAATCATAGGGTAGTGGAGGGGCGTTTTTGATATCAGGAAAAGTACCTAGAGGTGTAGTATTTACAATAAGGTCAGCTGATTGAAATAGTTTTTGAGTAAGATCTTTATAATGGATTTCTTCTTTTTGAGGAGTACGAGACACAAAGATTACTTCACATTCTAACTGTTTTAAAACATAACGGACAGCGCCAGATGCACCGCCAGTTCCAAGTATAAAGGCTTTTTTTGGCGGTTTTTCTACTTGTTCGAGGAGAGCTTTTTTAAACCCACTGTGGTCTGTATTGTGCCCTATAGTATTTCCATGTTTATCCCATACCACTGTATTCACAGCTTCAATTGCCTGTGCCTCATCTGAAATAAAATCTAAATAAGGAAGGATTGATTTTTTATAGGGAATAGTAACATTTAATCCTGAAGGCCTTGGCGTTATTCCTAATATACTTGGAAATTCTTCTATTGAGCTAAGTTCAAAGTTTATATAACTACAATTTGCTATTTTTTCCCGCTCAAACTTTTCTGAGAAATAACGTCTTGAGAAAGAATAATCTATATTTTTACCAATGAGTCCATAGACTTTATCGTTTTCTTTTCTTGTCATATCGATTGAGTAAATATAAAATTCCAATTCCAAACAGTATAGCAAAAATAACATTATAGGTTTCTAAAAGAAGTAAATTGGGAAGGATATAATCATGAGATAGGCTAGGTTGTATTTCTTTTGCAACTCTGTCAGTAGTGCCAAGACCTGCTTTTGAATAGAAACATCCAAAGCAGAAGTGGGTTCATCTAACACCAAAATCTGTGGTCGCAAAATTAATGCACGTGCGATTGCAATCCTCTGGCGTTGCCCACCAGAAAACTCATGGGGATAGCGGAGCAACGCAGAGCGATCGAGACCTACTTCTTT
>JALRBW010000062.1 GCA_023257625.1 Flavobacteriaceae bacterium | reverse complement strand
TTGTAGGTCAACTTGACTTCACGGACGGACTTAGTCAAATCAAACGCTTCAATAATCTTATTTAAGCGATTTGTAGAATCTTTTTTTTAGTTATGAATGGGGTTTTCAGGTGCATTTGCCCAAATAGCGTAAATTCCTCCTATAGAGTGAATCAACTTTTTCCAAAGCACATTAGGCGGTGAAATAATCCAATCAAAAGAGATTTTCTTTTCAATTACAATCCAAGATTTAGATGCCAACTCATTTTCAAGTTGACCTGCTGACCATCCGCTATAGCCTAAAAAAAATCGAATCTCAGTTTGTGTTAAATCCTTTGAATTTATTAATTGTTTTACGGTTTTAAAGTCACCACACCAAAACCAATTTTCATCAATAGGAATACTGTTAGGAATTCTATCTGCAGCCCGATGAATATAAAATAAATTGTCTGGTTCTACAGGGCCGCCATAAAAAAGGGGAAAAGGAGCATCAATACCTTCCATTAATTCATTTAAATCATAATTGAACTTTTTATTTAATATAAATCCAACTTTTCCTGTGTCTTTTTCTTCGGTTAATAAAATAACAGAACGTTGAAAATGATGATCTCCAAAAATAGCTGGAGAGGCAACAAGTAATTTTGAAGATTTCATTATACACTAAGATAAAAAAAAAGCTCCACTTGGGAGCTTTTTAAAAAGTTGTGAGCTTGTTTAGTTTACAGCACCAGATAATTCGGCACCAGCTTTAAACTTAACAACTTTCTTAGCAGCAATTTTTATAGTTGCACCTGTTTGAGGGTTACGACCTTCACGAGCGCTTCTTTTAGATACAGACCATGATCCAAATCCTACTAGAGAAACTCGTCCACCTTTTTTCAAAGTACCACTTACGCTTCCTAAGAAAGATTCAAGTGCTTTTTTTGCTGCTGCTTTAGAAATGCCTGCACTAGCAGCCATTGCATCGATTAATTCTGTCTTGTTCATAATGTTATAAAATTAAATGGTTATACTAACAAATTTATAGGGATTTTTAAATGAGCCATTAAAAACTGCTTGAAATACGCAGTTTTGTTGATAAATCGAAGGTTTTGTTGATAAGGAAAGAGTGATTTTCAAAAAATTAGACAATTTTTAGGGAAAGAATACCCATTTAACAAGTCTTTCGCATGCATTCTTCTCTTGTTTGGAAGTTGAATTTCAATACATTTTAGATATCCTTCTTTAACAACAATAAGAATTTTATCCTCTTTAATAATAAGATGATGTATAGGTTCCGTATTCTCTTCATATATAGCCTCTGCTTGAAATAATTTCATTCGAACAGTCTCGTTCCCATCATTAAAGTTTAACCAAGCGCCTGGATATGGATCCAATCCTCTTATTTTTAAAACAATTTCCTTCAAAGATTGATTCAAATCAAGTTTAGTGTTTTCAGAAGTCAATTTTGGTGCCCCCTTTTCATTCCCTTTAATGAATTGAGGTTTTGGATTAAGTGTCCCTTCCGATAATCTAATTAAAGTTTTTGCTAATAATGGAGCTCCTTTTATTAATAAAGCATCATGAAGCGTTTGTGCGTTATAAGTATCTAAAAGAGGAATTTGCTCTTGCAGTAAAATGGCACCTGTATCAATTTGTTCATTAATTAAAAACGTTGTAACACCAGTTTCTTTTTCTCCCTCAATGATTGCCCAATTGATCGGAGCGGCTCCACGAAAATTGGGTAATAAAGATGCATGTAAATTTAATGTTCCTAAAGTGGGTATTTCCCAAACTACCTTAGGTAACATTCGAAAAGCAACAACCACTTGAATATCTGGAGCCAATGATTTCAAATCAGAAATAAATTGCTTATTCTTTAAATTATCAGGTTGAAAAACAACAATTCCATTGGCTAAACTATACGTTTTAACTATTGGCGGGGTCATTTTTTTTCCTCTTCCAGCTTTCCTATCAGGTGCGGTTACAACTGCTACTATCTCAAAACCCTTCTCTATTATATAAGCTAAACAATAACGAGCAAATTCTGGTGTACCAAAAAAAACAATCCGAGGAAGCAATTTTGTTTTATTCATAGTTCCATACATATTGATGATTGTCAGCTTCATAAATCATTTGATTTTCTAATAATTTATGTAATATCGGTTGTAATGCTTCGGGTTCAAAATACAATTTTTGTTTTAGTTCCTGAATGGAATGAGGGGCTTTTTGAAGTAATGAAGCTACCTTTTTATCTAAATTTTTTTCTTGTGCTATCTCTGATCTGCATGAATCAGCAAAACATTGATTACAATTTTTATGGGGTGTTTCTCCAAAATATATTAATAACTGATTTCGTTTACATGTATTAGAACCAGAAGCAAAAGATAGAATATCTTTTAATTGTTTTTCTTTTCGGTTTTCAACCTTAAGTATGTTTTTGTAAATGACTACGCTATTTTGATAATCATTTCTTGGCTGAAGAATAGTAATCGATAATGGTGAAGTATTTTGAATTTTTAGCAGGTTGTTTTTTTCCAATTCTGTTAGTCCCATAAATAATCGATGAGATGACCATTTCAATGAAGTAACTATTGTATTTAATTGAACAATTGACTTTTCTAAAAACATATGCGGATAGTGCCGCATCATGAATTCTAGTAGCATTGCTGGATCTGAATTATTTCTTGTTAAATAAGCTTTTGCTTGGTCAACAGTACTTTGAATTTTAATGCCTTTTTGTTGATCTTGTCCATATTGCAATGCTATAACCCCTGCTTTTTCAAAAAGTATTAAAAGGCGTTTTACTCTTGACTTTGATAACGAATATCGAGAAGCAAAATGACTTAACTCTAAAGGAAAGGTTTCTGCTTGTCCTTCACCCTTTGCAATATGAAAGTAGTTGTAAATTGCCTTATACATTTTTTCAACTTCTGAAGTAGTTGGAATTTGTTGTTGATGTTTTTTCAATTGATTATTTGCCTCGGGAGGATGAAAAAGCAATATTGATTGAGCAGGCTGTCCATCTCTACCGGCACGACCTGTTTCTTGATAATAGGCTTCTATGCTTTCTGGAAGATCGATATGAATAATGGATCGAACGTTAGCCTTGTCAATTCCCATCCCAAAAGCAGTTGTTGCCACCATGTGCACTATATGTTCAGATTTCCATTTATTTAACTTTTCTTTTTTGTCCTCTTGAGTTAATGCTCCATGAAAAAAATCAGCTTTTAGTCCTTGTTGCTGTAAAAATAAAGCCCAACTTTCAGTCATATTACGGGTAGAGCAATAAATAATACTCGGTTGATTATTATGTTTTAAAATCTGAGTAATAGCTGCTTTTTTGTCTTCAATAATCCAACGTTGATATGAAATATTTGGCCGGTCAAAGCTACCCTTAAAACAACGTGGTGATTTCATTTCTAAATTTTCAATAATATCACTAACAACTTCTGGAGTTGCAGTTGCGGTTAATGCTAATATTGGAACTAATGGAAATACATCACGTAATTCCTTTAATTTTCTATAGGTTGGCCTAAAATCATGCCCCCATGATGAAATGCAATGAGATTCATCAATTGCAATCAAAGAAAAATGAGCTTGACTAAGGTGCTCCCTAAATGTGGGATGAGCTAATCTTTCAGGTGAAACATATACCAACTTGTAGTTTCCATGTATACAATTATCTATTTGCTGATGTAAGGAAAGATTTGAAGTCTCTAGTTTAAAATACATTGCCTTAATTCCTCGTTGGCTAAGTTGCTGAACTTGATCTTCCATAAGTGCTATCAAGGGTGAAACAACCAATACACTTCCTTTCATTATCATTGCAGGTAGTTGATAGCAAAGTGATTTACCTCCCCCAGTAGGCATTAGTGCTAAAGTATCATTGCCTTGCAGTACACTTTCAATTATGTCGTGCTGTAAGGGTTTGAAAGCAGTGTAGCCCCAATATTTTTTTAGTTGTTCAATCATTTGCAAGCATTTGTAAATAAGACTCAATGAATGACACCCTTGTTTGAATGGTATCTTTAGGCACTATTACTACTTTATGATTTAGTTTATAGGCCGATAAAATAAATGGAAAATAAGCTTTTGCTTGTTCAAAAGTTTCCAACCTTTGTTCATCTTGTTGGTAAATAGCTTCCCAAGGCTCAACTAAAAATACTAGGTCATACTGATACTGAGTTATTTTATTTTCCCAGTCTAAAGTATGTTTCCCTATTGCATTTAAATAAGCATAAATATCATGTATACCCCGATCGTAAAATGCAACAGGTGCCGTTGTGCTTAAATTTGAACCAAGGTTATGAAAATATTGAGCCTTACGACCCTCAAATAATCTATTACTAAAAAGATGTGGGTCTGATAAAAATGCATTGTGTTCACCTTCTTCTTGCCCTTGTTGAATTAAAATACGAGAAAATTCCTCAAAAACAGAATATCCTTTTAATGACAATTCACGAATTAAACTCGTTTTTCCACCACCTGGACTTCCACTGATAACAATACGCTTTATGGACATGTTCATTTTTTACCAAAGATAAAAACCATATCTTTACACAAAAGAAAAGGCTTTGTCAATTCCATCTCCCCCTTTTGAAGATTTTTATTCTAGTTTAAAAGAAAAACTTCAACAATCACAATCTTGGCCAGGTCTGTATCTTTTTAAATTTATTGTAAAAACAAACTCCTCAAATCTGACAAACTTAAAATCCCTGTTTGAACATAAAAATGCGCTTTTTAGTGAAAAAAAATCATCAAAAAATGCATTCATAAGCCTAAGTGTTAGAATAACCATGAAAGATCCTGAAGAGGTTATATCAATATACAAAAAAGTAAGTCTCCTTAAAGGGGTTATTGTTTTGTAAGTACTTTGTCCTTTGATTTTAAGATGTTTTTACTAATTTGCAGCTCAGAATAACCCACCCAATATATTTAATCTAGTTTTATGGAATCCTTGCAATACAACACAAAGCGCAAGCCTTTAATTATACCCGAATATGGCAGACATATTCATTTAATGATTGAACAAGCCAAAGAAGAGCCTAATGCGGCTGAGAGAAATAAATTGGCTAAAGCTATAATTGGTGTAATGGGTAATTTAAATCCTCATTTACGAGACGTTCCTGATTTTCAACACAAACTTTGGGATCAGTTATTCATAATGTCAGGTTTTGATTTTGATGTTGAAAGTCCCTTTGAAAAACCACAAAAAGAACTACTGGAGACAAAACCTGAAAAATTAGCTTATCCTCAAAACCATCCAAAATATAGATTTTATGGAAACAACATCAAACATATGATTGATGCAGCTGTAAATTGGAAAGAAGGAGAACTTAAAGATGTATTAGTTTTTACTATTGCCAATCATATGAAAAAATGCTTTCTAAGTTGGAATAAAGATACCGTTGAGGATGCTGTCATTTTATCTCATTTAGATGAGCTTTCTAATGGAAAACTAAAGGTTACTGCCCAACAACTTCCCCTTGGTGACTCTGTAGAATTAATGAAAATTAAAACTAAAAACGGTAATGGTCCCAATAGTAATAATAAACAACGAAAAAGAAATAACCGCAAACGTTACTAGTATATGGAGTCATTTGTTATTGAAGGTGGACATACATTAAAAGGATCAATTACACCTCAAGGAGCAAAAAATGAAGCGCTTCAAATTTTATGTGCCGTATTATTAACTGCAGAACCCGTTTTAATTAATAATCTGCCTGACATTGTAGATGTTAATAAGCTAATTCAACTACTACGAAATTTAGGAGTCAAAGTAACGCATCTTTCTCCTGGTAGTTATTCTTTTCAATCAAATTCAATAGATTTATCCTACCTCAATTCAGAAGCTTTTAATCTTGAAGGGAAAAGTTTACGTGGTTCAATTATGCTTGTAGGCCCCCTTTTAGCACGTTACGGAAAAGGAAGCATTCCAAGACCCGGAGGTGACAAAATTGGTAGGAGAAGACTTGATACTCATTTTGATGGGTTTATTCAATTAGGGGCAAAATTCAAATACAATCAAGAGGATGCTTTTTACAGTGTAGAAGCTTCTGAATTAATAGGAACTTCACTATTACTTGATGAAGCCTCTGTTACAGGTACAGCTAATTTAGTTATGGCCGCTGTTATGGCAAAAGGGACTACTACCCTTTACAATGCTGCCTGTGAACCCTATTTACAACAGCTATGTAATATGCTAAATCGAATGGGTGCAAAAATTTCTGGAATAGGCTCTAATTTACTTACCATTGAAGGGGTTCAATCCTTAAACGGAACAGAACACACTTTGCTCCCCGATATGATTGAAATAGGAAGTTGGGTGGGTCTTGCTGCAATGACACAAAGCGAGTTAACAATCAAAAACGTAAGATGGGAATACTTGGGTCAAATGCCAAATGTATTTCGAAAATTAGGGATTACCATAGAAAAAAAAGGGGATGATATGTATATCCCACCGCATACTAAAGGATATGAAATACAAAATTTTATTGATGGTTCTATATTAACCATAGCTGATGCACCATGGCCAGGATTTACTCCTGATTTGTTAAGTATTGTTCTAGTTGTTGCCACCCAAGCTCGTGGTAGCGTCTTGATACACCAAAAAATGTTTGAAAGCCGTTTGTTTTTTGTTGATAAACTTATTGATATGGGTGCTAAAATCATTTTGTGTGATCCCCATAGAGCAACTGTTATCGGTCTTGATTTTCAATCTTCTCTCAAAGGAGCTACCCTTACCTCTCCCGATATTCGAGCTGGAGTTTCGCTTTTAATAGCGGCCCTTTCCGCACAAGGGAACAGTACAATACACAATATTGAGCAAATTGATCGTGGTTATGAAGCCATAGATGAACGCTTACGCGCTATTGGTGCTAAAATTAAAAGAGTAACTGTCTAAATAAATCTACTGTTGAATTATTTTTTATTCATTGAGATTGAACGTTGACGTGAACATTTAAATCTTTCTACTTCCTCGGGGCGTAGCTTTTGATGCTTGGTTGCTCGACCTTGAACACGTTCTCTCCACATTTTAAAACTAGAAGGTTTCATTTCTCGTCGCATAATATTAATCACTTCTTGCTCTTTACATCCAAATTGATTTAGAATGGCTTCAAAGGGCGTTCGATCTTCCCAAGCCATTTCAATAATTCGATCAATTTGTTCTTCTTTAAAATGTATTTTCTTTTTTCTCATATTCTATCTTAAAAAGTATCTGGGCTTGTCATAATTTCAAATGCACGTTCTTTGATTGCTACAATTTCGTCAGATGGAATTTTTTCAAGCAAGCGTATCATCATAGCCATACGGTTATTGTTCTTGAAATAGGCTTTTTTATCATCTAAAAAATTCCAATACAAACTATTAAAGGGACATGCAGCATCACCAATACGTTTGGATTTATCATAGGAACAACCCGAGCAATAATTTCCCATTTTACTGATGTATGCCGCTGCAGAAACATAGGGTTTTGTAGCCACTATACCTCCGTCTGCCCATTGACTCATTCCTCTAGTGTTGGGCAACTGCACCCATTGAATAGCATCTGCATACACCCCTAAATACCATTGATCTACTGCATCGGGATGGAGCTGAGCTAAAAGGGAAAAATTACCAATTATCATAAGCCGTTGAATATGATGTGCATAGGAATTTTCTAATGAATTTTTCAAACTATGATGCATACAATTCATTTTAGTTTTTGCTGTCCAATAAAAGTCAGGCAAGGGAAACTGGTTACCTAAAACATTTAAATTTTGATAGTTAGGCATTTCTTTCCAATAAATACCTCGAATGTATTCACGCCAACCTATAATTTGTCGAACAAACCCTTCTACCTGTGAAAGATTTATCAATCCTTTTTCGTTTCGATAGTGTTCAATAGCTGCATTAACTACTTCCAAAGGACTAATCAATTTAACATTTAGTGCAAAAGAAATACGAGCATGAAAGAGATATATTTCATCTGTATGAAAAGCATCTTGATAATTGCCAAAGTGCGGTAATAAATAAGTGCAAAAATAATCTAACTGAAGAAGGGCTTCTTTTCTATTTAACGGATATGCAAAATTAGATACCTTAAAAGATCCAAAAGTTTTAACTCCATTCTGATCAATTAATGCTTTGATTTCAAGTAGCTCCTCTTGATTAACCTTGGGAAGATAATGAGGGGGAACAGGAGGATCACCCTTCCATCTGTTCCTATTGTCTTTATCAAAATTCCATTGTCCTCCTTCCGGATGCTCACCATCCATCAAAACTTGATATTTACGACGCATCTGACGATAGAAATATTCCATAATCAGTTGTTTTTTTCCTTTGTAAAAATCACGTAACGTATCACGAGAGGTTAAAAAATGAAAGGAATCTACCATTTCACTTGGAATTGATAATTTTTTACAAAATGATTTTAATTGATCGTCTAACCGGTATTCATCTGGAGCTTGATATTCAAACGAGGTAATGTTATGTGTAATAATTATATTTTCAATATTCTGGATAAGTGACTGGGTATTTTTTGGATGGTCTAGAGACAGGTAAATCACCTGATGTCCCTCTTTAATTAGATGCTTTGAAAATTGCCGCATAGCGCCAAAAAAAGCGATCACTTTTTGAATGTGATGGAGCACATAATCAGTTTCTTGACGTATTTCCATAATCACAAATAGAATATCTTCAGAAATGCTTGAAAACCAAGGATGTTTTTCATTTAACTGATCTCCTAAAAGTAAACGTAGTTTCATTCAAACAATTGATTCTGATTCCATATACTTTGAAATTTTCCATGGGGATCATAACGTTCTGCCTGAAGGCGAACATTAAATACTCTATCGCGTGGATCGTTTCCTACACCTGCTACATACATCCAATTTCCATAATTACTATGTACATCATAATCCAATAACAATGATTCAAAATAAGCGGCTCCAATACGCCAATCTATTTTCATATTTCGCGCTAAATATGATGCTGTATTTTGCCTTCCTCGATTACTCATCCACCCTGTTTTCTTTAGTTCTATCATTGAAGCGTTTACAAAAGGCTCAGAGGTTTGACCCATACTCCAACGCTGAAATTCATTTAAACTTTTTTTCCAATCATACTGTTTCTGAAGTATTCCAGACAATTTAAAAATTGAATTCCCAAATTTTAGAGATACGTATTTGAAAAAATCACGCCAATATAATTCAAAAATGAGCCAATAAGTTGATTCGTTTTTTTCAACTTCTAATTCATACCGTTTTAATTCCCAATAGAGTTGACGTGCAGAAATAGATCCGTTTGCCAACCATGGAGAGAATTTGGAACTATAATCTTTTCCTATTAATCCATTTCTTGTTTTTTTATAATAAGACACCTTATGGGTTTCCCAGTAATAAGAATTCATTCTTTCTAAGGCAGCCTTTGACCCTCCCTTGAACGGAAAGGCTGAATGAAAATGTTGGGTAAAAGGTGAATATCCTAAGTCTTTAATACTAGGTACTGGCGAAACAAAGTCGAGCTTATTTTCTATAGATTTTGAATTAATTGGAGGTATACTCTGGCGAACAGAGCTGAATTTTTCTATGGCCTTACGAAATTCAGTGAATACTTTTGGTAAAGCTTCCACAGAAAAGGGCAGATCATCTGGATGTATTAAAAACTGATCGTAAAATGAATGAAATTGAACTGAGGGGCTAACTTGAGCTTTTAATTGATTTTCTGTGATCGCTTCCTCTTGTGTCCATTCCTTTTGAAAAAATAAATCGGTACACGATAGTTTTTTAATCCAATGAGAAAGTGTTAAAACAGTGTTTCCAGTTTCAATTATTAAAGTAATATTTAGTTGCTCTAAATCTTGTAAGATTTGCTGGAGTGTTTCTAATAAAAATTGAACTCTAAATTTTGCTGTTTTTTTAAATCCCCAGGGAGTAGGTAAAAACATAGCATCATCTAAACAGTAAAAACAAACAACTTTTGAACAGGTTTCTGTTGCTTTTAAAAGGGCCTGATGATCTGAAATACGAAGATCATTCCGAAACCAAACGATTCCTATTTTTTCTTTGCTGAGCATTTTTTACTGCAATATTTTACATTTTCCCAGTCCCTTTCCCATTTTTTTCTCCACGTAAAAGGACGCTGACACAGAAGACAAACTTTTTGAGGGAGGTGCTCCTTTTTTACAGATTTCATGGTGTAGCCACAGCTTCCTTATAAACCTCTAAACAGCGCTTTCTAGCAAATTTATGTTCCACAATAGGTTTCGGATAACTCATTTCTTGATACTCAGGCACCCATTGTTGAATATAATCATGATTTTTATCGAACTTCTTTATTTGTTCAGAGGGATTAAAAATTCGAAAGTAAGGTGCCGCATCTACTCCACACCCAGCAACCCACTGCCAATTACCAACATTACTTGACAATTCAAAATCAAATAGTTTTGCTGCAAAATAGGCTTCTCCCCAACGCCAATCAATTAAAAGATGTTTACACAAAAAACTACCAGCTACCATTCGTATACGATTGTGCATAAACCCGGTTGCATTTAGCTGTCGCATACCCGCATCAACTAAAGGATAGCCTGTATTGCCTTGACACCATGCTTGAAATTCATCAGGATTGTTCCGCCATTCAATCCGATCATATTGCGGTTTAAAACTCTTTTCAGTGGTGTGAGGAAAATGCCATATTATTTGCATAAAAAATTCCCTCCATATTAGTTCATTTAAAAAAGTAAGATTGGGTCTACAGGCAGCACTTTTTATCAGTTTCCTTACACTTACCGTTCCAAAACGGAGGGCAGTTCCTACTCGTGAGGTTTTATCTAAGGCTGGGAAATTTCTTGTTGCTTCATATCTATCTATAACTTCATTATTTAATATTACCTGAGGTTGCTTTAGAGTACTTTTTGTAAATCCTATTTCTCTTAATGTTAATTTGGGCAAAGAAACCTTACTAAGTTGCTCTAAATGGGCTTCAGATGGATAGTGAATAAGGGGTTGAGTTCCTAAAAGAGATTTCCATTTTCTTGAATAGGGTGTGAAAACTTTATAGGGTGAACCATCGTCTTTTATTACCTCTGATTTTTCAAAAAGTACTTGGTCTTTATACTGTTCAAAACCGATACCATGGGATTTAAGTAATTCTCCAATTTTTTGATCACGAGATCGAGCGTATGGCTCGTAATCTGTATTGCAGACTACTTTTTCAATAGGCCAATCTGCAATTAATTTTTTAAAAATAGCCTCAGGGGATCCATGATATCTTCCCACAGTACATTGGTTCCTCTGCATAGCGATATCAAGTCTCCCCAAAGCTATTTCTATATAATCAAGACGCGCATCAGTCTTATTTAGTTTATCTATTATTGAAATATCATAAATGAAAATTGGAATAACTTTTAAGGTTCCACTTAAGGCTTTATACAAACCTTGATTGTCTTCTATTCGTAAATCTCTGCGAAACCAAAAAACAACCATTTTTTCCATTTTACACTTTCAAACTTCCTATTCCACCATCTATTTTAATTATACTTCCTGTAATCCAACTACTTGCTTCAGACAATAAAAAAGCGGTTAATTGAGCTACTTCTTCAGAATTTCCTACACGTTTTAAGGGGTGGCGTTCTCCTGCCTTTTCAATTTTTGATTCGTTATTTAAAAATTTTTCTGCTAGAGGAGTGTTCACCAATGAGGGTGCTATTGCATTCACCCTGATTTTTGGTGCAAACTCAGCAGCTAAGGCTCGTGTTAATCCTTCAATAGCCCCCTTAGAAGCAGCAACTGAGCTATGGAAGGGCATTCCGGTTTGTACGGCAACAGTACTAAAAAAAACGACTGAGGCTTGTGAACTTGATTGTAAACGATCTAATACTGTCTTTAATGATTTTATAGCTCCCATTACATTGATATTAAAATCATCTTCAAAAGTTTGATTAGTTAAACCCTTAAAGGGTCTTAAATTGATACTGCCAGGACAATACACAAATCCATCTAAATATTCTGGAAGTGATTCTGTAGGTAACTCTTCCATTGAAGCATTAAAAGGAATGTGGGTAATCGATAAAGATGCTAAGGCTGTTGCCATTCTGCTTGCTACAAAAACAGAGTTTGTTGATGATAACAAGCGTGTTAGGGCTAACCCAATCCCAGAACTGCCCCCTATTATGAGAATTTTTTTGTTATTAGGCATGTTCATAGGCTCCAAATCTTTCTGTTAATATTTTTTTTCTATAATTGAAAATCTCTTCTAGTCTTGGCTTTACAACTAAAGGTTGAAACCATTGACCCAACCATCCAAATGGTAATTTATAATCAATACAATCACGCATTTGAACTCCATTGTTAATTGGTGAAAAAAAATGCTTATGATGCCATAGTGCATAGGGTCCAAATCGTTGTTCATCTACAAAATATTTTTCTTTTTCAACATGAGTAATTTCAGTAACCCAACGCACTGGAATTTTTGCAATAGGAGTAACTTTGTATTGAATTATTTGTCCTGGATACATTGGGTCATTTCCACCGCTAATAATTTCAAATCCCATGTATGAGGGAGTAATCTCCTTTAAATTTTTAGGATCAGAAAAAAAAACCCATGCCTCAGAAATAGATATTGGAAGATTTTGAACCGTTTCCAAACGAAACAATTTCATAGTAATTTTTCAGTAAATCTACAAAATGTTTAATTATTTTCACTGTTTATTAAACATCATTTTATGAACAATTGAAAACATTGGCTTTAGCCACTAATTGATTACGTAAAATCATGTATATTTGACTTTTATCAATAAATCCCAAAAAATGAAAAAAAGTATTTTCTTAATCATGCTGTACTACGGACTTGCTAACGCTCAAATTCTGGCTCCACAACCCAGTCCTCAAGCTAAGATTGAACAAAAGGTTGGGCTGACTGACATTGCAATCGATTATTCTAGACCCTCAATGCGTGGTCGAAAAATAATGGGAGAGTTAGTGCCTTATGGAGAGCTATGGAGAGCTGGAGCTAATAGAAATACAACTCTAACTTTTAGCGATAATATTATTATGGGAAATCAAGGACTAGCTTCTGGAACCTATGCCATTTATGTAAGACCTGGTGTTAGTATGTGGGAAGTATTTTTTTATACAAAAACAGATAATTCTGGACTACCAGAAGAATGGGATTCTAAAATGATTGCTGCTGCAATTGAAGCTCCAACAAGTACTCTTGAATCTCCTGTTGAAACATTTACAATTTCTATTGAAAACATAAATAATAATGGGGCAACACTAGAATTTAAATGGGAAACTACCAAAATTTTAATTCCATTTGAAGTTCCTACTGATGCAAAAACAATGGCCTCCATAGAAAAAACCTTAAATGAAACACCAAAATCAGGCGATTATTACGCCGCCGCTGTATACTTTAGAGAAACAAATCGTGATTTAACAATTGCAAAACAATGGATTGCCAAAGCCATTGAACAAGACCCCGGAAAATACTGGATGTACCGTCAACAGGCGCTTATATTAGCAGATCTTAATGAAATTAAGGCCGCTATAGAAGCTTCTAAAAAATCGCTTGAACTCGCTGAAAAAGCTGGAAATAAAGATTATGTTCGTTTGAATAATAAGTCTATTGAAGAATGGTCAAAGAAAGGCATTTAGCCTTTTATTTTAAATTGTGTTTTATATAGTACATTAAGGATGAGTCCCATAATTACAAAAGCTGTCCCCAATAAATGATAAATACTATATTCTTCAGATAGAACAAAAACTCCAAAAATCAAAGTAAATATAACCTCTACATATTTGAAGGGGGCAATCATATGTGCTTCCCCGTCTTGAAATGCCTTGGTCATAAACAATTGTCCAAAATAACCAAAGAAACCCATACTACTTAATAAAAATAAATCTTTAATTGTTGGAGTGATCCAATAAAATATACTCCCAATACCACCAAGAATTGTTGCTATTGCCATAAAATAATGCACAACAACTACCGGATGATCTCTTTTTCCAATTTTTGAAATTAACATATAAACTATAGCTGAAAAAAATGCAGCTATCAATACTAATACTATTCCTAAAACAGAATCTGAGGGATCAAAGTTTTTTATCAAATAAACCCCATAAAAGGACAAAATAAAAAACACCCATTGAATTGGTTTTACTTTTTCTCCCAACCATACAACTGCTAAAAGTGCGGCAAAAATGGGAGATATATATCTGAGAGTAACGGCACTTCCAATGGTAATATAATGAACACTCCAAAAAAACAAAAGCATTGAAATAGCTCCAGTTATTGCTCGAATTAACAGTAATTTTTTTTGATTCCCTAAAGGGGAGATTTTTTTGGCTTTTAAAATTGAATATGTAATCAATAAAGAACCTACAGATCTGAAAAAAACTAATTGAAAGGCTGAATATTCTACTAGATACTTTACTAATGCATTCATAAATGCAAAAGATAACGTACTCAATAACATGTATTGAACTGCCTTGTAAAATGAAGTTTTCAACACCCTTAGTTTTAATTTTATCAAAGGTAGCGCTTTGTAAAAGGTAAACCGAAAATGCGAAAAAATAAACCGTATATTCGATGAATATTTTAATGAATACCCTTGGTTGAGCTTTCCGTTTATCACTATATAATTGCAGCATTAAGTGCATTATTATTAGGAATGACTAAAGCTGGTATTAAAGGAATTGATGCCTTAATTGTAACAGGTTTTGCCCTTGTATATGGCGCCAAAACTTCTACAGGCATTTTAATGCCTTTGCTGATAATTGGTGATTTATTTGCGATAACTTATTACAAAAGACACGTAGACTGGAAATCTATCATAAAATTAATTCCTTGGATGATCTTAGGAGTTCTTATAGGTGCTTTTGGAGGCAAAACTATCCCTGATAATTTATTCACATATGGAATGGCTTCTATAATACTTTTCAGTGTAGCTATGATGTATTATTGGGATACCAAAAAAGACAATGCTGTTCCCTCACACATTTCGTTTGCCGCTACAATGGGTGTTTTCGCCGGGGTATCAACAATGATTGGAAATTTAGCTGGAGCCTTTTCAAATATTTATTTTCTGGCAATGCGATTTCAGAAAAATAATTTTATTGGTACTGCAGCTTGGCTTTTTTTCTTTACCAATTTATTTAAAGTCCCTCTTCATATTTTCAGTTGGAAAACCCTTAATGAAAGATCAATTCTTTTTAGTATTCAACTAGTACCCTTTGTTTTAATGGGTTTATTTATTGGTGTTTTATTGGTAAAAAAAATAAAAAACGAGAGTTACCGCAAACTAATTTTGTTTTTTACCGCCTTAGGGGGTATTCTTTTGTTATTTCGTTAACCCTTTACTATGTTGATAACCTTTTGTAGGTTTTCGAAATGGCTTTCGTTTAATTCTTGATGTAAAAACGACATCGTTTTATTTACACCATTAGGAATAGTAAGGGATGGTAGCGGTTGATTTCCTGATAAGTGGAGGGCACGAAAACCACCTTTTTTAAAAATCAGGGAGTTTTTTGCTGTTACTCCACTTCCAGGCATTAGAGTAATTCGATCACCAAATAGAGAATGTAGTCGTATTAAATTTTCTATTCCATCCTCAGCTTTTTCCATTTGACCTGAAGAAAGTATAGTATTAAAACCTAATGAAATTAAATCTTCAAGAGCATTATCTGGATTTGCTACAACATCAAAAGCGCGATGAAAAGTCAAATGCAATGGAGAAGCAAGTTTTACCCAATATTCTAAACGTACCAAATCCAATTTAAATTCAGAGGTTAGAGCACCAATTACAATACCTTTACAACCACTATCTTTTGCACGTTTTATATCTTCTTCAATAAGTTTGGCTTCGTTTTCATTATAAGTAAAATGGCCTTCACGAGGACGAATAAGACAATGAACAGGTAAAAGTGCAGAATTTACTGCCATATGTATCAAACCAATTGAAGGAGTAATCCCCCCTAAAGAAAGTGCGGAACACAATTCAACTCGATCAGCACCTGCCTTTTTGGCATTTTCAAGAGATGCTATTGAACTTACACATACCTCTACAGTCATTCTTATTATATAATTGTTTAAAAAAACTAAAATTAACCTAAAATATGCAACATCTTGCCTAAAGTAATTTTTTAAAAATTAAAATAGTCATAAATTACACACTATGAAATTAAAACTAGAATGTGGCCTATGAAAAGACGTTCCTTTTTAGATAAAAGCAGCATAGGCTTATCAACACTTCTAGTTGCTCCAAAGGTTTGGGGAGAATCTAAAAAAAAACTATTCAATAGCAAATCTTTGGTTTCTCCTTTTGCTATTGCCACTTGGAATGTACCGGAAGCAGTGAACTTAGCAGGAAATGCGCTTGAAAAAGGTCAAAATGCACTTGATGCTGCTGTTGAAGGAGTATCATTTGAAGAATCCAATTTAAAAAATACAACTGTAGGTAAAGGAGGTGCCCCAGATCGAGAGGGTAATGTTACGCTTGATGCATGCGTTATGGACCATTTTGGAAATTGTGGCTCAGTGATGGCAGTAGAACAAATTACTCATGTAGCCGCTCTTGCAAAAGATATAATGTTGAAAACACCCCATGTAATACTTGCGGGTGATGGAGCTAGACAATTTGCTCTATCACAAGGCTATCTTCCAGAAAATTTATTAACCCTAGAAAGTAAAAAAGCATGGGAATCTTGGCTCGAAAAATCAAACTATTCTCCCGAAATCAATGTAGAAAACCATGATACCATAGGAATGTTATGTTGTGACCAACAGGGAAACTTGTCAGGAGCTTGTACCACAAGTGGTTTGGCTTATAAAATGAAAGGACGTGTTGGTGATTCTCCAGTAATTGGTTCAGGGTTATTTGTTGATAATCAAGTAGGAGCAGCTGTTGCCACTGGCTTAGGAGAAGAAGTAATTAAAACCGTAGGTAGCTTCTTAATTGTTGAACTCATGCGTCAAGGAAAAACACCCCAAGCATCATGTGAAGAAGCCATTAACAGAATACTTGTAAAGCATGATGAAAAACCCGATTTTCAAGTTGGTTTCATTGCAATTGATATTAATGGCCGAATTGGTGCTTATAGTATTCATCCCGGTTTTACATATACCATTTACAAAGAAAATAAAACCACAATAAAGACTGTTGAATCGGTCTTCAAAATCTAAATACTATGCAAATTATTGAGAATGAAAAAAAATATGATGTTGTTATTGTAGGCTCTGGGGCTGGCGGAGGAATGGCAACTAAAGTATTAGCTGATGCAGGGTTAAAAGTAGCTGTGATTGAAGCAGGACCCTTTTTTGATCCTGCTAACCCTGAACAGCAAACCCAACTCAAATGGCCTTATCAATCCCCTAGAAGAGGAGCAGGAACTACCCGTGCCTTTGGAGAATTTGACATGGCATATGGCGGCTGGGAAATTAATGGTGAACCTTACAATCAAATCGGTGATTCTCAATTTGATTGGTTTCGATCTCGTATGTTAGGTGGAAGAACTAATCATTGGGGTAGAATTTCCCTACGGTTTGGGCCTCGAGACTTTAAAGGAAAAGATCGAGATGGCCTCGGTGAAAATTGGCCTATTGGTTATGAAGATATTAAACCCTATTACGATAAAGTTGATAAGCTAATTGGTGTATTTGGCAGTAAAGAAGGCATTTACAATGAGCCTGATGGTTTTTTCTTACCTGCACCAAAACCAAGATTACATGAATTATATTACAAAAAAGGGGCAGAAAAAGCAGGAGTTAAAGTAATTCCTTCACGCCTTTCTATTCTTACAAAACGAATTAACAATGAGCGTGGTATTTGTTTTTATTGTAATCAATGTAGCCGTTCATGTTCAGTTTATGGTGATTTTTCAGCAGGTTCTTGTTTGATATTCCCAGCTCAAAAATCTGGAGGTCAAGTGGATTTATATGTAAATAGCATGGTTCGTGAAGTTACGGTAAATGAAGAAGGCAAAGCTACAGGGGTATTATACATCAACAAAGAAGATAGAAAAGAATATAGAGTTTCCGGAAAAGTGGTTATTTTGGCAGCCTCTGCTTGCAGTACTGCCCGTATTTTACTGAATTCAAAAAGTATTACACACCCGAATGGATTAGGGAATAGTAGTGGAATGGTAGGTAAATATTTACACGATTCAACAGGGTCAGATAGGATGGCGTTTGTACCAGAGTTAATGAATAGAAAACGTTACAATGAAGATGGTGTTGGAGGAATGCACTTATATTCACCCTGGTGGTTAGACAATAAAAAATTAGATTTTCCAAGAGGATATCATATAGAAGTTTGGGGAGGAATGGGAATGCCTAGTTATGGTACAGGTTTCAATCCTAATGATCTAAATAAATACCTAGGACTGAAAGTAGGAGGATATGGAAATGGCCTTAGAGAAGATGTTAAGAAATTTTATGGCTCAGTTATGGGTATGTCAGGAAGAGGTGAATCTATTGCCCTTGAAAGTAATTATTGTGAAATTGATCCAACTACAGTGGATGAATTTGGAATTCCTGTACTTCGCTTTCATTACAAGTGGTCAGACCACGAACGAAAACAGGCCCGACATATGCATGATACCTTTGAAGAAATTATTCACAATATGGGAGGAACCGTTTTGGGGTCTAAACCCGGCGCAGATCGTGATTACGGCTTACTTAATCCAGGGAGAATAATTCATGAAGTTGGTACTACTAGAATGGGAAGTGATCCTACAAAATCAGTAGTTAATGAATTTGAACAATTACACGACGCTGAAAATGTCTTCATTGTAGATGCTGGGCCTTTCGTTTCACAAGCCGATAAAAATCCAACTTGGACCATTTTAGCCTTGTCTTGGAGAACCTCAGAATTTATTATTCAAGAACTAAAAAAACAAAATATTTAACCATGAACAGAAGAGATAGTATTAGATCCCTATTTTTAGGAAGCATGGCAGGTGGACTTGCCTTAGAAAGTTGTGTAAACGTCTCCGAAGAGGTACTCGCTGAGAAAGTGTGGACCTATCAATATGGAAGAACTCCGGCAGAAGCTGCATATGATAAAAAATTACTGAACTCTGATTTTTTAAATGGTTCAGAAAAAAATACAATTACTCGTTTAGCTAACCTAATTTTACCTCCTAATGAAAAAGGGACAGTAGAACAGGCAGGAGTTACTGAATTTATTGAATTTATGTCAAAAGACTTTCCTAGTCTACAAACTCCAATACGCGGCGGACTAATGTGGCTGGAAAATCACTGTAATCGGCATTTTGGAAATTCGTTTGTGAATTGTACTGAAGATCAACAGCTGAGCACATTAGACCAAATTGCTTATCCAGATCCCGAAGCGAAAGCTCAAAAACAAGAAGTTCAGTTTTTTTCATTAATGCGTAATCTTGTTTTGACAGGTTATTTTACCTCTGAAGTTGGAATTAAAGAATTAGGCTATGAGGGAAATCAGCCTAATGTATGGGATGGAGTTCCTGAAGATGTTTTAGCAGATCACGGCTTATCTTATGATGAGGATTGGATGCCAAAATTTGTAGACCAAAGCAAAAGAAATGATTTAGCCCAATGGGATGATGAGGGTAACCTGATATCATAGTTTAAATTTAAAATTTAGATTACATGGAAGAATTTATTTTGGCAATTGATGCAGGAACAACAAGTTCTCGTGCATTAGTGTTCAATCAAAAAGGAGAAACCATCGGAATGGCTCAATATGAATTTACACAACACTTTCCTAAAGAAGGTTGGGTAGAACACGATGCTGAAGAAATTTGGACAACCCAAGTAAAAGCTATTCGAGAAGCAATTAAATCTGCTGGTATTCAATCTCAACAAATAAAGGGAATGGGGATAACCAACCAACGAGAAACAACCGTAATCTGGAATCGCATAACAGGCAAACCTGTTTATCGAGCCATTGTTTGGCAAGACCGAAGAACAGCTCAACTTTGTACAGACCTTGAAAAAAAAGGTAAAAGCACTTACTTTTATGAAAAAACAGGATTAATTCTAGATGCTTATTTTTCTGGAACCAAAATAAAGTGGATCTTAGATCAAGATCCTACACTTCGCAAAGAAGCAGAATTGGGTAATTTAGCCTTTGGCACAATCGATTCTTGGTTAATTTGGAATTTAACAAAGGGAGAAGTTCATGTGACTGACGTTACAAACGCAAGTAGAACATTATTATTTAATATTCATAATCTCTCATGGGACAACGAACTACTTTCTCTTTTAGATGTTCCACCCTCTCTCTTACCCAAAACAGTTTCCTGTTCTGAAATTGTTGGTGCTACTGAAGCTTCACTATTTGGTCATAGTATTCCAATTTCTGGAATCGCTGGAGATCAACAAGCTGCCTTATTCGGGCAAATGTGTATACACCCAGGAGAGGTTAAAAACACCTATGGAACAGGTTGCTTTTGTATTATGAATACAGGCTCAACTCCTGTTCAATCCACAAATAGAATGCTTACCACTATTGGGTACCAATTAAATGGAAAAGTAGCTTATGCCTTAGAGGGGAGTGTTTTTATCGCAGGGGCAGTAGTTCAATGGTTACGAGATCAAATGGGAATTATCTCCTCTGCTCCAGAAATTGAAGCCTTGGCAGAAACAGTGGAAAACAATGGAGGAATAACCTTTATTCCAGCCTTAGCTGGTTTGGGAGCACCACATTGGGATCCTCACGCCACTGGTACTATATTAGGAATTACTCGAGGAACTCAAAAAGGACATATTGCACGAGCAGCTCTAGAAGCTATTGCTATGCGGACAAGAGAAATTGTAGTTGAAATGCAAAAAGATGCCAAAACAACTTTCAGTACACTTAAAGTTGATGGAGGAGGAAGTACAAATAATCTGTTAATGCAAATACAGGCAAACCTTCTCAACACAACTGTTATAAGACCGCAAACCACGGAGACAACTGCCCTTGGTGCTGCTTTTTTCGCTGGCTTAGCTGTAGGGTACTGGCCTTCTTTAGAAGCTTTAAAAAACATTTGGCAAAAAGATGTAGAATTTAAACCCCTTAATCCTTCCAATACTGAACAGATAGTTAATTTATGGGAAGATCGAATCAAAAAGGTTTGTAACGTTAACTCCTTATGAAAAGAGCGGATCAACTAAAACAACTTGACTCTCAATCAGAATGGGATATTGTTGTTATTGGTGGTGGTGCATCAGGATTAGGCATTGCTGTAGATGCTGCTAATAGAGGGCATAAAACCCTTCTTCTTGAAAAATATGATTTTGCAAAAGGCACTTCATCTCGAAGTACTAAATTAGTTCATGGTGGAGTTCGTTATTTACAAAATGGGGATATTTCATTAGTTATTGAAGCCCTTCGTGAGCGTGGTATTATGCGTAAAAATGCACCTCATTTGGTTCAAGATTTAAGCTTTGTTATTCCTTCTTATGATTGGTGGAATAGTCCTTTTTATGGACTGGGTTTAAAAGTATATGATATGATGGCTGGAAAATTAGGTCTAGGTCCTTCAACTATTCTTGATAGGGAGGAAACACTGAAACTTATTCCAAATGTAAATAGAGAAGGATTACGGGGAGGTGTCATTTACCACGATGGTCAATTTGATGATGCTCGTATGGCTATTAGCTTGGCACTAACAGCACATCAACAAGGAGCAAAGTTGATAAATTATTGTGAAGTCACTGGTTTAGAAAAAACAGATAATCTCATTACAGGAATTCACCTTACCGATCGAATAAATGATATAAAAAAAACCATTAAAACGAAAGTTGTTGTAAATGCTACTGGAGTATTTTCCGATGAGATCATCCAAATGGATCAACCCAATACACCAAAAATGATTCGCCCTTCGCAAGGAGTTCATTTGGTAATTGAAAAAAAATTTTTGAACGGACCGCATGCAATTATGGTCCCTCATACTACTGATGGTAGGGTTTTATTTGCTGTGCCTTGGAATCAATATGTTGTAGTGGGCACTACAGATACTCCTATAAAAAAAGCCTTAGAAGATCCCATACCCTTAGAAGAGGAAATTCAATTTATTCTTGATAATGCCGGAGCTTACATGACTAAAAAACCTACCAGAAAAGATGTAAAAAGTGTTTTTGCTGGCCTTCGTCCATTGGCGGCATCTTCTGATAATAATGAAAGTACTAAAGAAGTTTCTCGTCATCACAAAATTACAGTCAGTACTAGCGGTTTAATAAGTGTTTTAGGCGGAAAATGGACAACTTATAGAAAAATTGCGGAAGATGCTGTAAATACCATTCAATTGGTTGGAGGGCTTTCAGAGAGAAAATGCGAAACTGACACCTTGCCAATCTTTGGTTTTGATTATAATTCTGATTGGAGTGATCCGTTACATTGCTACGGAACAGAAGTTCAAAAACTAATAAATATCAATCCCAAAACTGCAATGCAATCGCTTTCTAATAAATTACACATTACGGAAAATCAAATTCGCTGGGCAGTTCGAGAAGAAATGGCTATACATTTAGAAGATGTTTTGGCCCGTAGAACTCGTTGTTTATTTTTAGACGCTTATGAAACAGAAAAAATTGCCCCAAAAGTGGCAACAATTATGGCTGATGAACTTAACGCTGATTCTGAGTGGATTATAAAGGAATTAAATTTATTTTCATCTTTAATAAAAAAATATCAAATATGATCTCTTCTCCCTTTTTAGCAGAATTTATAGGTACTACAATCCTTTTGCTTTTTGGTTCAGGAATTGTTGCCAATGTAAATTTAAAAAATACTATCGCCTCAGGACAAACTCCATGGATATTAATTACTTGTGCATGGGGATTTGCTGTGTTTGTTGCCGTCTATATTACGGCCCAAACGAGTGGTGCACATCTTAATCCTGCAGTAACTTTAGGTATGGCATTTGCCGGTAAATTTAATTGGGCTTCAGTTCCCGGATATTGTGTAGCTCAACTCTTAGGTGCCATGTTAGGGAGTTGGTTGGCATACCTAACTTATATTGATCACTTTCGTGCAACCAAAGAGGAGGCCAGCGTGCGAAGTACATTCTGTACAGGACCTGCTATCCGAAATTTTAAAAATAACTTTTTCAGTGAAGTCATAGGAACATTTATGTTGGTTTTTGGAGCACTATTTATAGTTGGACCCTCTATAGAAATACAAGGGAGTGAAGTACAAAATTTTGGTTTAGGAGCATTAGATGCGCTTCCAGTAGGAATTTTAGTATGGTTGATTGGGTTGGCTTTAGGAGGAACAACTGGATATGCTATTAATCCTGCTCGTGATCTTGGACCTCGTATAGTTTATCAAATGCTACCACGAAAAAACAAAAAAGCTGATTGGTCTTACAGCTGGATTCCTGTTTTAGGACCTATCGTTGGTGGAAGTGTGGCTGGTTTACTTTTTAGCTTTTTAATAAAACTTTAAATTATTTTGCAACATTTACAGCTCGGGTTTCTCTAATTACGGTTACCTTAACCTGTCCTGGATATGTCATATCTGTTTGTATTTTTTGAGAAATTTCAAAAGATAATTGAGCAGCTAAATCGTCAGAAACATGTTCACTTTCAACAAATACCCGAAGTTCCCTTCCCGCTTGAATGGCATAAGCTTTGTTAACACCATTAAAATCATAAGCAATCTTTTCAAGATCTTTTAATCGCTGAACATAACTGTCTAGAACTTGTCTTCTTGCCCCAGGTCTAGCTCCAGAAATAGCATCACAAACTTGAACAATAGGGGAAAGTAAAGAGGTCATTTCAATTTCATCATGGTGAGCTCCAATTGCATTACATACATCAGACTTTTCTCCAAACTTTTCAGCCCATTCCATACCTAATAAAGCATGTGGGGTTTCCACTTCTTCTTCTGGCACCTTTCCAATATCATGCAATAACCCTGCGCGTTTAGCTAGTTTAGGATTTAATCCCAATTCAGAGGCCATTACACCACAAAGCTTGGCAACTTCTCGAGAATGTTGCAAAAGGTTTTGACCGTAAGAAGACCGGTATTTCATTCTTCCAACTACTTTAACTAATTCAGGATGCAATCCGTGAATTCCTAGATCAATTACGGTACGTTTTCCTACCTCAATGATTTCGTTTTCTACTTGTTTTCTAGTTTTATTTACCACCTCTTCAATACGTGCAGGATGGATTCTACCATCACTAACCAACCTATGAAGCGACAAACGGGCGATCTCTCTACGAACAGGATCAAAACATGATAATATAATTGCTTCTGGAGTGTCATCTACTATTATTTCAACTCCTGTTTCAGCTTCTAAAACTCTAATATTACGACCTTCTCTACCAATAATTCTTCCTTTAACATCATCAGAATCTAAATTAAAAATTGATACACAGTTGTCTATGGCTTCCTCAGTACCTATTCGTTGAATTGTATTGATAATTATCTTTTTGGCCTCTTGTTGTGCAGTCAATTTCGCTTCTTCCACACTGTGCTGAATAAATGACATCGCTTCTGATTTTGCTTGTTGCTTTATTCCTTCCATCAATTCATTTTTAGCTTCTTCTGCTGATAATTTTGAAAGTGATTCTAATTTTTGGATTTGAATTTTTATTTTTTCATCTAGTTGAGCTTCTTTAATTTCTACTTTTTCTAAACGTTGTTCAAAAAGAAGGTTATTTTGTTCTAGTTTTCGTTTAAGTTCAGCATTTAATTTAATTTCGTTCTGAACAAAAACCTCTTTTTGCTTGATCTGCGAGGCTATTTCATTCACTTTTTGCTCTCTTTGGTGTACTTCCCTTTCGTGATTTGATTTTAATTCAATAAAGCGCTCCTTGGCCTGTAATTCTTTTTCTTTTCGTAAAGACTCAGATTCCAATTCAGCTTTTCTAATAATTTCATTGGCTTGACTTTCTGCAGCTTCTATCAAGGTTTTATTTTTTGTATTACGGATTAGAATGCCAATTGTAAAACCAATTACACCTGCCAAAATTCCGATTATAATAGTTATTGAGTTTGGTTCCATTGTTACTATTTAATTTAAAAAAAGCCTGTACTAGTTGAAGTTTTGTGTAAACTCCTGTAAAACAAGTTTGGGGCTACACCTTTGATCAAGGATCTGCTCAAGGCAGCATGCTTTTACAAAAGATACTCACCCCCTTTAATTAAAAGCTCGTTGAGTTTACCAAAAAATACTAATACAGGCAGTGTTGTATTATCTTAATGAACTTAATAAACGGCCCTGTGAACTTCTATCATATCAATAAGCTGTTTAATCTTTTCTTCTGTTTCTGAAGAATGAGAATGCTCACTGTTTTTATTTAATTCTAGTTGAGCCGCATACTGAAGGGCACACATGGCAAGAACATCTTGTTTATCTCTAACAGCATAATTTTTTTCGAGCTGAAGTATTGTAGCTTCAATTTTTTTTGCTGAAGCTCGTAAAGAGGCTTCTTGCTCTGGTGCTACAGATAATGGATATACTCTATTGGCAATGGTCAATTTTATTTTAAGCAAATCACTCATGTCCATCAAGTTCTGAAAGCTGAAGAATACAAAAATCAACTTCTTTGATTAAACGATTTATTTTGTTCTTAGTCACGGTTTTACCTTCTGTACTGCCGAGTAAATTATTAGCTATTTTTAATGATTGATTTTCCTTCTTCAACGCTTCTAGTTCTAACTCCATTGCTCTAATTTGTACTTCAAATTCTGAATTCAAATCTGAAAGTCTTCTCAATTGAAGATGATTGTCTTTCAGTTTATTGAGCAGTTGGATAATATTTTCTTCTAGTAAAACAATCCCTTTATTTTGATCATTCATAACACGTTTGGCGCTAAAAATCTACTCTCCAACAAAGGTAGATAATCTTTTAATATATCATTATTACCTAAGTTGTTTTTAAAAATTTTAACACCCAAAGAATAGATTTTAAAATTTAAAGACTAATTAAAATGAGTTTTATATATTGCGTTTTAAATATTTCAACTCAAGTATTCAACTTTGAAATTCTTCATATATTTCATTTTTTTGATTGCTTTTTTGCCAATTCAAAGCCAGGAAGAAAGAAGTTGGGTACCTCCATTATCCATTCCTATACAATTATCAGGGACATTTGGTGAGTTGAGAAATACTCATTTTCATGCAGGTTTAGATATCCGGACACAAGGAAGACAAGGTTTACCGGTAAAAAGTGTTCAGGCAGGTTGGATTAGTCGTATTAATGTGAGTACCAGTGGATATGGAAAAGCCTTATATATAGATCATTTAGATGGAACCACTAGCATATATGCACATCTAAAAAAATTTTCACAGCCTATTGAAGAGTATGTGAAAAATAAACAATACGAAAAAGAAAGTTATACCCTTCAATTATTTCCCAAAAAGAACGAATTTCCAATTTCTGTTGGGGAAGGAATTGGCTTTTCTGGAAATAGTGGAGGTTCATACGGTCCTCATCTTCATTTTGAAGTTCGAAAAACGATAGACCAAACCCCTGTAAATGCAATGCAATTTCCTATTGAAATCGGCGATACACAACGACCACAAATTCAAAATTTTTATATTTATGAAAATACTAGCCAACTAAGTCGTAAAAAGGAATTTCCGCTTATTCCTTTAAACGATAGTATTTATACAACACCTACCCTTACTGCCTTAGGTAAAATAAACCTAGGACTTCGCTTATTTGATCGTCAAAACTTATCATACAATAAAAATGGAATTTACAAGGCTACACTTCATTTAAATGGGAAAGTTTTTTTTGAAATTCGAATGGATAAATTATCATTTAACGATTCTAAATTTATAGATCTATTAGTTGACTATCCTACTCTAAAAAAGGATAAAATTCGAATTCAACGTTTTGTTAGGCACCCCAGCTTAAAGCTTAGTTTTTTAGATGATTTAGGTAATGGAGAAATGGAAATTACAGCAGGAAATTCTTACCAACTTCTAGTTACGGTTGAAGATTTTAGCGGCAATAAACGTTATATAGAAACTTATATTGAAGGTGGAAAATCAATGTTTGATAGCAAAGAGCCCAAAAAAGATTTTTACAATCCCTCAATTGACCACTTTTTTGATTTTGAACAAGCTGCCGTTTATTTCCCAAAAGATTGCTTTTTTGAACCTGTAAAGCTTAACATTTATAAAGAAGTAGATACATTAGTTGTTGATGAAGATCGCTACCCTCTTCAAAAACCTTTTGAGGTAAGTTTTCAAATTGAAGAATTAGATAGTTTATCTAAAATACAGTCTTTTATAGCTCTTTTAAATACAAAAGGCAAACCGTTGTTTCTAATTACTAAAAAAGAGGAAAAGGTCTGGACTGCTAAATCATCTACCTTAGGCAAATTTTCATTAAGAAAAGATACGCTCTCACCTACAATTAGTGCTTTAAATTTTAAATCTGGTCAATGGCTTACAAATTACAGTTTTTTGAAATTTAAAATAGAAGATGATTTAACTGGAATAAAAAGCTACAGAGGTGAAATTAATGGACAATGGATACGACTAGAATACGAACCTAAAAATCAAAGCTTAATTTACGATTTTAGTGATCTAGAATTTGACCAAGCAGAACATCGATTAACTATAGATGCAGAGGATGGTGTAGGCAATAAACAAAAATTGGAATTAATTTTTTATCGAAAACCCAATAATTAGTTTAATCCAAAAAATCTTTCAATACACTAACGAGGTAATCTATTTCTTTTCTGGTATTAAAGATCGAAAAAGAAAAACGTAACGAAGGCCATTCTGAAATTTCACCCTTTTGAATACAATTTAAAACATGTGATCCAGAAGTACTTCCTGATTGACAAGCACTTCCTTTAGAGCAAGCAATCCCTTTTAAATCAAGATGAAAATCTAATAATTGTGCCTTTTCTTTTGAAATAGGTAATGATACATTTACCAACGTATAGGTAGCATGGTGCATTGAATCTGAATTCCCATTGAAGTGTACCTTTGGAAAAAGTAACTTTATTTGCTCAATAAAATACACCTTGAGTCCTTCAATATAGTTTTGTTCCACTACCAAATTTTGATATCCAATTTGAAGTGCAGTATACATTCCTACAATGTTGTGAATAGATTCAGTTCCTGCGCGTAATCCACGTTCCTGAGAACCTCCATAAATAAAGGGTTGTAACCCTGAATTTTTTCGAACAAAAGAAAAACCAATTCCTTTTGGACCATGAAATTTATGTGCCGCCGCAGAAAGAAAATCTAGTGGTAATGATGCCAAATTATAAGTATAATGACATACTCCTTGAACTGCATCGGTATGAAATAAAGCATTGTTTTCATGACACATTTGACCTATCTCTTGTAAGTCTATGGTATTGCCAATTTCATTATTTACATGCATGAGGGTTAGCAGTTTTTTTGAATTGTCGGCCTGAAGTAACGAGGCTAAATGTGACTTATTAATTACTCCCTTTTCATTTACCTTAATGAATTGAATATTAATTTTTTTATTATGCTGTAACGCTTCTATTGAGTGAAGTATAGCATGGTGTTCGATAGGCGAAGTTATTATTGTTTTTACACCCAAGTCTTTTACAGCACAATGAAGAATCATATTATCAGATTCTGTTCCTCCTGAAGTAAAAATAATTTCTTGGGGTTCTGCCCCTATTAATTTTGCAATCCCTTTTCGAGCAGTTTCCAAATAGGATTTTGCAGTACGCCCAAACGAATGATTAGATGAAGGATTTCCAAAACAAGAGGACATAACCTCTGTCATTGCAGAAATCACTTCTTTTCGAAGTGGAGTTGTTGCAGCATTATCAAAATAAACTTTCATCTATAGCAACTTAAACTATAATGATTCAAAAGTTTGAAGTGTTGATGTAATAATTGATATACAATCGTATAGTTGGACTTCTGTAATAATTAAAGGGGGTGCGAAGCGTATAATATTTCCATGAGTTGGTTTAGCTAATAACCCGTTTTCCATAAGCGCCAGGCAAATGTTCCAAGCTTTATTTCCAGATTCTGAATCATTAATTACTATAGCATTTAGTAAGCCTTTTCCTCGTACCTGCTTTACTATTGTACTTTGTTTGATATATTGGTTTAATTCTGAACGAAAAATTTCTCCTAATCGTCTAGCATTTTGAGTTAATTTCTCATCCCTTATCACTTCAAGTGCCTCCATTGCAACAGAACATGCTATTGGGTTTCCCCCAAAAGTACTACCGTGTTGACCTGGCTGAATAACATCCATTACTGCACTGTCTGACAAAACTGCTGAAACGGGATAGGTTCCACCACTTAAAGCTTTACCCAATAATAGAATATCAGGACGCACATAGGTTTCTTGTTGTTCACAATCACCTAAACAATTACAATTTCCACAAACAGCTAACAATGAACCCGTTCTCCCTATACCTGTTTGAATTTCATCAGTTATGAGTAACACATTATAGTGGGTACACAATTCTCGAGCTTTTTTTATAAATTCAGTATCTGGAGTGTAGACCCCTGCCTCTCCTTGAATGGGCTCTACTAAAAACCCTGCAACATAGGGATGGGTTTCTAAAACCGATTCAAGAGCTTCGATATCATTAAAAGGAATTTTGATAAATCCCGGAGCATGGGGTCCAAAATGTTTCTTGGATCCAGAATCGCTTGAAAATGAAATTATAGTTGAGGTCCTACCATGAAAATTTTGAGAACAAACCACAATTTGAGCTTTATCTTCAGGAATATTTTTTATCGTATAACCCCATTTGCGAGTTATTTTAATAGCAGCTTCAACAGCTTCGGCTCCAGTATTAGATGGCAATAGACGTTCAAATTTAAAATATTCAGTCATGTATTTCATGTAAGTCCCTAGCCTGTTGTTGTGAAACGCACGTGATGTTAATGTCAACGTTTCAGCTTGCTTTTGAAGTACATTTACAATTCGAGGATGGCAATGCCCTTGATTCACTGCGGAATAAGCAGATAAAAAATCATAATATTTTTTACCCTCAGTATCCCAAAGATAAACACCCTTCCCTTTTTGTAATACAATCGGGATAGGATGATAATCATGTGCACCGTATTCCTTTTCTAGCTCGATAAAAGGATGGGTAATTTTTAAGTCTTCCATTTGAATGAATTTAGGGATAACTAAAGTTTCAAAAGTAATCAAAATAGCGGGTAAAAACTTAGTTAAAAATGGTTTTTTAAATGGCTAAGCTACTACATTTGCAGGATGTCTAAAATAAAATTAAATCGCACTGTAAAGGCTTTACAAATTGTAGATATCAATTCTAAAGGACTAGGGGTTGGAAAAGACGAGTACGGTGCTGTTTATTTTGTAAAAGATACTGTTCCAGGTGATTTAGTAACCATTCAGGTGTATAAAAAAAGAAAAGGCTATTTTGAAGCCAGACCCATAGAATGGATAACCCAATCACCTCACAGAGCCGAACCTTCTTGCCAACATTTCGGACTTTGTGGAGGTTGTAAATTGCAACATTTAAATTATGCCGCTCAACTCGAGTTTAAACAAAAGAGTGTACTAAATAACCTTCAATTTATTGGGAAAGTAGTACCTAAAACAATTCTACCTATTGTAGGTAATGAAGAAGAATATTGGTATCGAAACAAACTTGAATTTTCATTTTCAAATTCAAAATGGTTGACCACTGAACAAATTAATAGTGGCATTGCGATGGAAAGAAATGGACTTGGATTTCATAAACCTAACATGTGGGATAAAGTGGTTGATATTGAAAAATGTCATTTACAAGCAGATCCATCTAACGGTATACGTAATTCGATACGTACATTTGCGATAGAGCAAGGTCTTGATTTTTTTGATGCCCGCTCGCAAACTGGTTTTCTCAGATCATTAATGATTCGCACAACTACCCTAGGTGAAACCATGGTATTGCTTCAGTTTTTTGAAGATATTCCAGAAAAAAGAGCTACTCTTTTTAATGCGCTACTTCGTGATTATCCTAAACTTACTTCGGTTCTTTATTGTGTGAATGCAAAAGGAAATGATAGTCTTTACGATCAATCAATACTTTGCTATCACGGAAAAGATTACATTGAAGAGAAATTAGGAAACTTACGTTTTAAAATTACTGCAAAGTCGTTTTATCAAACTAACTCACAACAAGCAGAAATTCTATACTCAATCACTAAAACATTTGCCGATCTAAAAAGTGAAGATATAGTCTATGATTTATATACAGGAACAGGAACAATAGCTTTATACATTGCAAAGGCATGTAAAAAGGTAATCGGAATTGAATCGGTTGCAGAAGCCATTGCTGCAGCCAAAGAAAATGCTATAGAAAACGGTATTTCAAATGCCTTTTTTGAAGTGGGAGATATGAAAGAATGTTTTAATGATGCCTTTATAGAAAGGCAAGGGAAGGCAACCGTTGTAATAACTGATCCCCCAAGAAATGGGATGCATCCCGAAGTAGTTAATCAATTACTTAAACTAAAACCTGAAAAAATTGTTTATGTAAGTTGTAATAGTGCGACTCAAGCCCGTGATATTGAACTGCTTAAAACAAGCTATATTGTTGAAAAAAGTCAAGCTGTTGATATGTTTCCACAAACCCACCATATAGAAAATATTGTACTTTTACGACTCAATGGCTTTGCAAAATAATTTGAAGTTTCGATTTTTTTGGGTAATATTTATTTTTGTTTTGTTATCCGGTTGTGAACAAGACGACATTTGTATTTCAGAGGTAGCTGAAACCCCTGAACTTGTTATTTTGATGATTGAGTTGGAAAGTAAAAGTCGTAAAACACCTCCTGGCTTTTTAATTCGTCCTATAGGTACTGATAGTCTTTTAACAAATTCTCGTAATGATTCATTGGCTCTCCCTTTGAAGCGAAACGAATCAAATACCCAATTTGAATTTATAATTAACCAAGGTCAAGAAAATGAAAATATTGACACTCTTCAGTTTAACTATAACCGTTGGGATCGTTTTATTAGTAGTGCATGTGGATTTTCAGCACATTATATTTTTAAAGAAAATCCATTGACACTATTAAATCCTGGGTCTGATTGGATTAAGGGAGTCATTATATTAAACGATACAGTTTTTAATGAAAAAAATGCACATCTGGGTATTTTGTATTAGTCTTTTATGGGCTAGTTCGCTTCTAGGCCAAGAAGAAGCGCCAAAGCTACTCGAAGAATCAACTCAGGATTCTATTGTGAGTACTCCCAAAACACCCTTAACATTACGTGTAGGTGTAGATTTATACCGCCCAGTCCGATCCCGAATTGATGATGCTTTTCAAGGGATTGAATGGGCTGGCGATTTGTTGTTTCGAAAAAATACTTTTATCGCAATGGAATTTGGCTCTATTGAAGTTACCAAACAAACAGAACAGGTCAATTACACAACTTTAGGCAATTACCTTAAATTAGGATTGGAACTCAATATGTATGAAAATTGGGAAGGGATGAACAACCATGTTACCTTAGGTTTTCGAATCGCCAGAAGTAGCTTTAGCCAAACCCTAAATTCTTACACTATACTGGACCGTACCCCATTTTGGATAGGCTATGACGAACCTGTTCAAAGTGGTTTTTCTACAGGTATGCGTGAAAATTTAAATGCTTTTTGGGTAGAAGCTGTTTTAGGATTTAAGGTTCAACTGTTCAAAAATATATATTTAGGCTTAGGGCTCAGATTGCATCGCTTAGTGAATGATACGATTCCTGATAACTTTGAAAATATTTATATTCCTGGTTTCAATCGCAAAACCGATGAAAATAAATTTGGGGCAAGCTTTAACTATACCTTATCATATAGTTTACCCTTTCGCTTTCATAGATAGTTATGCGTTCAGTTTATGAATTCGTTTTGTTCCCTCATACAATGGATAATACATTAAATGGGTCTCTAGCTTACCATTAAAAAGTTTTATTTTTCGACTTGGCCGTAATCCAATATTTTTTAATGCCTCACTGTTAGCGCTAATCAGCCAAGCATGTGTTTGGGAATAACCCTGCTTTAGGGTATTTCCTAGAGATTTATACAACGCTTTGATATCTCCATCCAATCGTTCGCCATAAGGAGGGTTACTTAATAGATGCAATGGTCCTTGAGTTTCTTTTTTAGTATTAAAAAAATTCTTTTGCTCCACTGTAATGAATTCACTTAGATTCGCGTTACGAATATTTAACACCGCTTTGGTCACGGCAGAAGGAGCTTTGTCATATCCTGTAACTTTAACGGTTGGATTAACCACTTTTTGCAACTGACCTTCTTTGATTTTTTCAAATAATTCGGGCTCATAATCTTGCCATTTTTCAAATGCAAAAAAACGCCGATTAATATTAGCAGGAATACGACAGGCCATCAGAGCCGCTTCAATTAAGAGGGTTCCGCTTCCACACATAGGATCTAAAAAATCAGTATTGGCTTTCCAATCTGATAGTAGCACTAATCCTGCAGCTAATACCTCATTTAAAGGTGCTATATTGGTAGCTGTTCTATATCCCCTGTGGTGTAAAGAAGACCCTGAACTATCTAATGAAAGTGTACAAGTATTATGCTGAATATGTAAATTGATTCGAAGTGTGGGGCTATCTACATTTACATCTGGTCTCTGGTTATATTTAGCACGAAACCGATCAACCAAACCGTCTTTCGCTTTAAGGGCAACATATTTGGAATGCCGAAAAACATCACTATTAACAACACTATCAATAGCAAAACTAGAATCAATGTCAAAGTAATCTTCCCAAGGAAAGTCAAAACACAAATCGTAAAGATCTTGCTCATTTTGTATTTGAGCTGTATGGATTGGTTTTAGAATTTTTAAGGCAGTACGCAAAGAAAGATTTGCTTTATACATAAACCCCTTATCGCCTACAAACCGAACCAATCGGTTCTGTTTTTCAATTTTTTGAGCTCCAAGAGCCAGCAATTCCTTGGCCAACAAATCTTCAAAACCGTAAAAGGTTTTAGCGGTCATGGTAAAATTTTCGTGCATACCCTAATTTCGACCAAAAATACTTTAATTTTAGCTACAGTTATTCCGATTGGTAAAATTATGAACACAATTTCCCTCCTTCAATACCTTGTCCCGTTTTTAGGGGCCACCTTGGGTATGGGAATTGCCTATAGTGTTAAACCGAAAACCCCTACAGGATTTAAATTGATATTGGCCTTTAGCGGGGCTTTTTTGTTAGGTATAACGCTATTTCACCTCTTACCGGAAGTGTTTCAAATGAGCAATTCAAAAGCAGGGGTTTGGATCGTAGCCGGACTAGTGACTCAAATTTTATTGGAATACCTTTCCCAAGGAGCTGAACATGGCCATGCACATGCCCAACCCAATGCCAAAATGCCAAGGTTACTTCTGTTTAGTTTATGCCTTCATGCCTTTATAGAAGGCTTACCCTTAGCTATTCAATTGCCTTTGGTATGGGGTATTTTTATACACAAAATACCAATCGGTATGGTACTCTTCTTTTTGCTTTGGCCCTCAAAAACCCCAAAAATAGTAAAACTTCTTGGGCTATTTCTTTTTGCGATAATGACTCCTTTAGGCACCTTTACCCTATTCCACTCGCCAGTACTTCAAGAATGGGAAATGCCCATTGTTGCCCTTGTAATAGGTATGCTTTTGCATATTTCTACTACCATACTCTTTGAAAGCAACCAAGGTCATGCTTTTAATATCCAAAAGCTGTTTACCATTCTACTGGCTTTTGCCATTTCATATTCTATTTAATTTTTTTAGGATTAAATATTTAGTGGTATACCTAAACTTTTTGTGTTCTGAATATTTTTATTTTTATTCAAATGTTGAATTTTTGGTTTGTATTACAAACTATATTATATTTACACTATTGTTTAATTTATTATTTACATCATGAAAAACCCAAATCTTCTTAACCCAATTGAAAGCTTAAACTTAATTTCAAATACAATTAACCAAACAAAGGAAAATATTAAAGATCAAAGTTTTTATTTTCTAGTGTGGGGTTGGCTAGTAACAATCGCCTCTTTTACGCATTATCTTTTACTGTCTTATACAGATTTTTTACATTCTTACCTTACATGGATCATTATAATGCCAATTGGTTGGATTTTAACAATTATCTATTCAAAAAAACAATTAGCTAACATGAAATATGAAACCTATTTAGATAGGTTTCTAAAGTATTTATGGATTGTTATAGGGATATCTTTTTTAAATATAATTTTCATTTGCTCATTCCTAAAAGTAATTCCTACTTCTCTTATCCTATTAATAGCTGGAATTGGTACACTTATAACTGGACTCTCTATGAAATTTAAATGGCTTACAATTGGAGGTATTTTCTTTTTTGCCTTTTCAATAGTTTCAATATTTGTAAGTAATACTGAAACACTATTAGTAAATGGAATTGCTACCATAGTGGGTTATTTGATTCCAGCATACTTACTTAAAAAATCAGAATGATATGCTTAAAGACTTAGATCCAGTTTTAAATCAACAAATAAGATTAGCAATTGTTTCGCTTCTTATAAAAGTAAATAAAGCTGACTTTAATTATCTCAAAGAGAAAACAAAAACAACACAAGGAAATTTAAGCCACCAATTAAAAAAATTAAAAGAGGTGGAATATATAAACATCACTAAAACCTTTGAAAGAAACTATCCAAAAACCTATTGTAGTTTAACTTCCAAAGGAAAAAAAGCATTTGAAGAGTATGTTATTCAGATGAAAAAATATTTAAATCCATCCTAGGTGGCCTATTTTATTTAAATAAAAATCTTCTCAACAATAAGTCAAAAAATACCTTTTTTACGGCCTTTTTTTGAGAATCAAAAACCAGTCCCCCCTTTCATATACATCAAAAAAAAGACCCTTCAAGTCAATGAAGGGTCTTTAAAGAAGGCGGCGACATACTCTCCCACCAAATGGCAGTACCATCTGCGCTAGTGGGCTTAACTTCTCTGTTCGGAATGGGAAGAGGTGAGCCCCACTGCTATAACCACCTTAATTTTCGTAGCGTTTTTACACTACCTAATATTTTGACATATCTATAGATACAAACCAGCAAAAAACCAGTAAAATTTAGCTACAATTTCATAGAAAAAGTGCCACGATAGGTCTACGGGTAATTAGTATCACTCGGCTAAGACATTACTGCCTCTACACCTATGACCTATCAACGTAGTCGTCTTCTACGACCCTTAAAAGAAATCTCATCTTGTGGTGGGTTTCGCACTTATATGCTTTCAGTGCTTATCCCTTCCCGACGTAGCTACTCGGCAATGCTCCTGGCGGAACAACCGATACACCAGAGGTCAGTCCATCTCGGTCCTCTCGTACTAAAGACAGATCCACGCAAATTTCTAACGCCCACTACAGATAGAGACCGAACTGTCTCACGACGTTCTGAACCCAGCTCGCGTGCCACTTTAATGGGCGAACAGCCCAACCCTTGGGACCTTCTCCAGCCCCAGGATGTGACGAGCCGACATCGAGGTGCCAAACCACCCCGTCGATATGAACTCTTGGGGGTGATAAGCCTGTTATCCCCGGCGTACCTTTTATCCTTTGAGCGATGGCCCTTCCATGCGGAACCACCGGATCACTATGCTCTTGTTTCCAACCTGATCGACTTGTAGGTCTCTCAGTCAAGCACCCTTATGCCATTGCACTCTACGCACGGTTACCAAGCGTGCTGAGGGTACCTTTAGAAGCCTCCGCGACCATCGCCTATCTGCGCCGCTCGGTGAGCCAGCCCAATAGCTGGGAGATGCTGCGCGGCAAGGCCAAGCCGGCCGGCCGCACGGCCGCTCCCGAAAAAGCGCCCCAGCCGACCGGCTGATCGCCGG
>JALRBW010000029.1 GCA_023257625.1 Flavobacteriaceae bacterium | reverse complement strand
TTTAACTGACACCCTCGCACTTGGGTTTACGTTTTTTAAATCATGAATTAATTGTGCAAGATCTTCGATTGAATATATGTCATGATGAGGTGGAGGAGAGATCAGTCCTACACCTGGAGTGGAATGCCTAATTTTAGCAATAAAATCATCTACCTTACCACCTGGAAGCTGTCCACCCTCTCCAGGCTTTGCACCTTGAGCCATTTTAATTTGAATTTCTTTAGCAGAGCTCAAATAATGACTAGACACTCCAAATCTGCCTGAGGCAACTTGCTTGATAGCAGAGTTTTTCCAATTACCATCTTTATCAGGTTGAAAGCGCTGAACATCTTCTCCACCCTCACCTGAATTGCTTTTTCCACCTATGCGATTCATTGCTATAGCTAAATTCTCATGGGCTTCTTGACTTATAGACCCCAATGACATGGCTCCAGTTTTGAATCGCTTTACAATCTCAGTCCAAGGTTCAACCTGATCAATGGGAATTGGATCAAAACTTGAAAACTCGAATAATCCACGTAAGGTCATTAGCTTTTCATTTTGGTCGTTTACCATTTTAGAAAATGCCTCATAACTTTCAGGTTTATTTTGACGTACGGCTTGCTGTAAACTGGCTATTGTTTGAGGGTTTACGGCATGTTCCTCACCATCACGTCGCCATCGGTAATCTCCTCCAATTTCTAAAGGCAATCCAATGTTTGTCTCATGAAGATAGGCTTTAGTATGGCGTAGTTGAATTTCTTTTTCAATTTCATATAATCCAACCCCCTCAATACGTGTAGGTGTATTATTGAAATAAGCGTCTACAAATTTTTTAGAGAGGCCAAGGGCTTCAAAAATTTGTGCTCCTCGGTAAGAGTGTAATGTCGAAATCCCTATTTTGTTCATCACTTTAATAATACCTTTTGCAATGGCCTTGTTAAAGTTTTCAATTGCAGCTGCTACATCAAGATTTATTTTTCCATGGGCAACCTCATTGGCAATGATCTCATTTATCATATAGGGATTTATGGCACTTGCACCATAGCCAAATAATAATGCAAAGTGATGAGGTTCTCTAGGTTCGGCGGATTCAACAATAATTCCGAATTGAGATCTTTTTTTACGTTTTTTGAGGGCATGATGGGTATGTGCCGTGGCTAAAAGCATTGGGATTGGAGCCAAAGAAGGGGATACCCCTCGATCAGATAAGATTATGATATTTGCTCCAAAGTTTAAAGCCGATTCTACATTTTTAATCATTTCCTCCAGAGCATTCTCTAATCCGTTTAATCCACTATTGATTTCATAAAGAGTAGAAATACTGACTGCTTTAAAGTCTTCACTTTCAATAAATTTAATCTTGTCTAAATCTTCATTAGAAATTACAGGATTTTGAATGTTGAGTTTTTTAGCATGTTGAGCTGAAATTTCAAACAAATTGAATTCCTTTCCTATACTTAAGCTAGTGTCGGTAACTATTTCTTCACGTATACCGTCTAAAGGGGGATTGGTAACTTGAGCAAAAAGTTGCTTGAAATAATTATACAACAATTGAGGGCGATTAGATAAAACAGCAAGCGGAGTATCTGTTCCCATAGATCCAATTGCTTCTTTGCCACTCAATATCATGGGAGTGATGATTGTTTTTAGATCTTCTTGAGTATAACCAAAAATTCTGAGTCGTGTCTCAAAATTTTCTTTTTCAGTAGGGGTTATATTTCCTGTATAAGGCACATCCTTTAAGTGTAAAAGATTGTCTTTTAACCACTTTTTGTAGGGACGTAGGGTGGTAATTTCGCTTTTAATTTCTTCGTCTTCTATAATCCTACCCTCATCCATATTCACCAAAAACATTTTACCAGGCTCAAGACGACCATGACGTTCAATGTTTTCAGGAGCTATATCTAAAACTCCTGTTTCAGAAGACATTACCACATAACCGTCTTTAGTAACGGAATATCTGGATGGGCGAAGTCCATTTCGATCTAAAAGAGCACCAATAAATTTTCCATCGGTAAAAGGAATAGAAGCAGGCCCGTCCCAAGGTTCCATTATACAAGCACTATACTGATAAAAAGCTTTTTTATCAGCATCCATACTACTGTGCTTTTCCCAGGCCTCGGGCACAAGCATCATCATGACTTCAGGCAAGGAACGACCTGTGGCTAAAAGAAGTTCAACGACCATGTCCATAGAAGCAGAATCTGATTTTCCAGCTAGAATAACAGGTAATATTTTTTTAATATCAGGACCAAATAAGTCACTTTTTAATAGTTCTTCTCGGGCTTGCATTCGGCTTACATTGCCTCGATAGGTATTGATTTCACCGTTGTGACACATATACCTAAAGGGTTGGGCTAAATCCCAGGTAGGAAAAGTATTTGTTGAAAAGCGTTGATGCACTAAAGCCAAACGAGTTACTACCGAAGGTTCAGATAAATCTTTGTAATACCCTTTAATGTCTTCAGGAATAAGTAGCCCTTTATAAATTAGGGTATGAGTAGATAAACTGGGTAAATAGAAATAACCGGCTTGTGAAAGTTTTGACTGAAGTACTATGTGTTCCGTTATTTTTCGAGCACAATATAACTTTACATTAAACTCATGATCAGAGAGCGAGTTTGGACCTCTACCTATAAACACTTGCATAATGTAGGGTTCCGTTTGGGATGCAATACTACCTACAACATTTGGGTTTACAGGAACTTTTCTCCAGCCTAAAACATTAAGTCCTTGTTTGATAATTTCAGTTTCAAATACATTTATACAATAAGTGCGTTGGTTTTCTTTTTTAGGAAGAAAAACCATTCCTACAGCATACTGATGAGGTGCAGGAAGTTCAAAATTACATTGTGTGATTAGAAACGCATGGGGTATTTCAATTAGAATACCAGCGCCATCACCGGTTTTGCCATCTGCACTAACAGCCCCCCTGTGTTCAAGTTTGACTAAGATGTCAAGGGCTTTGTGGATAATATCATTTGTCTTTTTGCCCTGAAGACTACAGATAAATCCTGCACCGCAGTTGTCGTGTTCGAAAGCAGGATCATACAATCCTTGTTTAGCTGGCAACATAAATATAAATTTTGAAGGGATACAAAAATAATAATGAAATTTTCATTAAAATCATAAAAATAAGGCTAAGTTCTGAGCATTTTTAAATTCGTAATATTTTAAATTACCAGTGAGAAAAAATGTAATATTCGACTTTAAAAATGAATAATCTATAATTTTACTTTCTTTATCTTTCATAATTCAATAGCTATGCATTTCTAAATGGAGAAAAAAGAATATAGTGTCATTGGATTAATGTCAGGAACTTCTTTAGATGGAATAGATTTAGTTTATGTCCATTTTACCTATAATAAAGAATGGTATTTTAATATTAAAGCTGCACAAACCTTCGAGTATAGTATAGAATGGGTATCTACTTTGCAGTCTTTAATTACAAAATCTAGTCAAGAAATTGAATTCTATGAAACTGAATTCATAGCACTTATTTCGTCTACAATTCAAACGTTTTGTAAAAAATATTCGATAAAATATCTAGATGCTGTTTGTTCTCATGGCCATACTCTTTTTCATCAGCCAGAAAAGGGACTTACTTATCAAATAGGAAATAAACCAGAACTTGCGAAACTATTAGGATTTCCAGTTGTATGTGATTTCAGAAAACAAGATGTGGACTTTGGTGGACAAGGAGCTCCACTTGTTCCTATTGGCGATGCTTTGCTTTTTAAAGAGTTTAATGCGTGTTTAAATTTGGGGGGATTTGCCAATGTTTCCTTTACGAAAAATAAAAAAACGATAGCTTATGACATTGGCGCAGTAAATACTGTTTTGAATTTGCTTTCTCTTAGACTTAATAAACCTTTTGATGAAGATGGTAAACTAGCGAGAAACGGACAATGCATTACTCCTTTAATTAATCAATTAAATGCTTTTGATTTTTATCAAAAACTCCCGCCGAAATCTTTAGGGATTGAATGGGTAAACTCCTTTGTGATTCCAGTTTTAAATGAATTTAATACGTCAAAAACAGAAGATCTTTTAACAACCTATACACTACATATTTCAAAACAAATTAGCCAGCAATTTAATTTAAATGATAAGGTATTGGTGACAGGAGGTGGAGCTAAAAATACTTTTCTAATGGAATGTATTAAAAAAAATAGTAAGGCTCATTTTATTATTCCTAATGAACAAATTATAAATTTTAAAGAAGCTTTAATTTTCGGTTTTTTAGGTGTACTACGACTTCGGAGTGAAATAAATTGTTTGGCTTCAGTGACTGGAGCATCTAAAGATCATTGTAGTGGTAATATTTTTTATCCATGATATAGTATAAGGGACTTAGAATTTTATATTTTTAACCCGAAAACCTTGAATTACTTATGGAAACCCTAGTTATAGGTCTATTTATTTTAGGCTATTTAGCAATTACGCTCGAGCACAATTTAAAAATTGACAAACTAATCCCTGCCTTAGCAATGATGGCTTTAATGTGGGCAATTATAGCTCTTGGTCACCTCCCTGTTTTTGATGTAAATACAGAACTTAAACAGCTTGATCCTACTCATTTAGAAGAAATTTTATTACATCATCTAGGAAAAACAGCCGAAATCATAATCTTTTTACTTGGGGCAATGACCATTGTAGAAATCATTGATTATTTCAATGGATTTTTATCCATAAAGAAATTTATAAAAACAGAAAGTAAAAAAGGATTGTTGTGGATATTTGGAATTCTTGCTTTTATCCTTTCTGCCATTATTGATAACCTTACGGCTACAATTGTTTTGATAACCATATTACAAAAAGTAATTGCAGACCGTGAAACTCGAATATGGTTTGCGGGTTTAATAATTATTTCAGCAAATGCAGGAGGCTCATGGTCGCCAATTGGCGATGTTACCACAACAATGTTATGGATAGGCAAAAAAGTGACTACCGGTCAATTAATTATTCATGTTCTTTTGCCTTCTTTGGTGTGCTTAATTCTCCCGATTATTGTAGCTTCATTTCTGCCTGCTTTTAAAGGAAAAATAAATATATCCGAGGAAACTGATGATACTAAAACACATAAGCGAGGTGGGACAATGTTGTATTTAGGGTTAGGATCAATAGTATTTGTTCCAATTTTTAAAACAATAACCCATTTACCTCCTTATGTGGGAATGATGTTGTCATTAGCGTTAGTAGCTACCTTTGCAGAAATATTTAGTAAGTCTAAAATTAATATCACTTCATTAGATTCAGAAAGTGATGCACATCAAACATCAAGCCCTGTGCATAAATCTTTATCAAAAATTGAACTCCCCAGTATTTTGTTTTTTCTAGGAATTTTACTTGCTGTTGCAGGGCTAGAATCATTAGGGATGCTCTTTAATTTTGCTGAAGGGCTTAATCAAGCAATCCCAAATACTGATGTAGTAATCGGTCTTTTAGGTTTTGGTTCTGCGGTAATTGACAATGTACCTTTAGTGGCGGCAAGTATGGGTATGTTTTCAATGACATTAGACGATCCTGTTTGGCATTTAATTGCCTACTCCGCAGGTACTGGAGGTAGTATTCTAATTATAGGTTCTGCTGCAGGAGTTGTGGCCATGGGAATGGAAAAAATTGATTTTTTCTGGTATTTGAAAAAAATTGGGGGATTGGCATTAATTGGATTTTTAGGTGGATTTTTAACCTTTGTTCTATTGCGAGATTATATTTTATAAATTCAAAAGAATTTTTTTCAAACAATAACGTTAATATATTGTAAAGCTAGCCAAGTATGAGATTACTTTTTCAAGATCCTGCACCCCTCCAAATGGAAAAAACCCTTTCCCTATTTGAGTTAATAAAAAGTGGTGGATTGGGGGGGCAACTAATTATAGGGGTTTTGTTTTTATTACTATTGGTGGTAGTTTACATTTATTTTGAACGTTTATTTGCAATTAAGGCAGCTGTTAAAATTGCACCTACATTTATGCCCCAAATACGAAGTTTTGTTATTAGCGGAAAACTTGATGGAGCTCAACAGTTATGTTTACAAGAAAATGTACCTGTAGCAAGACTTGTTTCTAAGGGCTTATCACGTATTGGCCGGCCTCTTGAAGATATCAACACTGCAATTGAAAACGCAGGTCGATTAGAAGTATATCAATTAGAAAAAAACATAAGTATACTGGCCACAATTGCTGGCGCTGCACCTATGTTAGGATTTTTAGGAACGGTTATTGGAATGATACTTTCTATTTTTGAAATTTCTAATGCAGGAGGAAATATTGACATGCAACTTTTAGCCAACGGGCTTTATACGGCAATGACTACTACGGTAGCTGGGCTAATTGTAGGAATATTAGGATATATCTGCTACAATCATTTAGTGGTTAAAACAAATAAAGTAGTCTATCAAATGGAGGCTACAAGTCTAGAGTTTTTAGACTTGCTAAACGAACCTGCTTAAAAATGAACTTAAGAGGACGCAACCAGATTAAACCCGAGTTTAATATGTCTTCGATGACCGATGTTGTCTTTTTGTTGCTCATTTTTTTTATGATAGCCTCTACCTTAGCAAAACAATTAAACACTATCGAAGTCAAATTGCCTAAAGCAGAAGGGAAAAGTGAAAATCGAAATACAGCTGTGATTACCCTGACTAATTCTGGGCAGTATTTTTTGAATGAAAAACCGGTAAATAAAAATTCATTAGAACGAGAAATGATTGCAGCACAAAAAAACACTGCAGCACCTTCTATTGTATTGCGTGCCGAAAAGCAAGTGGCCTTAGAGGCTGTTGTTTATGCCATGAATATTGCAAATAAAAATGGAATAAAAGTGGTATTAGCAGTAGAAACCCCAACACGTTAAAATGAAATTTTTTGATACCCCACACAAGAAAAAATCGGCTGGCTTAACCTTAACTTTAGGATTGCTTTTACTATTATTATTTTTTCTAGTGGGATTAACGTATTTTGATCCTCCCGTTCAATATGGTATGGAAGTAAATTTTGGGACCTATTCCCAAGGTCAGGGGGAAGAACAAGCTGTGGCAGTTGAACCTTCAACTCAAAACAATTTGATAACACCTCCGATAAAAGAAACAGAACCTCCAAAAGAAACATCAGTTCCTAATGCCGAGGTAGAGGAAATTATTACAGAAAAAGAATCTCCAATTAAGGTTTCAAAAGAAGTTTTTGGAAAGCAAGTGTCCCAAGTTGACTCTCAACAAGACAAAGATGTACCTGAACCTCCAAAAATATCTGATGCCACAAAAAGCTTAGTTTCCAATTTACTTTCAAAAAAAGAAATACTAGAAAAGGATTCACAAGGAGAAGGGAACGATGCTTTACAGGGTGATAAAGGAAAAGCTGAAGGAAATCCTTATGCAAGTACTTATTATTCAACAGCTGGTTTAGGAGGGTTAGGTAAAGGATACGGATTAAAAGGTAGAAATTTACTTTCAAGCGGAAAAGTTGTTCAAGAGTGTAATCAGGAGGGAATTGTCGTCGTTAGAATAACGGTCAATAATCAAGGTCAAGTCATTGCAGCGGAACCTGGTGTTAGAGGTAGTACATCAACCCATCCATGTTTATTAAAACCTGCTCAAGAAACCGCCCTTTTACACCAATGGTATCCAGACAACCAAGCGCCGGCAGAACAGATTGGGTTCGTTGTTATTCAATTTAAACTAGGGGAATAAGCCTTGACTAACTATACAAGTACTTTAGATTGGATGTACGCTCAATTACCCATGTATCAAAGGAAGGGAGCAGCTGCGTATCGGCCGGGGCTTGAAGCCGTTTCACTTTGGGATAATTACTTAGGAAATCCTCATAAATCCTATAAATCAATACATGTAGGGGGAACTAATGGAAAAGGATCTACTACCCATATTATTGCATCAGTATTACAATCTGCTGGTTTTAAGACGGGTATTTATAGTTCTCCTCATTTACTTGATTTTAGAGAACGTATTAAGGTAAATGGCAAGATGATATCTAAATCTGAGGTTGTTGAATTTATAGATCAGCACAAAACATATATTGAAAATCATCAACTTTCATTTTTTGAAATGACCGTAGGTATGGCCTTGACCTATTTTTCTATGAAAAAGGTTGACTATGCTGTAATTGAAGTGGGGTTAGGCGGGCGTTTAGATGCAACCAATATAATTACCCCAGTAGAATCTGTAATAACAAACATAGCACTTGATCATATGCAATTTTTAGGTACAACTCGAATAGCTATTGCTGCAGAAAAGGCAGGAATAATCAAAAAAGGAGTACCCGTAATTTTAGGTGAAAATGATGATGAAACAAAGCCTGTTTTTGAAGCCAAAGCAAACGATGTAAAAGCATCTATTGTTTATGCCCTTCCATATAACAATGAATGGAAAACGGATTTATTGGGCAGATATCAGCAGCAAAACGTGGCAACAGCAATAACCGCTTTGACCCAATTAAAGGAGAATAAAATAACCCCCTCAATAATTCAAAAAGGACTAACACAGGTAATAAAACAAACCCATTTTATGGGTCGATGGCATGAGGTGGAAAATGCGCCCAAAGTGGTTTTAGATGTGGGACATAATCCAGCGGGCATAAAAGTTCTAGTGGATAATTTAAAAACACTTGAATATTCTCAGTTACATTTAGTAATGGGTTTTGTAAAAGAACGTGATGTAAATTCAATTATAGAATTACTCCCTAAAACGGCTAAATTTTATTTAAGTACTCCACAAATAGATCGGGGTCTTCCATTGAAAGAACTTAAAGAGACTTTAAAAAAGAGTTCTCTTCATTTATCATATTTTCAAAATATTGTATTTGCTTATGAGGATGCAAAATTAAAAGCTGAAAAATCAGATCTTATTTTGGTATGCGGAAGTACATTTGTTGTTTCAGAAATATTGGACCACCTAAAAATAATTAAAGAGGAATAGTTTGCTTTTTTAGTATAAAGTTTATCTTTGCGCACCAAATGAATTTTATTTAACGATTTAGGGCGCTTAGCTCAGTTGGTTCAGAGCACTTGGTTTACACCCAAGGGGTCGGGGGTTCGAATCCCTCAGCGCCCACAAACTTCCAAAACCCCATCAAGGGGTTTTCTTTTTGATTGAAGTATTTAAATTTTTCGATGCTTAAAAGACAAATTCTACTCGTATTATTATCTTTTTCCTCCCTTTACTCATAATATGGAAGTATTGAATTTAGTAGTGGAGGATTTAGTTTTATTCCAGCTTTTATGGATACCAAACCCAACATAGTTTTTAAAGTAGGTACGGGTACTGAAAAAATATTTTCAGGTCACTTGATTGGGAACATAAGAATCAATACGTTAAATCCAAGAGGAATGATTTTTATTTCACGAATGAAAGTGATAGATAAAAAATTTAAGTTCAATAATGGTGGACATATACCAGCATTTCAAATAGATGATAATTTAGATATGACTACTTTTTTTGCTCAAGAGATAAGTGCTTATTATCCCCTCAATGATAGAGTATCATTAAGCACTCTTTATATTCATGGAAAAAGAAGAGATACAGATTTGGAAATAAATTTATTGACATTGAATGTTGCTGTTTCAAAAAATAAATTTCAATTTTTCTCTCAAGCTTATCTATTAGACTTAGATTCTACTTATGGTCTGGCAGAAACGGTTTCCTACCATATTACTCCAAAAATACACATTAATGGTTTTTTGAATTACACCCTATCATCTGAAAATTTTATTAGTACACTTGGATTAGAATTCATTTTTTAGGGATGATTTTCCATCAAAATCAACTTAAATAGTTTATAATTTTAAAAAAATTATTTTCCTAAATTGTTGGTCTTAAATTGAGTGCTTTTTTGTATCAACATATTTACTTTTCAATTGAGTGCACTTTTAAATGATATTTTGTTTTGTTGTGGAGGTTTTTTTTAAATATTATAATTGTACCATAACGATCCATTTTAATTTTTTATTTTAGAAAAAAATAGTCAAATGCGTCGTTTTGGAATTACAGATCGTTTTTCTTTTTTAATTATAACATTATTTTATTGTTCTACATTAACATTTGGGTATTTCTTATTAAAAGACTATAATCCAAAAAGTGTTGTTTCAAAGCAAACTAAAAAATTAGTACATCTTGTACTAATTGAATTTAAAGATGATATTTCCAATTCTACATTAAATACAATAGAGGATGCAGCTTATGGATTACAACAAATTCCGGGAGTTAACTCTTTACATTTTGGAACAAATGTATCACCTGAGGGTCTAGATAAGGGATATACACATAGTCTAACAATGAAGTTTTCTAACTCTGAAGATAGAGATAGTATTTACCTTCCACATCCCATTCACCAAAAGTTTGTAACCCTTTTTGTGCCACACACAGAATCAGTACTAGTGTATGATTTTTGGGAATAATTACCCAGCAATAATTTTTTGAATTTTATCTTGCTCCTCACGGGCAAGATCAGCATCAACTAATATGCGTCCGCTATGTTCATCAGTAATGATTTTATTTCGGGAAGCGATTTCTAATTGTACCTGTGGAGGGATAGAAAAATATGAACCACCAGAGGCACCTCTTTCAATTGCAACAATAGCTAATCCATTTTTAACGCTAGAACGGATACGTTTATAAGCATTAATTAAACGCTCCTCAATTGACTTTTCAAATTCTTCAGATTTTTTTAATAATAAATCCTCTTCTTTTTGAGTTTCTTTTAGAATAATATCTAATTCTCCTTTTTTAGCCTCTAAATGTTTACTTCTTTCATCAAGATTAGCATTCACTTGATTAAGTATTTCTTGCTTTTGTTCTATTCTAGCCTTATACTCTTTTATTTTTTTCTCAGCTAATTGTGTTTCTAGTTCTTGAAATTCTTGTTCTTTTACAATGGAGTTGTATTCTCTATTATTGCGAACATTTTTTAGTTTTTCTTCGTATTTTTTGTGTAATTCCTTAGCTGATTCTATCGTGTTTTTTTGTTCAGCAATACTATGCTCACTTTCTTTGATTTCAGCGTTAATTTTTTCAATCTTGGTTTTTAAACCTGTAATTTCATTTTCTAAATCTTCTACTTCTAAAGGCAGTTCACCTCTTAAGTTTTTTATTTCATCAATTCTAGAATCAATTAATTGCAAGTCGTATAGGGCTCTTAATTTTTCTTCTACAGTCGTTTCAGTTTTTTTTGCCATGATTAAAAGTAATTAACAGGATTTGTTATCGTCTCTGATAAAACGATTGCAAAATTAGGTAATTTTTTGGTAAGATGTTCAAATATTAATTTTTTGGTAAACTGTTCACTTTCATAGTGACCAACATCTACCAATAAGAGGGAATCATCACCTTGAAAAAAGTGATGGTATTTCAAATCCGCAGTAATGAAAGCATCAGCCCCCTGCTTTTTAGCAGCTTCAATAGCAAAACTTCCCGAACCCCCTAATACTGCTACCTTATGAATTGATTTAGAAGGAATAGGACTATGCCGAAGAATTCCAGATGGAATTGATTCTTTAACCTTATTCAAAAATGCTGAAGCTTCTAGTGCAACTTTTAATTCACCTATTCTACCCATACCTACTTCTGGATTAGGATGGTCTAAAGTAACAATATCAAACGCTACAGTTTCATAGGGATGGCTTTCTTTTAGCGCTTGAGTGACGGAGGCAGATAAATGAGAAGAAAATACCATTTGAATATTTACTTCTTCAATTTCACTCTTTTGATTTGTAGCTCCCTTAAATGGTTTGCTATTTTGATTACCTTTAAATCGACCAATTCCTGAAACGCTAAAACTACAATCTGAATAATTACCTAAGGCACCTGCACCGCATTTATGAAGAGCCTCAAGCACAACTTCTACATAATCTTGTGGAACATATGTGTTTAATTTTTTAAGGGCTCCTGATTTGGGAATAAGGATTCGACTATTCTCAATTGATAACGCTTGTGCTAGAACATGATTTACACCCCCAGGATGATTGTCTAAACGAGTGTGTAATGCAATAATAGAAATATCATTTTTAATTGCAAATTGAATACATTGATCAACATAAGTTTGTCCTGATATCTTTTTGAGTCCTGAAAATAAAATGGGATGAAAACAAACCACAAGATTACAATTTTTTGTTTGGGCTTCCTTAAGTAAAGGCAATGTACAATCTAAAGAAACGATTATTCCTGAACATTGATGGGTGTGATCACCAACCAATAAACCAACATTATCAAAATCTTCAGCGTAGGCAATGGGAGCCCACTCCTCTAATACTTCTAAGATCTCTTTTACAATCATGTAACACAGATGATTGACAAATATAATATTTATCTTCACAGTCATGAAAAAACTCAAATTCATAGGGTTCCCAATTGCTTTATTTTATGGGGTAGTAATGCAACTTCGTAGATTGCTTTTTAAAACGGGAATACTAAAATCTAAATCAATTCCTTGGCCTAGTGTGGGCGTTGGTAATTTAAGTGTTGGGGGGACAGGAAAATCAGTGGTTATCATGTATCTAATAGATTTATTCTACGATACAAAGAAAGTGGCTGTGATAAGCCGTGGTTATAAAAGAGTTACAAAAGGTGTGATAGTAGCAGACAAGAACTGTACTACTGCTTCATTAGGTGATGAACCTTATCAATTTTATAAGGCATATCCTAGGATCAATGTTATAGTGTCTGAAAAAAGACAAAAAGCAGTAGATCATTTGCAAAATTTATTTCCAACACCAGAGGTATTACTACTAGACGATATTTATCAACACCAATATGTAATTCCTGGTTTGATGATATTGACAACTTCATTTGACACACCTTTCTATAAAGACTTCTTACTTCCTGTAGGAAATTTACGTGAACTTAGAAAAGAAAAATCAAGAGCTGATATAATTCTTGTTACTAAATGTCCAAATGCTATTGAAGCAAAACAAAAAGAGGAGATTTTAAAATCTATAAAGCCAGCTTTAAATCAGAAAGTATATTTTACCACGATTCAATATAGTGAATGGATTCAAAATGAAACAGAGAAAAAACATTTGAAAACTTTTCTAACATCCTCTTTTGTATTAGTTACGGGAATTGCCAACGCGACCCATTTGGTATGCCATTTGAATGAAATAGGCTTGGAATTTGATCATTTTTGTTTTCCTGATCACCATTTATTCTCTAAAAAGGAGTTAAATGAAATCAAAGAAAAAAGTAGGTCAAAGTTAGTTTTAACTACAGAAAAGGATTACCATCGTTTAATATTAAACTGGAAAACACCCCAAGTTTATTTTTTGCCAATTCAAATGCAATTTCTTTTTTCTGAAGAGGAGCAGCAGTTCAAAAGCCAAGTCCTATCCTTAATTTGATTAGTGGATATGTTTGTGGGCTTTGTAAGAGGAACGAACTAAAGGTCCACTTTCAACATGACGAAAGCCTAATTCCAAAGCAAAGGTCTCAAATTTTTTAAATGTTTCAGGTGTAATAAACGACTGAACGGGTAGATGTTTTTTACTGGGTTGTAAATACTGACCTAGAGTTACAACATCAACAGCTGCTTTACGCAAATCATGTAGCGTTTCAAACACTTCTTCCTGGGTTTCTCCTAAACCAAGCATAATACCTGATTTTGTTCGGTTTACTCCTTGTTCTTTTAAGTATTGAAGTACACCTAAACTTATGTCATATTTTGCTTGAACTCTAACTTTTCGAGTTAATCGTTTTACAGTTTCTACATTATGGGATACCACCTCTGGAGCGACTTCCACTATGCGATCAATATTTCGTTGATTTCCTTGAAAATCAGGAATTAATGTTTCTAGTGTGGTTTCTGGATTCATACGTCGAATGGCGTTAACGGTTTCTGCCCAAATAATTGAACCCATATCCTTTAGATCGTCTCGATCTACAGAGGTTATAACGGCATGTTTAATGTTCATAATCTTTATTGATTGGGCTACTTTTTCCGGTTCCGTCCAGTCCACAGCACCTGGACGTCCTGTTTGAACACCACAAAATCCGCAAGAGCGAGTACAGATATTACCTAATATCATAAAAGTTGCAGTACCCTCAGCCCAACACTCGCCCATATTTGGACAACTTCCTGAGGTACAAATGGTGTTAAGTTTGTATTTATCAACTAAGCCACGTAATTCAGTATATTTTTTACCTGTAGGCAATTTTACTCGAATCCACTCTGGTTTTTTTTGATGTTTAACTTCCTTCTCCTTTATGTCCATCTCGCTATTTTGGACAAAGATAAGGGAAAAGCTTAAAGACTAAAAAGATAAAATAATGAGAAGCCTGTTAGAAAAATAATACCTAAAACACTTAATAAATATAAGGGTTTTTTGGGGCGATGTTGTTCAGGCATCTGTTTGCTAGTCACCAATTTAAAATTAAGAATAGCATAAAGAGGTGCTGTTATAAATGAGAGTACCGTTGCAATTTGAACCAATTGACCCATTTCTGACAATAAAAACATAAAAATAGAACAGGTCCCTAAAGCAAGTATTAAAATCCATTGTAAATAAAAGTTATGGTCTTTTTTGAACAGCAATTGTAGGGTTTTAGACATGGCTCTTGGTGAGGCATCTAGAGTGGTAATTGTTGTGCTAAGCATTGTGGTAAATGCAGCTACTGCAATAATGATATATGCAGATTCTCCTAAACTTGAGGTATATAATTGAATAAGTTGGTCTGCAAAAACACCACCCTGATTTGAAAAGCTAGTTCCCGTTCCATACATAACTAATGCTCCTAAGCCAATGAAGCAAAGAGCCAAAAATACAGTTGCAATATATCCGACATTAAAATCAAATAGACTTTCCTTAAGAGTAGTAGTTTTTGTTTTGTTTTTTTCAATACTCCAAATGGAGTGCCAAATTGAGATGTCTAAGGGTGCAGGCATCCATCCAAGAAAAGCTATAAAAAAAAGTAATCCTGTTTCATAAGGGAATATTTGAGAAAGTGGCAACGTATCATTATTGTTTGAAAAAGCGATACTTACAGCGATTAGGCTACTTAAAGCTAAAATTATCATAATTACCTTTATAATTTTATCAAGCCACTGGTATTGCCCTAAAATGAGAAGTGCAGTACAAATGATAGTAATTATGACACTCCAAACGACAATATCATCGCTTATTCCAAAAAGCTTGGAGGCTAAGCCTGCAGTGACCACGGTAACTGCACTTTGAATAGTAAACATAGTGCCGAGATTTAATACAAAGTAGCTCCACAGATATCCTTTTCCTAATTTATAATAACCATCCAATAACGTTTCTCCAGTTGCTATGGCATAGCGAGGGCCATATTGAAAAAAAGGATATTTAAATAAGTTGATTAGCAATAAAGCCCATACTAAACCCCATCCATATTCTGCTCCTGCACGAGTTGATTGCACTAAATGGGAAACACCTATGGCCGCCCCAGCAAATAGTAACCCGGGGCCTAATTTGGAAAGACTAATTCGATTCACGTTCTAATAAAGTTGCTAACATTTTTTTGGCACGAAAGAGTTTTACTCGGATGCGAGAAGCGGGCTCTTTTATTTCGGCCTCAATTTCTTTAAGTGATTTATTTTCAAAATAACGTAATATTAAAAGGGAACGATATTGTTTTTTTAATAATCTTATTTGCTTTAATAAATGGTCTAAGTTTTGATCTGAAATCATTAGTTCCTCTGGAGATAATGATTCACTTTGAAGTGTAAAGGAAAGGTCGATTTCATCTTCAACATAAGAGATTTTAAAATTTTTTGACCTTCTATACCTATCAATATGATGATTTTTTGCTACCGTGATAATCCAAGAGATAAAAGGTTGATCTGAATCATAAAGGTCTAATCGATCAAACGCTTTTGTAAAGGTTTCAATGGCAATTTCTTCAGCCTCATTTTCGTTTGAAGTTCTTTGAAGTAAATAAGAAAAAACAGAGTCCCAATAGAAATTAAATATAGTGTTATATGCTGTTTGGTCATTTTTTCGTGCTTTTAAAATACACTCATTTACTTCAATAGTATTCATTCAAATTTGTAGAATTAGTTTTTTATCGGCTCACTGTAATTACAATCTTTGGTTTCATTTGGCATTTTGCCGCATAATCCACAAGGCTGATTATTTTTATTAAGGAAGGGACTCTGACTCGCACATGTTCCTGAAAATTCACCGTCTTTTTTTGCCCATATTTTAATTGCAATTCCTGCAAATGCCAAAAAAATTAAAATAAAGGTAATAATAAAGAGCGCCATAAATTTGGATTAAATACAAAAATAATCATCTTTTTTAAAGCATTTTAAAGATTCTTAAATTGTAAGTAAAACCTTACAAAATCAATTTCAAATTAAAGCCTTTAATGCTTAAAAATGAACCATTCATAACATGAAGGATACATCTTATTTGAAAAATTATTTTTCACTTTAAAAATACTAAATATTTGTCTGTAAGAGTATTTAAAATCAATTCACTAGATTCAAAATGAATAAGACATGTATTCAAAAATAAAACCTGAAGCAAATAATTCATTAACAATTTCTGATTTAGAAAATGAATCTTACAGCTTTTTAGCTAAACATTTATATCGTGTGCAAAAACTTTCAAGTAATTTTTATGAATTTAGATTAGCTAGTGATAAGAATTCTAAATCCACAACTTTTCCCGAGTATATACGTATCAACAATTTTGGACATCGTAAAACGGGATGGCATACTCATAATCCGATTAAAGTTAGAGTAAGTACCTCAGGTAAAATTTCATTGATAGATGAAGAAGCAGCGTTTTTAAAAGCACAGAAAAATTATGTGTAAAGATAAACTCCTTTCGAAAGTATGGGTTTAGTACTGTAACCCAAACAACCGTACAGCATTCATTAAATAAATATAGTGTTGTGGTTTGATTGATTTTTTTGAGAAAGGAGTTTCTTTATACTAAAGCTTTAAATCAGCTAAACTCTCCCATACTTTAATAACAAAATAATAAGCAAAGACTATACTGACCAAAAACTTCAAAAAAACACCAGACAAAAACCCTAAAAGCGCCCCAGAAGCAATTTTAAACGAACTCTCTGTATTGTTTCTATTGAAGAGTAATTCCCCAAGAAATGCTCCAACAAAGGGACCTAAAAGAATGCCAAACGGACCTAGGAAAATCAACCCAATAATAAGCCCAATAGAACTGCCAATAATCCCTACTTTACCACCACCCATTTTTTTGACACCTAAAACAGAAAGGATTGAATCTATTGAAAAAACTAAAAGAGCAAGAATCAAAGTCAAAAATAAAAATGATAAGGAAACGTTTACTGATGATGTAAAATAAAGCATTAAAAAGCCTACCCAAGTTGTTGGAGGACCTGGCAATACTGGCAAAAAACTACCAATGATACCAAGTAGTATAAAAAAACCTCCCAATCCTATTAAAAATAAATCCATTGCTAATAATGAAATTGCCGACGTTACTCTATTCAGAATCCTTAGTGTTTGAGAAAAAAGTGTATTTTTAAATATAAAAAATTAGCTATAATTTCAACTAGTAATGAAAAAATATTTTTTTCTAATCTTACTAAATATTGGCCTTTTGGGTTGCCAAAATATGAATACTTTGGAAGTCTCAGCCACAGAGGTTGAATTGGCATCTAATTGGTCTGAAAACGATCAGCCTCCAACCTATGCAACATGTGAAGATTCCAATTTGAATAATCAAAGAGCTTGTTTTGAATCATTAGTGTCAGAGTCTATAATCTTTTATTTAAATTCTGAATTGGGAATTTCTAATGCTGAATTTTCGGAAGATGTAATAGTAACGATTCAAATCGACTCTGAGGGATATTTTTCATTACTTAATGTTCAATTAGATGATTCCATAATAGAAGTAATCCCCCAATTAGAAACTAAATTAAAAGAAGCAGTACAACAGATTCCAAAGGCGCAACCGGGAGTTAAGACTAATGTAGGAACTTTTGTATCTACTAAGTTTGCATTGCCGATTCGAATTCTAGCAAGAAAATAAGTCAATGCAAAAAAGCACGATTATTTTAGGGATTGATCCAGGAACTACAATTATGGGTTTTGGACTAATTCAAGTTGAAAGCAATACCATGAAACTACTTCATATGAATGAATTAATCTTAAAAAAATACGAAGATCATTTTTTGAAACTGCATTACATTTTTAAAAGAACAATTGAGCTTATTGATAATTATCATCCCGATGAAATAGCTATTGAAGCCCCTTTTTTCGGGAAAAACGTACAGTCTATGCTCAAACTTGGAAGAGCTCAAGGAACAGCAATTGCTGCAGGTCTTTCTCGCGAAATTGCGATTACGGAATACTCTCCTAAAAAAATTAAAATGGCAATCACAGGAAATGGTAATGCTTCTAAAGAACAGGTGGCCAAAATGTTACAACAACAATTAAAGATAAAAACATTACCAAAAAATTTAGATGCTACTGATGGGTTAGCTGCTGCCGTATGTCATTTTTATAATCGAGAAAAATCTGAATACCAAAAGACCTACACAGGTTGGTCAGCTTTTGTAAATCAAAATCCGGATAAAATTAAATCCTAATTTTACTCCACTAGTTTATAGGAATGGCCAATCTTTATATACATTTTCCTTTTTGTAAGCAGGCTTGTCACTATTGTAATTTTCATTTTTCAACATCTACTTCAAATAGAACCATTTTATGGGAAGCTATAGTGAAAGAATATGAAATGCGTAAAAATGAAATACTCCTTCCTTTAGAAAGTATTTATTTTGGAGGGGGCTCACCATCTTTACTTTCACCTAATATACTTGCTAATTTTATTCAAAAAATAAAAAAAAACCATATCCTTAATGATAATTTAGAAATTACCCTAGAGGTGAATCCTGATGATGTAAATCCTCACTATTTGAAAGGATTGCTTCAAGCTGGAATAAACCGATTGAGTGTAGGAGTTCAGTCATTTCATCAGAGCGAACTATCTCTTATGAATAGAGCTCATAATAAAGATCAAATTGTAAGTGCATTAGATCAGATTTCAAAACTTTTTCCAAATTTTTCGTTGGACTTAATTTACGGTATGCCCTCATCCACATTAGAATTATGGAAAGAAAATATTCAACAAGCCTTAACTTACAACCCACCACATATTTCTGCCTATGCATTAACGGTAGAGTCTAAAACAGCACTTGATTATTTGATTAAATCCAAAAAAATTGAATTAGTTGACGATGACCTTGTGAAAGAGCAATATGACTTATTAGTTAATACCCTCATGAAAAAGGGATTTATAAACTATGAGTTCTCTAATTTTGGACTACCGGGGTACTATTCAATTAATAATCAAAATTATTGGACAGGTAAGCCTTATGTTGGTCTTGGACCCTCAGCCCACAGTTATGATGGAAAGAGCACGCGGAGTTGGAATAAAGCAAATAACACTAAGTATTTAAAAGCTATTACAGATGGGATATTGCCTTTTGATGAAGAACAGCTAAGTCGAAAGGATCGTTTTAATGAATATGTAATGACAGGATTAAGAACCTATAACGGAATTTCACTAGATTTTGTTAAACAAAATTTTGGAGTACGTTATGGTGATTATCTAGAGGAACAAATGAATCGTCACCTAAAGGATTGTAATTTATATTGGGATGGTGATAATATTAAAGTAACTCAAAAAGCAAAATTTTTAACTGATGGGATTGCTTCAGATTTATTCAAAATTTAATTTCTTTCCTTTTTCCAAAGGGAAATATAATGCGTATAAAAAAGAGGTAGGGTCTCTATACCTTTAAAAAAATTAAAAAGGCCAAAATGCTCATTTGGAGAATGTATAGCGTCACTGTCTAATCCAAATCCCATAAGAATTGATTTCACTCCTAATTCACGTTCAAACATGGGAACAATTGGAATACTTCCTCCTCCTCTATGGGGAATAGGGGCTACTTTAAACGTCTCTAGATAAGCCTTATGAGCTGCTTGATAACCAATGTGGTCAATTGGAGTAACATAGGCATAGCCCCCATGGTGAGTATGTACGCTAACCTTTACCCCTTTGGGTGCTAGTGAGGTAAAATGCTTAGTAAACAAAGTGCTAATGGTATGCCAATCTTGATGGGGCACTAGACGCATAGAAATTTTAGCATGAGCTACACTGGGAATTACAGTTTTGGCCCCTTCACCTATATATCCCCCCCAAATTCCATTTACATCCAAAGTAGGTCGAATGGATCGACGTTCCTCAGTAGAATAGCCTTTTTCTCCTTTAATATCAGCTATACCAATTGCATTTTTAAAGTTTTCAAGCGAAAAAGGTGCTTTTCCCATTTCTTCTCTTTCTTGTTTAGAAAGTTCTTCAACATCTTTATAAAAATCAGGAATAGTAATTCGATTATTTTCGTCCTTTAATTTTGAAATCATCTCACAAAGAACATTAATGGGATTTGCTACAGCACCACCATATAAACCTGAATGTAAATCTCGATTAGGCCCCATAACACTTACTTCCATGTAACTTAATCCGCGAAGTCCGGTGGTTATCGAAGGTTGTGAATTAGAAATCATTCCTGTATCAGAAATCAAGATTACATCACAATTCAACTTTTCTTTATGTGCTTTTACAAAAGTTTCTAAATGAATACTTCCCACTTCCTCTTCACCTTCAATCATAAATTTAATATTGCATGGCGCAGGACCAGATTCTAGCATTTTTTCAAGCGCTTTAATGTGCATAAAAACTTGCCCCTTATCATCACAAGCACCTCGAGCAAAAATTGCTCCATCCGGATGCAGATTTGTCTTTTTAATGATGGGCTCAAAAGGGGGGCTTTCCCAAAGGTCAAGTGGATCAGGGGGTTGAACATCATAATGACCATAAACCAAAACCGTAGGAAGATTTTTAGACACAAGCAGTTCACCATAGACTATAGGATGACCTTGAGTAATAATTAGTTCAGTATGCAGACATCCAGCTTTCTGCAGTGCTTGCTTAACCCAATTTGCAGTAGTTGCAACTTGATTTTTATAGCTGGGATCAGCGCTTATGGAAGGTAACTTTAAAAAGTCTATCCATTCTTCAAGAAATTGATTTTGTTGAGCAGTTAAATTCATCACTTTTAGTTTGCAGTGTTTTGCAAATCTAATGATGTATTTTTTTTACTTGGAGAAATTTTAAAGGAAAACTTAATTATATTTGTCCTCCCTTAAGCGGGTGTGGTGAAATTGGTAGACACGCTAGACTTAGGATCTAGTGCTTCGCGGCTTGGGGGTTCGAGTCCCTTCACCCGCACAAAAAACATTCATAGTGATATGAATGTTTTTTATGTTTAAAATTGAAATTAATTAACTAAAATTCCACGATTAACGATTAGATAAAACCTTAGTTGCTTCAAATTTATCTTCTGGGGTATTTGCATTAAAGAGAGCCGTTTCATCTTCAAGGGTAAGCATTTCAATGGAACTATTAATTAATACTTTTCTAGGACAAGAAAAGCCTTTGGATAAAAAAGCTAAAAGGACAGGATAGGCTTTGGGTTCCCAAAGGGTAATTAAAGGTTCAGGAAATTTAGTTTTCGAATTATAAAAACAAGTAGCTAGTTTGTTTGGATTTCTTTGGTCTACCAAAAGTTGTATTGTATTTGAATTTACCAAAGGAACATCACATGCAATGGTAAGCCACGCAGTATTTGGATTTTTTTGAAATGCAGTTAAAATTCCCCCCATCGGACCCAATCCTAAAAATGTATCTTCTAGCGGAGTTTCAAATTGATTAACTTGGTTCGGTCTACAAGATTCAAAAATCTTTTCACAGTAAGGAAGCATTATTGCTTTTAAATGCTCGTGTTGAGGTTTGGTATGGTATACGATTTTAGATTTATCTTCCCCCATACGGGTACTTAATCCACCAGCTAAAATTAAACCCATAATAGGGGGGAGTTGATTTTTTAAATGAAGCTTTATCATATTGGCTAACTCAAACATTTCATCCCAAGTAAATAAGGGAATATCAGCATAATTTGAAATGCATTTTTTAATATATGCGGGCACATATTTTTCTTCAGACACAAAAGCAATTACGTGGGTTAAATTATTTTTTCTTTTCAATAATGAGGCTTCTTTATCGGGATTGATGATCACAATTTGGTTTTTTCCTATGTTGTGATTTCCATTGATTAGGGTTATCGCCCCATGATCGTAAAATGAATTTTTAAAAGGAAAGCTTGGAGAGGTTTTCAGTTGGTATTCGTGGTATTGTATTTTATCCGTATAAAGTGCAGTAAAGGGAGATGGCGATGCGGTAACTTCCTCCTTTAATTTGTGATCTGCATCTACATAAATCAGATTCCAAGTATTATTTAATTGAATCGCAATTTGTTGGGCTAATTTTTTAATATCATCACAATGACTTCCCAAAATACTCAGTTCATTTCTTGAAAAATATCCTTCAATTGGTTCTGTCAGTGCAGTATGATTTTTAGCTTCCATAGTATATCTTTTAACGAAAAAGAATTAACTTTTAAAAGTAGCAATTTGATTGTATCCTAAAAAATAAAATTAATTTAGTGCAATTGGCAGTTAGAAATAGGAAAATGAAAAATTCGATTTACCTTGATTACAATGCAACCACACCTTGTGACAAAGAGGTGGTAGAGGCAATGCTTCCTTATTTTAGCGATACTTTTGGTAATGCCTCAAGTCAACATCATGCTTTTGGCTGGTTGGCTTCTGACGCTTTAGAACAGTCAGCACATTCCCTTTCTAAAGTACTTGGTGTTTCATCCAACGAACTTGTTTTTACTTCAGGGGCTACTGAAAGCTGTAATGCCATAATTAAAGGGGTGTTTGAGGCTGCTTCACCACATAAAAATCACATTATAACTACTCTAACTGAACATAAAGCAGTTCTTGATGTATGTAAACAACTGGAAAAAAAAGGGGCTAAAGTAACCTATTTGGAGGTTGATAATCAAGGAATTATTTCGTTAGACGCTTTAAAAAAAGCAATAACAGAACAAACGGCCTTAGTTTGTATTATGTGGGCAAATAATGAAACGGGAGTTTTACAGCCCCTAGATTCAATAAGTGCTATTTGTAAAAACAAAGGAGTGCTCTTATTTTCAGACGCAACTCAGGCACTTGGTAAAATTAAATTAGATTCTTTTTTTAATTGGGTTGATTTTGCTTGCTTCTCCGCACATAAAATCTATGGACCAAAGGGAGTTGGATTGTTGTTTAGTAAAAAATCAGCACATTCTCATTGGGTGAGTTTTATTCAAGGGGGAGGGCAACAACGTAAACTTAGAGGAGGCACCTATAATATTCCTGGTATTGTTGGTTTGGCCAAAGCGATAGCGTTAAATCTTAAAACGCAAGAGGAAACAAGTCAACGGCTAGAAAAGTTTAGAAATCAAATTGAAAATAAATTAGGTCAAATTGAAGGGGTTCAAGTGAATGGAGGTTTAGCAGATCGTCTTCCGAACACATTGAATGTTTCTATAGCGTATGTAGATGGAGAACAATTGCTCAACGTTTTAGGACAAGAAATTGCAGTTTCAAACGGTTCAGCTTGTAATTCTGCTTCGGTTCAACCTTCACATGTATTAACGGCTATGGGAGTTGAATCAACTTTAGCAATGGCATCATTGCGAATCAGTTTAGGTAAATTTAACACCCAAATAGAAGTAGAACAAGCTGTAGATAGAATAAAACAGTCTGTTGCCAATTTAAGGGCTAAGAATATTTTATGGACCGATAGATAGTCCTAATCTCTATCGTGAATTGGTCCTTTTTTAGTTCTTAATTTACCTCCTTCTTTGTTAGAAAAAACACTCATAATTTCTGAACAAATACTAGCAGCAATTTCTTCTGGTGAATTTGCTCCTATTTCAAGACCAGCAGGAGCATGTATACGTTGATTATCAAAGTCAGTGAGTATAATATTCTCTTCTTTTAATCTGTTCAGTATTTTATTATATCGCTTTCTAGGGCCTAATAATCCAATATACTGAACGGGAGTTTGTAAAAGGATTTTAAGGTTTTTAATGTCCGTTTCAAAATCATGTGCCATCAATATAGCTGCTGTTCGGTCATCAAACTCAGGTTGGGGGTCATGCTCTTTTTGAAATGTATTTTGTATCCCAATGAGTTTTTCTTTATTCATTTTTTGAATATTACCTACTATACTCAGTTCCCAATCTAATATCTTAGCAAAATCAAGAAGTGGATACACATCGTAATTATCTCCATAAATGGCCAAATGAAAAGGAGCAGGTATGAATTCAACAAAGGCTGAAATAGTTACTTTTTCAAGTTCAAAATGGGCTAGTTTGGATTTTCTTTTTTCTAAAACGGTTTGAATTTCACCCAACAATACATTTTTCAAATTCGAATTATAACAATTTTCTAATTTACGAGAATCAATGTCATAATAAAATGTTGATCCTAAGGGTAAATTAGGATCATTTTGACTGATTATAGTAACAAGAATATGAGATTTTCTATAGTGAACAATTCGTTGCAACAAGTCAATAACATGATTATTTTTGTCTATTGGCTGAATCAAAACATCAATAACTCCATTACATCCAAGTCCAACTCCAATTTGATTTTCATCATCACTAGAAGTGTCATAAGTAATTAACGAAGCTTCTTCTTTAAGGATGGCAATTTTTGATCGCTTTAAAGTATCCCCTTCTAAGCACCCTCCGCTAATTCCTCCAACAAAAGTTCCATTTTCAAAAATTAACATTCTGGCTCCCTCTCTTCTATATGAGGATTCCTCTACCCGAACTACTTGTGCAATAGCAGCTTTATTTTTTTCATTTTTGAAAGAGTTAAATAAATTGAGAATTGATTTTATTTCTTTCATAGCATTTATAAATCTATAATGATTCAAAAATAGTGCGGAGGGTTGGTTTTTAAATTCAACCGAACAGTTTTTTTAATATATTACGAAACTTTAATAAGTTTTTATTTAGCGAATAAACATAATGATTTCTACGGAATGACCCTTAAAGATTCTTTTAATCGAGACATTAACTATGTTAGAATTGCAGTGACGGACCGTTGCAACCTTAGATGTTTTTATTGTATGCCTGAACAGGGGATTGTATATGAACCTAAGGTTCATTTGTTAAGCTATGAAGAAATTATACGTCTACTAACTATTTTAGGACAATTGGGCTTTACTAAGGTAAGGTTTACAGGCGGGGAACCATTTTTGAGAAATGATTTTACCCAATTAATTGAAAAAACAGCAGCTTTAAATTTTTTTGAAAGTATTCACATTACTAGCAATGGAACTCTAATTCAGAATCATATTCCATTGTTAAAAAAGTTAGGAATTACAAAACTTAATTTAAGTTTAGATACCTTAAATGAAGAGCGTTTTAAAAAAATCACCCGTAGAAACGATTTTTCAAAAGTATGGGAAACACTTCATTTATTAATAAATGAAAATTTTAGAATAAAAGTGAATACTGTGGTAATGAGTGGCATAAATACTGAAGACATTTTACCCATGGCTGAACTGGCGCTTAAATATCCAATAAATATCCGTTTTATTGAAGAAATGCCTTTTAATGGAGGTGCAAAAGAAAATCACAAGATTTTTTCATCAAAAGAAATTTTTAGTATTTTGAAAGAACAATATCCAGATTTAAAAGTTTTATCTGGCAAACATGGAGATACTGCAACAGAATATACAGCAGTTCATTTTAAAGGAAAAATTGGAATAATTCCCGCTTTTTCTAGAACGTTTTGTACTACTTGTAATCGGTTGCGGATTACTGCCAATGGGGAAATTAAAACCTGCTTATACGATGGAGGTGTATTTAGTATGCGTGATTTTTTAAGGTCTGGCGCTACAGACCTAGAGGTGAAAGAAAAATTCATTGAATTAGTACGGTTAAAACCTAAAGATGGATTTGAAGCTGAAAAATTTACCACAAAATCCATAATACGGAAGGAAAGTATGAGTTCAATAGGAGGATAATGGAAAATATTGATTTTATTACCTATGAGAAAGCAATTTCCATCATAAAAGACCATCCCTTTAAAAGAAATATAGTATCATTTCCAATAGAAAAAGCTGGAGGATGTATTCTCGCAGAGACTTTTATTGCAGATCGTGATTTTCCTCCATTTGATCGTGTTACTATGGATGGAATTGCAATTCAATATTCATCATACGCTAAGGGTCAGAAGGAATTTAAGATTGCAAGCACAGTTGCTGCTGGTAGCCCTCAAAGTGATTTAGCCGACCCCACCCAATGTATTGAAATAATGACCGGAGCAATATTGCCTCTTAAGTCAGATACTGTTATTCCCTATGAGAATATTACTGTTGAAGAGGGAAAAGTAACACTTAAAAATTTTCCAATAAGAGAAGGTCAAAATATTCATTTTAGAGGTTCTGACCTAAAAGCTGAAGCCACATTAGTGACAAAAGGGAGTAGACTTTCTAGTGCAGAAATTAGTATTGCTGCTGCAATAGGTAAAAGTCATATAAAAGTGGAAAAATTACCAAGTACGGTGATAATTTCCACGGGCGATGAATTGGTTGATATTAATGAAACGCCACAACCTTACCAAATAAGAAGATCAAATGTATATGGTATTCAAAATACACTTAATGAATGGGGAATTAAGGCTGATTTAAAACATCTGTCAGATAATGTTTTACAAATGGAATCTTCTTTAAAACTACTGTTAGAAAAATATGATGTTCTTATTTTGACTGGGGGAGTATCTAAAGGGAAATATGATTATCTGCCACAAGTATTAGTAAGTTTAGGAGTAAAAAAACAATTTCATAAAATTCAACAGCGTCCAGGGAAACCCTTTTGGTTTGGCACAACTGAAAATAATAAAAGAATTTTTGCACTCCCAGGAAATCCTGTTTCCTCTTTTGTTTGCTTGTATTCTTATATCAAAAAGTGGTTCCAATTTTCATTGGGTTTAGAAGAAGATAATTACAAAGTGGTTTTAGATCAGGACCTAACCTTTGAACCTGACTTGACTTTTTTTAAAGAGGCAAAAATTAAAATTGATATCGATGGAACTATTAGAGCTACCCCACTAAAAGGAAATGGTTCAGGAGATTTTACTAATTTAGTAAATGCGGATGGATTTTTAAAGTTTCCACAAAATAAAAGTCATTTTAAGAAGGGAGAATATTTTTCTTTTATTTCATTTAGAAATTTAAATCATTTGTTGTAGTTATTTAGATATAGACTATTAAATACATATATTTAAATTTGAAAATCAGAAAAAATCGAATCACTTTGAAACGATTATAAACCTAAACAAAAATCATGAAAATTCTCTTTTTCGGTATTGCGAAAGATATTGTAGGTAAATCTATAGTTGAGTTTCAAAATGAAATTCTGTTTCCTATTAAAGTGGGAACGTTAAAGGCAGATTTAATTAATAAATATCCTGCATTGGGGGATATATCTTCTTTAGCGATAGCCTTAAATAGTCGTTACGCTACAGATGATATGTTGGTTTCACAACAAGATGAAATCGCAATAATTCCACCTGTTAGCGGAGGTTAAATATGAATATAAATATTAAAATTGTTTCTGAAATTGATACTGCAATTGGGTATCGATACTTAGCTCATGATGAAAGTGGAGGGCATTGTATTTTTATTGGAAGCGTTAGAAACTCAACTCAAAATGAAACTGTTCATGAACTTTTTTTCGAAGCTTATGAATCAATGGCACTTTTGGAAATGGAAAAAATTGCAAGTGAAGCAATGCAAAAATGGAATTTACAAAAGGTAATTATGCATCATGTAGTGGGAACAAAAAAGGTAAAAGAACCAGTAGTTTTAGTGGGTGCTTCTTCAGCGCATCGCGAGGCCTGTTTTGAAGCTTGTCGATTTTTAATTGACACTTTAAAAAAGCGAGTACCCATATGGAAAAAAGAATTTTTTGAGAATAAAAAAGTTTGGGTAACCCCACATCCTTAATTTAAAAGGAAATATTTAGTTATGGAAAATAAATTATCTCATATAGATGCTTCAGGAAATGCGCGAATGGTTGACGTTGGCGAAAAGGATGTGGTATCAAGAACGGCAACTGCTTCGGGTGAAATTATTTTCCCTAAAGATGTATTAGACACCCTTAGGAAACAAGATTTTTTAAGTACAAAAGGGAGCATAATTCAAACGGCAGTTATTGCTGGAATTCAGGGTGTTAAAAAAACAGCCGACCTCATTCCCCTTTGTCATTCGCTTACACTTTCAAAAGTAAAAATTGATATTTCACAAAGTAAACAAGGGCTTACAATTGTATGCAAAGTAAAATGTATGGGCCAAACCGGTGTAGAAATGGAAGCCTTAACCGGAGTTTCTGTAGCCGCTCTAACTGTTTATGACATGTGTAAAGCTTTATCACAGGAGATTCGGATCACCTCAATTCAATTAGATGAAAAAAAAGGAGGAAAAAAAGATTTCACACGATCAAAATGAGTTTTTCTCGGTACGACAGACAAATTATCCTTAAAGAATTTGGACCAAAAGCACAAGACAAACTGGCTTCAGCCCGAGTTTTAGTGGTGGGTGCCGGAGGCTTAGGCACACCTGTTTTACAATACCTTAATGCAATGGGCGTTGGTCATTTGGGAATAGTTGATGGTGATCGCGTTCAAGCAAGTAACTTGCATCGCCAGGTTATCTTTACAGAAAAACAAGTAGGAAACTATAAAGTAGCGGCCGCTAAATATTTTTTACAAAATCAAAACAGTCAAACGATTATTGATACATTTTGTGAATTTTTAAATGAGAAAAATGCAATTGAACTCATTTCAAGTTTTGATATTGTTGTCGATGCATCCGATAATTTTCCCACTCGTTATCTGGTTAACGATACCTGTGTAATTCTTAAAAAACCTTTTATTTACGGAGCACTTTATGGATTTGAAGGGCAGCTAAGTGTTTTTAATTATAATGAAGGGCCTACGTATCGGTGTTTATTCCCCACCCCCCCTAAAGCCGATGAAATCCCAAATTGTGATACCCAAGGGGTTCTGGGTGTCCTACCCGGAATTATTGGCAATCTACAAGCTTTAGAAGTTATAAAGCTGATTACAGGAATAGGAACGTCTCTTTCAGGTAAATTATTAATTTTTGATGCTTTGGAACAACAATACCATCAATTTCATATTCATAAAAAACATGAAAATAGCCAAATTTACACGCTTCAGAAATCATATGCGATAGCTTGTGCAGTACCTATACACACAATTGATGCCAAAACATTTTTAAAATTACACCAACAGGAAGCCCTTCAAATAATTGATGTAAGAGAACCTGATGAGGTAAAAAACGCTCCCTTTACGGGGGCACTCAATATTCCTTTTCAACAATTATCAGAAAACATAAAAGGGGAATTCTTAGGTACAGTAGTTTATTTTCTTTGTCAATCTGGGGTAAGAAGTGCAAAAGCTATTAAGCAGCTTCAGGAGCACTACCCTAACACAAAATTTATTTCTTTAGAAGGGGGTTTTAATGCATTGTTGACATATGAATATTGATCCGACACAGTGGGTAGCTCTAGTATTGTTTTTTTTTCTCATTGCCACTTTGTATTCTTCTGTTGGATTTGGTGGAGGCTCTAGTTATCTCGCACTTCTTTCACTGATGGGCTTCTCCTTTTTTTTTATTCGAACCAATGCACTTCTCTGCAACCTTATTGTTGTGAGTGGAAGTTCCGTATTGTTTTATAAAAACAAACTCATTCACTTTAAAGACATTTTTCCTTTTGTGGTAACGAGTATTCCCTTGACCTTTTTAGGATCGCTTTTAAAATTAGAAGAAACCCTTTTTTTTATACTCCTTGCCCTTACTCTAATAGGATCCTCCTTATCCTTATTTTGGCAAACCTTTTTTTTAAAGAATCAAAACCCACAAGAAAAAAAAATACCCCTGTATTTGAATTATATCATAGGAGGAGCTATTGGGTTTTTGTCCGGTCTTGTAGGCATAGGTGGGGGGGTATTCTTAGCACCTTTACTGCTCCATTTACGATGGGGGAAGCCCATTAAAATCGCAGCATTAACGGCCTTTTTTATACTAGTGAATTCACTTTCAGGACTCTTGGGTTTGGTATTAAATAACACGTTCGATTTTTCTTTTTCTACTACTCTTCCCTTACTTATTGTCGTTTTTATTGGTGGGCAATTGGGTGTGCGAATAAGCATTCTTAAGGGGAGCTCAATTTGGATAAAAACCTTAACTGGGATACTGGTGTTAAGCGTAGGAATTCGTATTCTTATTACTCAAGGATCTGCGGTTTTCGCTTAACTTATTCTGATTTATATTTTTGATATACTTTAGGAGTATCAATGTCCACCAAAGTAGATTTTGGAAATGGAATTGGGGTGCAATTTTCTTTATTTTCTTTAATAAGTTGCTGAGCTCCTACGTCTTTATTTAAGTGCGTTAAGGAGTCAAAATAACACCTGTCAAAAAGAGCCGGGACTCCCCACTTTTCATTTTCATAGGCAGTAGTAATGATCTGATTTTCACCCTTTTGAAAAGAGGTGTAAAAGGATAAAATAGCTTTACTGTCGATAAAGGGTTGATCGGCTAAATAAATAAAGACTCCTTCTGCCTCTGAGCAATGGGTAAGAACGGAAGAAACACCCATAGCAATAGAGGTTCCAATACCTTGTTCCCAATTCGGATTATAAACGATTTTTATGGGAAAAGAGTCTAGTTGTTGTCTAATTTTCTTTTCATAGGCACCAAGCACTACATAAACCTCTTGTTTCATACTTAAGCCTGTTTTTATGCTGTGCTCAATAAGTGTTTTACCCTTCCATTGAAGAAGCTGTTTAGAAGTTCCCATACGTGATGATTTTCCTGCTGCCAGTAATAATAGAGGAACTGTATACATAAGCATTTAATCAAATTCTACCAGATAAGGAATACAGAAGAAGCAATAACCATCCCACAGGTGATCAAATCATCAAAAACAAAAATATTAGGAATAATTTATCCTGCTAAATTTTTATCTGAAATTAAAGGTTGATTGTAATGTCTAACCCCTGTAGCTTTGTAAATGGCATTAGCCAAAGCCCCTATAATAGGAGGGAATGGGGGTTCACCAAGTCCAGTTGGATCAATATCATTTTTAACGAAATGTACCTCAATTTCTTTAGGTGCTTCTCCATGGCGGATCAATCGATAATCATCAAAATTCTTTTGTTCAGGCATACCATTTTTAAATGTTAATGCACTGTACATTGCATGTCCAATACCATCTACACTTCCACCTTCAGCTAAATTAATAGCAGCATCTGGATTTATAACTATTCCACAATCAATGGCACAGTATACCTTTTGAACAATAGGCTTCCCTTTTTCCATAACAACATCAAGGACGTTTGCTACATAAGAGTTGTGACAAAAATAGGCAGCTGTACCTCTGTGCACATTGGGATCAGTATTGCCCCAATCAGATTTTTCTTTAACCAACTTTAGCACTCCAGCATAACGGTCAGCTTCATAATCATTGTTTGTTCCTACAGGATTTTTAGCAGCACGTTCAAGTAATTCCAACCTAAAATCAATAGGATCTTTACCTGCGGCTTCTGCTACTTCATCTAAAAACGCTTGTTCAGCTCCTGCAATAAAATTAGATCGTGGTGCTCTAAAAGCACCAACAGTAATATTTGAGGGTGCCGTCCAATCTTCAGCTAAATAATGATCTAAAGCACCAGCAGGAAAACGATTTGCAGCAAGTGGACTTTCAGGAATTCCACCTGCTCTAACATGAAATGCAATAAGGTTGTTATTTTCATCTAGAGCAGCTCGATAATAAGCATGGTAGGCTGGTCTGTAAGTACCTTGTGTCATATCATCCTCACGACTGTAAACTAATTTTACAGGTAGGTTCATTTCTTTGGAAATGACTGCAGCTTCTGTTAAAAAATGTCCATAAAGCCGTCTTCCAAATCCTCCACCCATTCGGGTCATTTGAATATCAATTTTTTCAATGGGCATGCCTAAACGTTTAGATACGCTTCCTTCCATAATTTCTGGTGTTTGTATAGGTCCAACCAGAATTGCTCTTTCTTCGGTTACATCCGCAAAAAAGTTCATGGGCTCCATAGTATTATGTGCCAAGAAGGGACAAGTGTAATTTCTTTCGATAATTTTTGCAGCATTTTTAAACATAGTTTCAGGGTCACCATCTTTGCGGACTACACGGCCTTTAGTTTTAGACATTTTATCAAAAATCGCTTTATGGTCCTCAGTACTTTCTAATCCAGCAGGAGTTTCAACCGTCATTTTGCGTCCAAATAAATCCATTTCTTTTTTGGTGCCAGGAGCCATTTCCCACTCTATTTTTAGCTCTTTTTTAGCTTGCATAACTTCCCAAGTCGAATTACCAACTACAACCGCAACTTCATTGAAGGCATCGTTATCAAAAGCCCCTAAATCGTAATCATCAAGATGGGTTTTCATTGCAAAAACCTTACGAATACCGGGCATTTGAGAAGATTGAATATCGTCAATTGATTTTAATCGCATTCCAAATGCTGGCGGGTGAACAATCATAGCTATAAGCATATTGTCTGCTTTATAATCGATACCATAGAGCGGTTGTCCAGTGACTATTTTTAGTCCATCAACATTTTTTCTTGAAGTACCAATTATTTTAAACTCTGAAACTTCTTTAAGTAAAACTTCTGAAGGCACTTCTAAAGTAGATGCTAAAGAGGCAACTTCACCATATGTCAATGTTTTTCCACTACTTTCATGAAGAATAATACCTGCATTTGTGCTAAGCTCATTTTTAGAAACACCTAATGTTTGAGCTGCTGCACTTAATAACATGTCACGTGCTGTAGCACCAGCCATACGTAAACTTTGCCAACCTTGTCTGATGGATTGACTTCCACCTGCCAATTGTCTTTTAAAAAGGGTTGTGTTTAATGGGGCTTGTTCAACAATAACGTCGTCCCAATTAACGTCTAATTCTTCAGCCACTATCATTGGCATAGACGTTTTAACATTTTGTCCGATTTCAGGATTGGGAGACATAATGGTAACCATTCCGTTGTCTCCTATTTTTAAATAACCATTGAGAGTAAACCATTCTTTTGGCAAAGCCTTTACTTTCTTAGGCGTCATATCACATGAGGCAAGCCAGTTAAAACTGAGCATCAAACCTCCAGAAGCTAATGTACTTCGTTTTATAAATGAACGTCTTCCAATACCTGTCTTTATTGATTTCATAATTATTGGATTTAAGAATTAGCAGCGGTTTTAATTGCAGCTTTAATACGTGTGTAAGTTCCACATCTACAAATATTACCATTCATAGCGGCTTCAATATCTTCGTCAGAAGGATTAGAATTATTGTTTAAGAGAGCTGTGGCACTCATAATTTGACCAGCTTGACAATATCCACATTGCGGAACATCATGTTCAATCCATGCTTTTTGAACAGGATGATCTCCTGAAGCTGATAGCCCTTCAATAGTTGTAATTTTTCCTTCACCAACAGAAGATACTGGAAGTTGACAAGAGCGTAAAGCAGTTCCATTTAAATGAATTGTACATGCTCCACATTGCGCTATACCACAACCATATTTTGTTCCAACCAAGTTTAAATGGTCTCGTAGTACCCATAAAATAGGGGTAGCAGGATCTACTTCTACGTTATGTTGTTTTCCATTGACGTTTAATTGATAGAGTGCCATATTTTTAATTTAATTTTAAATTTACAAAAATCGCTTTTTAAAATGAGTTGTTTAATTATAAAATTTTAAATACTAATATTTTAAATTCAAATCAATTTTTATTATTACAAGGGCTCTTTATGTGAGCCATCACAAATTGGAGCTTTTTTTGACTTCCCACACCCACATAAAGTAAAGCGTTCGCCATGAGGGATTTCATTACCCTCTTCGTCACATAAAAATACATCTCCTACTACAATTATTTGCCCATTTTGTTTTTTTGTAATTTGTGTTTTTCCCATTTTAAATTTTATTGGTTTAATTTAATTAATTGCCTTTTTTTCTCAATATAATTAAGAATTTGATTTTCTAAAAGAGGAAGTGTTAAAGTCCCTCTTTTTAAAATTTCCTCGTGAAATTCTCTAATATCAAAACTACTTCCTAATTCTTGCATAGCTTTTTCTCGAAGTTCACGAATTTTAATTTCACCAATTTTATAAGATAAAGCCTGTCCAGGCCATGATATGTAGCGATCTATTTCCGTATTGACTTCATGTAATGAAAGCGCAGTATTAGAAGCCATATAGGCCACTGCCTGGTCTCTACTCCAACCAAAGGCGTGAATTCCAGTATCTACAACTAAACGGCAAGCTCGCCACATTTCATAGGTGAGTTTACCAAAATGTTCATACGGAGTTTCATAAATACCCATTTCTTCAGCCAAATATTCTGTATAAAGTCCCCAACCCTCGCCATAAGCAGACAAATAGAGATTTTTACGAAATTGAGGAATATGGTCGGGAAGTTCCTGGTTTAATGCCCCTTGCAGGTGATGCCCTGGTACAGCTTCATGTGCAGTTAATGAAGGGATAACATAGAGCGGCCTACTGGAAAGATTATAGGTATTCACCCAATAATAACCTGGATCTGTACTATTTTTTGGAGATCCAACGTATCTTCCTCCAGTATATTTTGGCGCAATTGAAGCAGGTACTGCGGCTACTCCATAAGGTTTTCTAGGTAGGGTAATAAAGTACCGTGGTAATTGTTCATCTAACTTTTTTGCAATGTTGCGAGCGTGTTTAAGCAACATTTCAGAAGAGGTAGCATAAAATTCAGGTGAATTTCTTAAGTAGGAAATAAAGTCATTGAAAGTCCCTTTAAAACCAACTTCTTGAATAATAGATTCCATTTGGTTGCGAATACGAGCTACTTCTGAAAGTCCAAGTGAATGTATGTTTTCAGGGGTCATATGCTGAGTAGTATAATAGTCTATCCTACTTTGATAATAAGTTTTGCCATTGGGAATTTCAGAAACTCCCAATGTTTTTCGAGTACGTAAAAAATACTCTTTTTCAAAAAAGTTTTTTACCTCTTCAAAAGTTGGGATTACTTTTTCTAATACAATTTTTTTTGCTGCTTCTTGGAGCGAGTCTTTTTCTGACTCTGAAAATTGACTTGGTAGGTTTAAAAAAGGA
>JALRBW010000019.1 GCA_023257625.1 Flavobacteriaceae bacterium | reverse complement strand
CTAAATTTTCTTCATTTTCAATTATACCACTTTCTTCTAAAGATTCGACTTCCAGGGATATGGCTTCTAATTCAATATCATTTAATAGTTGTTTTTGCTCTACATCGAATGAATTACCTATTTCTTTTTGAACATATTCATGTTTTAAATCTTCTTGATTAAGATCAGTTTCATAGGTTATTGGTTCATTTACTTGCATAGCAAATGGGTCTAGTTCCTCTTTATCTGTTAATACATTTTCTTTAGGTATAGAAAAATTACCATTTGAAACAAGTTCATATTCAATTTCAATATCATAGAGAATTGAATTCATATGGATTAGTGGATTCTCAAGTTTAGTGTTTGATTTTATGGGCTGTTGATTAAATAACTTATCATCTTCATCAAAAAGGAGACCTAGAGGAGTTGAAGAGGATTCTAATTTTTCACTTAAATCATGAACAATCTTTTGTTCATCTTCCAAAGAATGAATTATTTTTTTTGCCTCTGTATTTGAGATTTCGTGTTGTTGCTCTTTTCCAAATCCGGTAGCAATAACAGTTACAGCTATAGCATTTCCTAAAGTTGTATCCTCACCTACCCCCATAATAATGTTGGTATGATTTCCAGCTTCGGCTTGAATGTAATCGTTAATTTCTCCAATTTCGTCAATGGTAATTTCTTCAGATCCAGAAACAATGAGTAATAAGACATTTTTACATCCAGTGATTTTATTATCATTGAGCAAAGGAGAATCTAAAGCTTTAACAATAGCTTCTTGCGCTCGATTTGAACCAGAGGCAGAGGCTGATCCCATTATAGCGGTTCCTGAGCTAGTCAATACTGTTTTTGCGTCTTTTAAGTCAATATTTTGAGTATAATGATGTGTAATTACTTCAGCAATACCTCGAGCAGCGGTTGCCAACACTTCATCTGCTTTTGAAAAACCTGCTTTAAATCCTAAGTTGCCATAAACTTCACGTAGCTTATTGTTATTAATTACGATTAGTGCATCAACGGCATCGCGCATTTTTTCAAGCCCCTTTTGGGCTTGATCTAATCTAATTTTACCTTCAAATTGAAAGGGCATAGTAACAATCCCTACGGTAAGAATATCCATAGATTTAGCCATATGAGCAATAATTGGTGCAGCTCCAGTACCTGTTCCTCCACCCATTCCAGCAGTAATAAAAATCATTTTTGTTTGGGTAGAAAGAATTCCTTGAATCTCTTCTTTACTCTCTAGAGCAGCCTGCTCTCCAACATCAGGATTAGCTCCAGCTCCTAGCCCTTCAGTTAAGCTAGCGCCTAATTGAATTTTAGTAGGTACACCACTCCCGGCTAGGGCTTGGGCGTCTGTATTACAAATGATAAAATCTACCCCATTTATACCTTGCTGAAACATGTAATTAATAGCATTGCTTCCTCCACCTCCAACACCAATAACTTTTATTACGTTACTTCTATTTTTAGGCAAATCAAAATTTATTGCATTGTTCATGTTCTGATCCATAATGTGTCTGCTTATGCGTTGTCTAGAAATATTTTTAACTTCTCATTAAAACGATCTAGAATCGTTTTCTTTCTTTTTTCAGATACAGATAAATCTACTGCTTCTGAATTTTCTTGATCTTCAGATTGAATTGTATTATTTGTATCAATTGGTTCGTTTTCTCTATGTTCTAATGCATTCATCAACAATCCAACTGAAGTTGCAAATAAAGGACTTGATACAATCTCTTGGGTATCTCCTGCCATATGCTCACTCGGATACCCTACACGAGTGTCCATACCTGTAATATACTCTACAAGTTGCTTTAAATGTTTTAATTGACTTCCCCCTCCAGTTAATACTATTCCTGCTATTAACTTCTTTTTTTGGTCATTGTGACCGTAATTTTTTATTTCTAAAAACACTTGTTCAATGATTTCGACTACGCGTGCATTGATAATTTTTGAAAGAGTTTTAAGGGAAATTTCCTTGGGATCTCTACCATGAAGCCCTGGAATTGACACTATTTCAGTATCCTTATTTTCTCCTGGCCAAGCAGATCCAAATTTAATTTTTAATAATTCAGCTTGTTTTTCTATTATAGAACATCCTTCTTTTATGTCTTCAGTAATTACATTTCCACCAAAAGGAATCACAGCTGTGTGTCTGATAATACCGTCTTTAAAAATTGCTAAATCTGTAGTTCCCCCACCAATATCAATTAAAGCAACACCAGCTTCTTTTTCTTCAAAACTCAATACAGCTTCTGCGGAAGCCAAAGGTTCTAATGTTATATTTGCCATGTTTAGCCCCGCACTTTTAATACATCGGCCAATGTTTTTAATTGAAGAAACTTGACCCACTACAACGTGAAAATTGGCTTCTAGTCGACCACCATGCATCCCAATCGGTTCTTTTATTTCACCCTGACCATCCACTTTATACTCTTGAGGTAAAACATGAATTATTTCTTCTCCTGGCAGCATAACTAACTTATATACTTGTTGAATCAACCGCTGGATATCGTCTTCATTAATTACCTCTTCAGGGTGTTCACGGGTAATGTAATCACTGTGCTGAATACTACGAATATGTTGACCTGCAATTCCAACAACAACATCTTCAATTTCCACTCCTGAATTTGTTTTAGCATCGTCTACGGCTTGTTTAATAGATTGAATGGTTTGAGTGATATTATTTACAACTCCCCTATGTACACCCAAGCTTTTGGATTTTCCAACACTTACAATTTCAACTTTATTAAATTCATTTTTCTTTCCTACCAATGCGACGATTTTAGTGGTTCCGATATCTAGTCCGACTGATATACCTGTTTGTTTCATAGTTTTAAAAGGTTGAAGCAACAACTTGGTTTTTGTAGCTGAGGTTAATTTTTTTGTATCCGTTTAGGGTATCTTGCAGTTTTTGAAAAGCACAAAACACCTTTAATTTTTCAATTTTTTCTTTTATTTCGGTAGGTTTTCCCAATTGAATTTCAAAGGGATAGGATTTTAGGTTTAGCCAATAGTTATTATTTTCAAAAGAGACTTCTTTTAATTCACTTGCTATAAAAGTATCTTCTAATAATGATTCAATAAGTTCAGCTGTTGTTTTAATTGATATGGTTTGAATTGAAGATATAAATACTGGGTAGTTTTCTTTGTCTAATATTTTGGTGCCAAAAAGTTTACCTTCTTGATCAACATAAAAGGTTGAATTGTATCCAGCTTTAAACAATGGATTTCGTTCTGTAAGTTCCACAGAAAGGGATCCTTCCGGGAGAAAATAAGCTTCAGCATTTTTCACTTCAGGTACTGATTTCAATTGGTTTTCGAGCATATTCAAATCTAAACTATCTTTCCGGAAGGCAGAACCTGCCTCACTTTTTTGTGTTAACAATTTATTAACCAAAGAGGATTCTATAAATCTTGGAGGTGCGGTAAACATAACTTTAACATCAGTTACCTGTCGAAGTGAACCTAGAAACGAAAAGTAACCTACACTTCCTCCAAAAAGGACTATCATAAGGCAAAAAAATACTATAGATTTTTTCATTACATTAAAGTAGATTTAGATTTGACTATATTTTCAAATTCAGCTCCAATGTCACCGGCTCCTAATACAGCAATTAATGAAGCAGAAGTTTCCATTAAAGCCTTTTTTAACTCTTTTTTTTCTACACACTTTTTTTGCTTATTTGGCAAAGCATTTAATAATGCATTTGAAGTAACCCCATCTATAGGTAATTCTCTTGCAGGATAAATAGGCAACAAAATCACTTCATCAAACTGAGCAAGTACAGAAACAAATTCACCAAAAAAGTCACGCGTTCTTGAAAATAAATGAGGCTGAAAGACAACACAATTGGAATGGTTAGGAAAGCTGTTTCTTATGGTGCTTAAAACACTTTTAATTTCAGTAGGGTGGTGAGCATAATCGTCTATTATAATGCGATCATTTATACGGTAGGTATTCATTCTTCTATACACCCCAGGAAAAGTGCGCAACCCTTCTAATGTATGGGCTGATGAAATTCCTACTTGCTCTGCCATTGCCAGAGCACAAAGTGCATTCGAAATGTTGTGATGTCCTAATTGATTGATTAGAATATTATGATAGGATTCTGTGGGAGTATGAAGAGTAAAGGTATATCCCTCTTTGTGGGGTTTGATGTTCGATGCGCAATAATCCGCTTGAACATCAATTCCATAGGTAATACCAGCTATTGGAACATTATGCGCTACCACCAAAGATCGGGAAACTTGTTTTGAAAATTGAACAAAAGCATCAGTGAAAGCTTGTTCGGTTTTATATACATCCAAATGATCAGACTCCACGTAAGTGATTCCAGCTACCGTGGGATGTAATTGAAGAAAGGATCGGTCATATTCATCTGCTTCTACAAGCATATATTCTTCTCCTGTATATATTAAGTTTGAAGGTTGTCCGTTAAAAAAACCACCCATAAAAGAAGTAAAAGAACGTTTAGCATGATCAAACAGATGCGTTAAAAATAAAGACGTAGTAGTTTTTCCATGCGTTCCTGCTACAGCTAGTGTCGTTTTTTCTTGACAACATTCTGCTAGAAAAACGGCTCTTTTCTTTACAGAATTCCCTTGTTCATTAAAAAATATAAGATGTGGATGCTGTTTTGGAATTGCTGGTGTATAAATAATTTGGGTTGTCTTCTTTCTAGCTTCAATTGGGATCGAATTTATAGAATCTTCAAATACAATTTTAATTCCCTCTTTTTGAAGTTGCGCCGTGGTATGAGAAGGAGTCAAGTCATAACCATATACATGATTTCCTTTAAGGAGGCACCAACGAGCTAATGAAGACATACCCACACCCCCTATTCCAATAAAATAATATGTTATTGGAGTACTCATTAGGCAATCATTTTTAAAATTTCATCCACTATGGTTTCAGCTGCTTTAGGTTTCGCAAAAACTTTGAGTTGTTTTTTCATTTGCTCTTGTTTAGGTTTGTCATTAACCCATTGAGAGAATGTATGATGAAATGTATCCAGATTGGATTCTTCAATTAAAAAAGCCGCGCCTTGATTAGTTAAGGCTTTTGCATTATGAAATTGATGGTTAGCGGTTACATTTGGAGAGGGAATCAGCAATAAAGGCTTTCCTACATAACTTAATTCTGACAAACTACCAGCCCCAGCTCGAGAAATAATGAAATCTGCAGCGGCATACAATTGATCCATTTCTTGTACAAAAGGAAGAATAATAATATCCTTATTTTCCAGTCTGGTGTACTGATTGTAATATCGTGTTCCGCATTGCCATAAAATTTGCAAACCAAAACCAAGTATAAAATCTTTTTCTTGCGCAATTAAATTGTTCATTCTCTGCGCACCCAAGCTACCCCCTAACACCACTAATGTTTTTTTATTTGGGTCGAGTCCAAAAAAAGTTTTTGCTGATGTTGATGAATTTTTATCTACATCTAAGGGACGAATAGGATTGCCAGTTAAAATGGTTTTTGAGGCTGGAAAAAATTGTTCCATGTCTTGAAAAGCGACACATATTTTAGAAACCTTTTTACTTAAAATTCTATTAGTAATACCAGGGAACGAGTTTTGCTCTTGAATTAGGGTAGGTTTTTTTAACCATTGTGCAACTTGAAGAATTGGTCCACTTGCAAAACCTCCTGTACCTATAACTACATCTGGATCAAAGGTTTTTACAATTTGATAAGAACGTAATAAGCTAGAGATAATTTTAAAGGGAAATAATAAGTTTTGTAAACTCAATGATCGCTGTAATCCACTAATCCAAAGTCCTTGAATTGGAAAACCTGCCTTTGGTACTTTTTCCATTTCCATTTTACCTTTTGCACCTACAAAAAGGATGTTTGCTTCTGGATATCGTTTTTTGACTTCCAATGCAATGGCAACAGCAGGAAAAATATGACCTCCTGTTCCTCCTCCTGATATGATCAACTTATACGGTCTCACTTAATACACTTAAAGGATTTTTTTCGTTATAAATTTCCTCATTTGAATTTGTCACCGTACTTTTTTTTGCACTCACACTTAACACCACTCCCATCGCAATACAGGTCATCCAAGCAGAGGTACCGCCACTACTAATCATGGGTAAATTTTGCCCTGTTACGGGCAACAATTGTAAGGCTACTCCCATATTAATAAAAGCTTGAAGTACTATAGGAATTCCTAATCCCATTACAGTTAATTTTCCAAAAAGAGTAGGGGCTTTGTGCGCTATTACAGTCATGCGGAAGAGCAATAATAAATATAATAATATGAGTCCAATGCCGCCAATTAGGCCAAACTCTTCGACGATAATGGCATAAATAAAATCAGATGAACTTTGGGGTAAAAAATTCTTCATCCTACTCTTACCTGCTCCTAGTCCAAAAACACCTCCAGTTACAATTGCAGTTTTAGCCCTTGCTACTTGATAATTTCCATCTTCACTTTCACCACTCCTAAAATTTTCTATTCTGTTCATCCAAGTATCGACCCGATTGGGAAATGCCTCTGGAAATGATTTTACTAGAACAAAAAAAAGAAGCATAGCCGTAATTCCAACACCGCCAATTACCATCAGATAACGAAAGGGATAATGCCCCAAAAAGGCAATCAACATTACAGTTAAAAACAATAAAGCAGCAGTAGATAAATTGGAGGGAAAAATTAGCATTACTACAATAAATACAGGTAACCACAATTGAAGTAAAGAGCGTCCAAATCCAGTTTGTTCTTGGTTTTGTTTTGATAAATAATGCGCCACATAAATCATCAATACTACAGAAGCTAATGTGGATGTTTGAAAACTCAACCCAATAAATGGAATTTGAATCCATCGACTGGCATTAGCTCCATCAATAACAGTGCCTTGACTCGCGGTATATATTAATAATAAAACAATGACCGGTAAAAGGAGTATAGATATCCCCTTAAAATAATGGTATGGAATTCTGTGAACAGCAAACATCAACACAAATCCTATTGCTAAAATCACAAAATGCTTAATTAAATATCCCCATGGAGTACCCTTACCAACAACGTAAGCTAAGTTAGTACTGGCACTAAAAACAGGGAGGAATGAAAATATTGCCAATAAAGCTAAAATCCCCCACAATACTCGATCTCCACTCAATGACTTTAACATATCCTACAGGTTTCTAACAGCAACTTTAAATTGATCTCCACGATCTTCATAATTTTTAAATAAATCAAAACTTGCACATGCTGGCGATAACAATACGGTGTCTTTTGGCACAGCCACTTTATGTGCTATTTTTACCGCTTCAGTAATTGACTGTGTTTCTATAAATACCTCTGTTATACCTTCAAAGGTATTTCGTAACTTCTCATTATCTACTCCAAGACAAATGATAGCTTTTGCTTTTTTTCGAATTAAAGGCAATAATGGAGTATAATCGTTTCCCTTATCTACACCCCCCACAATCCAAATGAGTGGATTATCAATACTTTCCAATGCAAAATAGGCTGCGTTTACGTTGGTTGCTTTAGAATCATTTATATAATCTACTTTTTGAATAGTAAGAACTTTTTCCATTCTATGTGGAGCTCCCTTAAAATGAATTAGACTTTCTCTTATTGAATGTTTACTAATTTTTAGAAGATTACCTATAGTTGCTGCTGCCATGGCATTGAGTAAATTGTGTCTCCCATATAATGGAAATTGAGCTGAATTTATCATTGTATTTTGGTGTTGATGTTGAATATGAATATTTGGATTGATATAGGTTGTACCTCCTTGAGCAGAAAAACCAAAAGGAATTTTTTGTGCCTTGACTTCGTTATTAAAAACTGCCTTTTCTAATATTTCATCGTCTGAATTATAAAGAAAATAATCCTCAGCTTTTTGGTTTTCTTGGATTTTTAATTTTGATTGGATATAGGCTTCAAAACTGTATTGGTATCGGTCAAGATGATCAGGAGTAATATTTGTGATGACAGCGATATGGGGTGCAAATTTTCGAATATCATCTAATTGAAAACTGCTTATTTCAAGAACATAATAATCATAATTTTCTGTAGCAACTTGAAGTGCAAAACTAGTTCCAATATTTCCTGCTAATCCCACATTAAAACCAGCATCCTTAACAATTTTATAAGTTAATAAGGTGGTGGTAGTTTTTCCGTTAGTTCCAGTAATGGCAATTAATTTAGCTGAGGTATACCGTGCTGCAAATTCAATTTCAGATACTAGGGTATGTCCAGTTTCTAGCAACCTCTGTATTAGTGGTATAGTTGAAGGAATTCCTGGACTCTTAACAATCCAAGTGGCACCAAGCATTTGCTCTATTGTATGTTTACCAGCTTCCCATTCGATCCCTTCTTTTTTAAAACGTTCGCAATGAGAGGAATCTAACGGTTTTAAATCTGATACAAAGACATCAAACCCATGTTTTTTAGCTAATAAGGCACTTCCTATTCCACTTTCGCCTGCTCCTAAAACAACCACTTTTTCTTTCATTATCTTAGTTTTAGGGTGACTACTGTAATTACAGCTAATAAAATTCCTACTATCCAAAAACGAGCAACAATCTTACTTTCATGAAAGCCTTGCTTTTGAAAATGATGATGTAGTGGAGCCATTTTAAAAATGCGTTGTCCAATACCAGTTTTAGATTTGGTGTATTTAAAATATCCTACTTGAAGCACCACCGAAAGGGTTTCAATAAAAAAGACCCCACATAAAATGGGAATCAGCAATTCTTTTCGCACTATAATTGCAATAACAGAAATTACTGCTCCAATAGGTAAGCTGCCTGTATCTCCCATAAATACAGCTGCTGGATAAGTATTGTACCATAAAAATCCAATCAATGCCCCTAAAAATGCTGCAATGAAAATTGTGATTTCTCCAACATTAGGGATGTACATAATATTTAAGTAAGCTGCAAAATTTACATTCCCAGAAACCCAAGCAAAAATGCCTAATGCAGAAACTATAATTGCTGAATTACCTGCCGCCAAACCATCAATACCATCAGTTAAGTTAGCACCATTAGATACTGCCGTAATAATGAAAATAACAATTGGAATAAAAATTAACCATGTGTACTGACCGGTTTCGAATCCCATCCATCCAATTAAACTATGATAATTAAATTCATTGTTTTTTAATAATGGAATGGTTGTTAACGTTGCTTTACTGTTTCTTACTGCATGCTGAGTTGTTTCAACTTGTTGTTCTATACCAATAATAGGGGTTACCTCGGTTCGAACCGTAACATCGGGATGAAAAAAGAGTACTGCGCCAACAACAGTTCCTAGGGTTATTTGGCCTATTATTTTAAACTTTCCTTTTAGGCCCTCTTTGTTTTTTTTAAAAATTTTAATGTAATCGTCTAGCCCTCCAATTAAACCCATCCAAAGCAGTGTTATGATTAATAGTAGTATGTAAATATTATTTAATTGAGCTAGAAGTAAAACAGGAATTAATGTTGCAAAAATGATTATAATTCCACCCATTGTAGGAGTTCCTTCCTTTTCCTTTTGGCCCTGTAATCCTAAATCACGAACAGATTCTCCAATTTGTAGTTTTTTTAAGTAATTGATAATACGTATACCAAAAACCATTGAAAATCCTAAAGACAATAATACAGCAGATGCTGCCCTAAAAGAAATGTATTGAAATACACTGGCCCCTATTAAATCATAGCGTTGTTCAAGAAATTCAAATAGGTAGTAAAGCATCTTTTATTGAGGTTTTAAAAATATTTTTTGAGCTAATTCCATATCACTAAATGGAATTCTCTTTCCAGCTATTTCTTGATAATCTTCATGGCCTTTTCCTGCAATCAAAACAATATCACCCTTATGAGCTAATTGTCCAGCCATAACAATGGCTTCTTCACGGTGTGTAATTTTTAAGACTTTTTTAAAGTGCTGAGGTTCAACTCCGTTTATCATTTGTGAAATTATTTCAGCTGGATCTTCATCTCTTGGATTGTCTGAGGTAAAAATTACCTTATCGCTTAGGGCAGTTGCAATTTGCCCCATAATTGGACGTTTTTCTTTATCCCGATTTCCCCCACAACCAATAACTGTGTATAGTTTTTCATTACGAGTACGTATTTCGTTTATAGTTTTCAAAACATTTTCAAGAGCATCTGGAGTGTGAGCATAATCAACAACTACAGTTATTAGTTCTGGATTTTGAAAGGTTTGAAAACGTCCCTTAACGGGTTTTAGTTTGCTTATTTGCTGCAATACTTCAAGTGCTGGTAATTCCATTAAGCGGGAAGTAGCAAAAACAGCTAAAAGATTTTGAACGTTAAATGCGCCTACTAGCTGAGTCCAAACTTCCATATCTTCCATTTTTAATAACATACCTGAAAATTGACATTCAAGAACTTGTGCTTTAAAATCTGCATTTTGATGAAGCGCGTAAAAGTATTTTTTAGCTTTTGTATTTTGAAGCATAAAGGCTCCATTTTTATCATCTAAATAAGAAAGTGCAAAAGCAGAAGAGGGAAGTTGATCAAAAAAGATTTTCTTAATATCACGATACGTTTTGAAATCACCGTGATAATCTAAATGGTCATGGGTGAGATTAGTAAAGATTCCCCCTGCAAAATGTATTCCTTCAATACGGTTTTGAGCAATTCCATGGGAAGAAACTTCCATAAAGCAATGAGTTACTCCTTCATTTACCATTGCTGCAAAATGGTGATTTAGGGTAATTGCATCAGGAGTTGTATGAGTATTTACAATAGACTGTGAGGCATATTGAATCCCAACGGTTGAAATTAATCCACAGGAAAATCCTTGCCCTTCAAAAAGTCGAAATAACAGGGTACTCACTGAAGTTTTACCATTGGTACCCGTAACACCTACCAATTGTAGCTTATTTGAGGGGTTATCATAATAATTTGAGGCTATAATCCCTAAAGCTTTTGAGGCATTTAAAACCACTATATAAGTACAGTGGCTATGGCATACCTTGGGCAATTCCTCGCATACTATAGCATGAGCTCCTTTTTCAATGGCCTGATCAATAAAATCATGTCCATCAACATGTGTTCCTTTTTGAGCCACATATAAAGCTTGATTGGATACCCTTCTACTGTCAAATACAACATCAGAAATCAGCAAACCTGTGTTTCCTGAGACCCCCTCAATAGGCACTTTATACAATATTTCTTGAAGTGTTTTCACAAGAGTTCTAGGATTACTTTTTGATGTTTATCGATTGTTGAACCTGCTTTTGGCCATTGAGATTTTACCTTACCCTTGCCTTCAAATACAATTTGAGCTCCAAATATTTTTAATTTTAATAAGGCTTCTTCTTCAGATAATCCTGCCACATTTGGCATAGTGTAACTCGATTCAAGTGCATTACCTATTGCATCTGAGTTAATTGTTATGGTATATGGAATATTATTAAATATTTTTTTAGCAATGGTTTTAAATACAGGAGCTGCAACCGTTGAGCCATAGTATCCTTTTGATTTATTTGGCCTGTGGATAACAACAATACATGAATATTTGGGTTGATCCACAGGAAAATACCCAACAAAAGTTGAGATGTATTGTACAGTGTCTGTATTATAATCTACCTGGCACGTACCAGTTTTTCCAGCCATTGAAAGTAAAGGGTCTTTTATATTGTATGCAGTACCCCAAGGCTTATCAACTACATTGAACATCATACTTTTTACCTTGTCTAAAGTACTTTTAGAACACAAAGACGGATTGATGACTTGTTTAGAAAATATCTTAGTAGGGGAATTACCAAAATTGCTAATCTTTTCTAAAAATCGAGGTTTAACAACTTCACCCTCATTAGCAATAGCATTATAAAATGTAAGGGTTTGAAGAGGAGTTAAACTTATTCCATAACCATAGGCTAACCAGGGAAGGTCTAATCCGTCCCAATCTTTATCAGTTGGATAGGGAATTTTGGGAATACCTTCTCCTTTTATTGGCAGTCCAATGGGTTTGTCTAATCCCATATTGTACAAACGATCAATGAATTTTTTGGGGTTTTCATTATAATTTTCGTTAATAATTTTAACCATTCCTACATTAGAGGACACTTCAAAAACCTTTGATGCGGGAATTATTCCGTAGCCTCCGCGTTTAGAATCTCTCACTTTGTACTTTCCGTAAAAAGTAAGTTCTCCGTTTTCAGTATCAACTAACGTATTTTCGTTAATAACTTTGTCTTCAAGTGCAGCTATCATGCCCATGAGTTTAAAAGTAGATCCTGGCTCATGAGACTCTCCTACGGCGTAGTTTAATTTTTCAAAATACTTACCTTCCTCTGTTCTTCCCAGATTAACTATAGCTTTGATGGCACCTGTTTTTACCTCCATTACCACAACAGTTCCGTGCTCCGCTTCAAATTGATCAAGTTGTGATAGTAAGGCATTATGAGCAATGTCTTGTATGTTGACATCTAATGTGGTATACAAATCATAGCCTTCTGTTGGCTCCTTTTCATTGGTATCACTAATCGGCTTCCACTGACCATTTGCAATTTTTTGTTTTAACCTCAATCCTTCATCGCCTCGCAAATATTGAGAAAAAGCACCCTCTAATCCAACTTGGAAATACGTACCATCAGGATCTTGCATTTCATAGCCAATTGTACGTTCTGCAATTTTACCTAGTGGATGCTCCCGCTTTATTTCTTGTTCTACAATAAGTCCTCCTCGGTATGTGCCAAGATTAAAAAGTGGAAATGCTTTGTACTTTTTATAGGTAGTGTAGGTTACGTTTCTTGCAATTGGCCAATAGCGACTTTTTTGCTTACGAGCAGTCTCTAAATTTTTTAAAATAGCTGCTTTTGATTTTCCTGTTATTTCTGCTATTGAGTCTGACAATTCATTTTTATATGTATCAAATAATAACTGAGAAGGAGTGATAGCATCCCAATGCAAATCATATCTAGGGACAGAAGTTGCTAAAATATTACCATCAGCCGCATATATATTGCCTCTACTTGGTTCTAGAATGACATTTTTAACAATACTTTCAGGATCTATTCCTAAACCTTGATCTTGGTCATAAAATTGAATGTGTAACAATTTTCCAATTAAAAGAAATCCAAAAAGAGTAAGCCCAGTTATTACAAGATAAAAACGAGACATAACTTTTGATGTGTTGATATTATTCTCCATTTGTTATTTTGATTTTAATTGGTGGGGTTGTTGCTGGTCCAACTCCTTTTTCATTTAAAACTTTGATAATACTAGTCTCTTTTTTAAGATTTAAAAGCACTCGTTTAGTATCAACAAATTCACTTTTCAAAGCTTGTAACTCAGTATTCAATTGGGCAATTTTAAAAATCTTACGATCAGCACTATGACCACTGGCAATCATTATTACGGCCAAAAGTGACAAAAACAAAATCATACGCCAATTTTTAAATGCATCTTCATTGATTAAAAATTCAATATTTAGTATAGATAAAAATCGTTTCATTGTTTTTCAGCTATTCTCATTTTAGCACTACGCGCCCTAACATTATGCTTCACTTCAATTGCTGAGGGCGTAATTAATTTTCCCACTCTTTTTAGTGGTTTTACTGTATTACCATAAAAGTCTTTTTCTGCTTCACCGTCAAAATTTCCGCTATTAATAAATCGTTTTACACAACGATCTTCTAATGAATGGTATGAAATGCATACTAACCGTCCACCTGGCTCTAATACTGAAGCTGCTTGCATTAAAAAAGACTGTAAAACTTCGATTTCATCATTCACTTCAATTCTTACAGCTTGAAAAAGTTGAGCAAGTACTTTGTTTTCCCATCGTTCAGGAATTAAGGCTTTAATAGCTTTTGTCAAATCTGATGTTGTGTCAATAGATTTTTCACTTCGTGCAAGCACTATAGTTTTGGCTAAACTTCTAGCATTTTTTAATTCTCCGTAGTTAAAAAAAATCCGACTCAATTCTGATTCATCATAAGTATTAATTATCCCATGAGCATCTTTTGACTGAGATTGATTCATTCGCATATCTAACCGTCCCTCCCAACGAGTTGAAAATCCTCTTTGAGCAGTATCAAATTGATGAGATGATACCCCGAAATCAGCAAGTATTCCATGTACCATTTTAATACGATGGTATTTAAGGTATTGTGTGAGATGTTGAAAATTAGCAGCAACAAATTCAAACCGATGATCCTCTATTTGGTTTGTTCGTGCATCTGCATCTTGATCAAATCCGAACAACCTTCCACTTTCATTAAGTTTTTCCAAAAGAGCTCTTGAATGGCCGCCACCTCCAAAAGTTACATCAACATATATACCATCCGGGCGAACCTTCAACCCTTGAATGGCCTCTTCAAGCAGAACCGGTTTATGATATTTGATCTCCATATTTATCGCCCATAACGTCTTCTGCTAAAGCGCCAAAATCTATTGTAGCTTCATCAATAGCTTTTTCATACAATGCTTGATCCCAAATTTCTAGGATATTTACGGTTGATGACACTACCACCTCTTTTGAAATTTGAGCGTGTTTTATTAAATCTTTTGGAATTAATATACGTCCTGAGGCATCTAATTCTACCTGCTTAACTCCTGCGGTAAAACGACGAATAAAATCGTTGTTTTTTTTATTGAATCGATTGAGACCATTTATTTTTTCCATAAGTACTGTCCACTCTTGCATAGGGTATAGCTCTAGGCAAGGATTGAAAACTGCACGTTTTAAAACAAATCCTGAGTCAGCATGAGAAGCTAATTGCTTTTTGATTGCAATTGGCATCATAATCCTACCCTTAGTATCTGCTTTACACTCGTATGTTCCTAAAAAGTGATACATTAAATCCAAACGATTTGAACTCAAATGTACACTTTATTTACCACTTTTTACCACTTTTTACCACTTTGTTAATAAGTTTTACCACCTGTTCAGTATTTGTCTCTTTAGAGTTCACAAATAGGTTGTTTTTCACTAATTTGGAAATGTCTATATTTGGTCAATAATTGTTTACACGAATGGTGGATCAAATTGTCGAAGAGCAAGAGTTTCGCTACGTAGAATCTGGCGTAGGACAACCCATCATTATTCTCCATGGTCTTATGGGAGGTTTAAGTAATTTTGAAGGAGTTCTGCGTTTTTTTCCTGAAAAAGGATACCGAGTTATTATCCCTGAATTACCTGTTTATACTCTGCCCATTTTAAACACCTCCGTAAAATCACTTACTGAATTTTTACATCGATTTATTCTTCACAAGGGCCTCAAAGATGTTATTTTATTAGGTAATTCTTTGGGTGGGCATGTGGGCTTATTATTTACAAAAAATTATCCCAAATTGGTTCGCGGATTAGTGATAACCGGAAGTTCTGGTTTGTATGAAAATAACCTTGGTGATGGCTATCCAAAGCGCGGGGATTATGAATACATCAAAGAAAAAAGTCAAGCTGTTTTTTACGACCCAAATATTGCAACCAAAGAAATTGTTGATGAAGTATTTGAATCAGTTAATGATCGAAATAAATTGATTCGAACCTTAGCCCTTGCAAAGAGTGCTATTCGACATAATATGGCAAAAGAATTGCCTAAAATGAAAACGCCAACAGCAATTATTTGGGGTGCACAAGATACAGTTACACCACCTAATGTCGCTGAAGAATTTAACACGTTACTCCCTGATTCAAATTTGTACTGGATAGACCAATGTGGACACGCTCCAATGATGGAACATCCCGATACTTTTAATTCGATTTTCTACAGTTGGTTAGAGTTGAGAAAATTCTGAACCATGACAGTTGGTAAGGCGCATTTTGTTATTAGTAATACTGATGTTTCAAAATGTCCAAATACCCCTCTACCTGAATATGCATTTATTGGACGTTCTAACGTGGGAAAATCCTCACTAATAAACTATATCTGTAATCAAAAAAACCTAGCCAAAACTTCTTCTCGACCAGGTAAAACCCAACTCATAAATCATTTTTTAATTGATGACAAATGGCACCTTGTTGATTTGCCTGGATACGGATATGCTCGTGTTTCAAAGTCGAAAAAAAAGGTTTTTCAAAAGTTCATTACCCAATATTTTGAAAAGCGAAAGCAACTGATTACAGCTTTTGTTTTAATTGATATTCGCCATGAACCTCAAGCCATTGATCTCGCTTTTATGCGTTGGCTAGGAGAACATTATATTCCATTTGCCTTAGTATTTACCAAATCGGATAAAATGAAACCGAGCCAGATTCAAAAAAAAGTGGATGCCTACACTGCACAAATGCTTGAAACCGATTGGGAAGCTCTACCCCCTGTATTTGCCACGTCTTCTACCTCAAAAATGGGTGGAGAAGAATTGCTGAACTACATTCACACCCTTAACCAAGAGGCGAATCAAAAGAGGTAAATACTATTCTTTTTTTAAGTTGAGTTTTTCTGCAAAATAATCACAAAAATCGCGCATGGTGGAGGTCATTTTTTCATCTTGTGTAGCTTGGTAAAAAGTGTCGCTTAACGAAACAAGGGTTTGATGAAAAAAAAGTTGCATTTGATCTATAGGCATATCTTTAACCCATAAATCCATTTTTAAGGTTTCTTGAGTCTCAGCGTCCCAAAAAGACAAAAGCATAGCCTTCGTTTCTTTATTCAGTACTCCACCATCAGGGGCAGACCATTTCATTTTTTCAGGGATATGATTTTCATCTAAATCTACAGCAATTTTGATTTCTGTTTTTTTTGTTTTCATTAGCGTTTTGGTTTGTATTTAGAAGCCGTGAATAGTTCTTGTTCTGGAAGTTGCAAAACGTATTCCCAAGTAACTTCTGGATGAGTTGCTACATAACTTTTTACGATTTGCCATCCAATCCACCGACCCACTTTCCCCGGGGATTCAGTATCTAACTCCAAATAAAATTTTGAAAAAGGGGCAGGATATATAAACCTTTGGACCCAATCTGGGTCTGTTTTGTACAAAGCTTGACGTTCAATAAAATATTGCCAAATGTATTGTTCGTTATCATTAACCCATTGCAATTCCTTTTCGGCATAGCCTATTTTAATATGTTCTGGAGTGTGAGTTAATAATAAATCAAAAAGGTAAAGTTTTTTTCCTTCATATATCATTTGGGCAATGAAGGTTCGGTCTTCAACAGGGGGCAAAATTGAAGTTGTAAATTTTTCAACAATCTGAGTAGGAAGGTAAATCGGATCTAACTCCTTTTGGATATAATTTGGAATACCCTCATAAAGAGGATGATTTGCTCCTAAAAAAGTATCTAATGATAGTAAGAGTAAACTATCTGTATAAACTGTTTTCAATTGATAGTCTACATTATTTGTTAATGTGATGATACGAGGAAGTGGTGTATCTGGAAAATAATATTTAATGTGTTTAAAAAGATGTGATATTTCTTTTTCAAGGGTCGTTATATCTTTGAATTGATTCTTAACAGCCTGTTGAAGTAATAACTGGAGGCTATCCTTTTGCCTATTTATCCAAACGCTATCTGAAAATTGTGAAGGAAATAAAAAAGGATATTTGAGTTTTAAAACGGGAAGAATTTCTGGTCCGTTACCATAAAATTCGAGATCAAAACGTTCAAAAGATAAGGATACAGGAATCTGTTCAATTTCAATTTCATTTTGATTTTCGGAAAGACACCCCCATAAAAAAAACAATACACCAATAAAAATTATTTTTTGATGAAAAATGTTAAAAAACAACCTAACTCTTGCGTAACAGAACATGAAAATAGCAGTAAATACAGTAATTTTGAACAAAAATAGTTCTCTAAGTCATTTAATAGATGAAATTTCCAAAAAAAGTAACTGATTATATTTGTAATTGGTTGGAACAATACCTTAATGATTCTCAAATGAAGGGATTTGTTGTAGGTATTTCAGGTGGTATAGATTCTGCCGTTACTTCAACTTTGTGTGCTAAAACTGGATATCCAGTACTGTGTTTAGAAATGCCCATTTTGCAAGAGGCAGGACAAATAAGTAGAGCACAAGAACATGTAAAATGGCTTAAATTACAATACCCAAATGTTGATTCACTTCAAGTTCAATTAGATTCTGTTTTTCAGGCTTTTACCCAAGTAATTCCAGAAGCAGCTAACGAAAAAAACCAATTTTTAAGTTTAGCCAATACTCGAGCTCGATTTAGAATGTCTACACTATACTATTTTGCTGCGCTACATGGCTATTTAGTTGCAGGGACAGGAAATAAAGTTGAAGACTTTGGTGTTGGTTTTTATACAAAATATGGTGACGGAGGTGTAGACATTAGTCCTATTGCTGATTTACTTAAGACAGAGGTTTTTACCCTTGCAAAATATTTAGATATCATTCCTGCGATTCAAAATGCCGCTCCTACAGATGGCCTGTGGGGAGATAATCGAACGGATGAAGAACAATTAGGGGCTACCTATCCAGAATTAGAATGGGCTATGAATGTTTTTGATAATCAAGATTCACATCATTTTACTACAAGACAAAAAGAAGTTTTTGAACTTTACTCAAAATTACATCACCAAAATCTCCATAAAATGATTCCTATACCTGTTTGCAAAATTCCTAGAGATTTTAAGTGATAAATTAGTATCTTGCAGGTAAGAGAAATGCCCAAAATCTTATCTTATCATGATACAAATTACCCTTCTAGACCCACATCCAGTTGTCCACCAAGGACTAAAATCCTTTTTTGAAAACGAGACAAAGCTTAGTTTAGAAAATGCTTTTTATCGATCACATGAATTATTGCAATTTTTAAAAGAAAAAAGTGTCCATGTATTGATCATTGAAATTGATTTACTTGAAGGTAGTCTAATTGATATTATAAAAAGTGTTAAAAATGCCTGTAAAGATATATCAATCTTAATTTTTACATCTCAACCTCAATCTATTTATGGTGTTTCACTATTAAAAGCAGGTGCATCTGGGTACATTTCAAAGCAAGTAAAAAAAGAGGTGTTAATTGAAGCTATTGAAAAAATAGTAAATTGTAATTACCACATTACTTCCGATTTTGCTAATCAAATCAATTTTAATATTGACCTTAACGACGCCGAAATGCATATGACTCTTTATCTTCAAGAGAAATTGAAGTAATGAAATATATTGCTGATGGCTGTAGAAACTTTGAAATTGCCAAAATTTTAAAATTGAATCAAAAAACGGTGAGTACTTATAAAAAAAGAATAATGGTTAAGCTAGAAGTCAAAAATCATATTGACTTATTCCAACAGGCTCGAAATTTAGATGTGCTTTAGAGTACCCTGTTAAGTTTACGGGAAAGTACTTTTTTTAAGCTTTGATACTGCATTACTTCTTCAAGCCATTCGTCTTGGGTTGATTCTTCTGGTTTTTGTTGTATAAGCTCTAAGATAGAATTGATTTTTTGGTCAATTAAATACCTGCGAAAAGTCAAAATAGTCTCACTAACTAATTGTCCAACTACACTTTTTCTATCCTTAACATAAATGTTTTTCTTTTCCCACTGATGCAGGTAATGTTGCTCATCTTCTAATAAAATATCTGTAATGATTTGTCCTAATTGAGGATCTTCCTGCTGTATTATCTTTTCAGGTTTTATTATTCCTTCTGTTTGATACGTATGTATTAGCTGTTGATAGAGTTTTTGAAATTCAGGTTGAATTAATTCTACCTCATCTTGTTGAAGATCTAAAAATACCTTTTCATACACTTTTGTTTGAATCGTTTTAGATTCCTCTATAAGGTTTCCTTCTCCATCAAAATGAATATAGACTTCGTCAAAGAAGGCCTCTACATTTCCATATTGCAAAAGAATTCCTACAATTTGTCTTTCTAAGAGAAGCATTGGGTTTTCTTGTCGATCTGTGGGAAGTGATTTCTGAACTTGTGGTTTAGTTTCTAGTGTAGGAATAAGTTGACGAATAGCTGTTTTTTTCTTACTTATTTCTTGTGCTAGGGCATTAAACAAAACCTCTTCGGAAAGTCCCATCATTAAGGCGCATTGTTTAAGGTAAATTTCTTGTTGTATTACATCAGGTATTTTTGCAATACTTTGAACAATCTCCCTAACAGTAGTAGCTTTTTGAACAGGATCGTTTTGAGTGTCTTTTAGTAGAAGGTCAGTTTTAAACTGAATAAAATCTTTCGCATTTTCTTGAAGGTAGCTTTGGAGTTCCTCTAAGCTATTATGTTTTGCAAAACTGTCAGGATCTTCTCCCTCAGGAAAAGTACAGATTTTGACATTCATCCCTTGTTCCAAAATAAGGTCTATCCCTCTAATTGCGGCACGTAGCCCTGCAGCATCTCCGTCAAATAAAACCACCACATTTGAGGTCAACCTCCGTAATAATCTAATTTGTTCATGAGTTAGGGCCGTTCCAGAAGAAGAAACCACATTGTGAATTCCTTTTTGATACATTTGAATTACATCTGTATACCCCTCAACCAAATAGCAAATATCTTCTTTTACAATTTCTTTTTTAGCCTCATAAATCCCATACAATACTTGGCTTTTATGATAAATATCGCTTTCAGGAGAATTTAAATATTTTGCAGTTTTAGAGCTGGAGGTAAGAGTGCGACCACCAAACCCTTGAACACGTCCTGCCATACTCCGAATAGGAAATATAATGCGCCCACGAAAACGATCAACGTTTCCGTATTCATTTTGAATAACCAATCCAGTTTCTTCTAAATATTTTAGTGAATAGCCCGCTTTAATAGCTGTATCATAAAAATTATCTTTTTTCTCTAAGGCATAGCCTAAACCAAAAAAAGAAATGGTTTCTGCTGTAAATCCTCTTTCTTTAAAATAACTTAAGCCTAAAGCTTTGCCTTCATCTGTTGAAACTAAATCTTTTGCAAATTGCTGTTGAGCGAACTGATTTACTAAATACAAACTTTCTCGAGAATTTGCTTTTTCTTTTTCCAAATCAGTTTGCTCTGTTTCTTCAATTTCAATATTATACTTTTGAGCAAGATATCGAATGGCTTCAGGATAAGAAAAATGTTCGTGTTCCATTAAAAATGCAACCACATTACCCCCCTTTCCACTACTAAAATCTTTCCAAATCTGCTTGACTGGAGAGACCATAAAACTGGGGGTCTTTTCTTGTGAAAATGGACTTAATCCTTTAAAGTTAGTACCTGATTTTTTCAAAACCACAAAATCTCCGATAACCTCTTCAACACGAGCGGTTTCGTATACTTTATCTATGGTAAGACGTGTAATCAACAGATTTATTTTTAATAAAAATAAACATAATACTTCAATACAAAAAAGGACTTAAGCTTTGCGTTCTATGACATAATTAACCATAAGAGATAAAGCATCTCGGTATTCATTTTTGGGAAAATCATTCAATAGAGTTAAAGCTTCATCTCGAAATACTTCCATTTTTTTAATAGCAAAATCTAACCCTCCTTTTTCTTTTATCATTGCAATTAACTCACGCACCTTTTTCTTGTCAGAATTATGGTTTTTAACAGTCGTAATAATCCAATGTTTTTCTGTGGAAGTCACCTTACTTAAAGTATGAATTAAAGGAAGGGTCATTTTCTTTTCTTTAATGTCTATCCCGAGGGGCTTTCCTATTCGTTCTTCTCCATAATCAAATAGGTCATCTTTAATTTGAAATGCCATACCTAATTTTTCACCAAACAAATGCATTTTTTCAACTGTCTTTTTATCAGCTCCTACAGATTGAGCCCCCATAGCGCAACATGCCGCTAGTAAAGTAGCCGTTTTTTGACGAATAATTTCATAGTAAACTTCTTCGGTAATATCTAAATCTCTGGCCTTTTCAATTTGCAATAACTCGCCCTGACTCATTTCACGGACAGCTACAGAAATTATTTTTAATAAATCAAAATCTTCATTTTCTATTGATAATAATAATCCCTTTGAAAGTAAAAAATCACCTACTAAAACTGCAATTTTATTTTTCCATAATGCATTGATAGAGAAAAAACCTCTTCTTTTATTACTGTCGTCCACTACATCGTCATGAACCAAAGTAGCTGTATGAATGAGTTCAATAACTGCAGCTCCTCTATAGGTTCGTTCATTAACTTTTCCTTTACCTAAAAGCTTAGCTACTAGAAATACAAACATGGGTCGCATTTGTTTTCCTTTTCTATTAACAATAAAATGTGTAATTCGGTTAAGTAGAGCTACCTTAGAAGACATTGAGGATGTAAATTTTTCCTCAAACAATTCCATTTCATTATAAATGGGACTCTTTATGCGCTCAACAATTTTCATAATAAGGCTAAAGATATCAAATCTTAAAGGATCTAGGAGTTTCTTACCCGTTTCCTTTCGTTTCTATTTTATTTGCTAATTGACCACATGCTGCATCAATATCTACACCTCTTGATCTTCGGTATGTCACTTTAATTTTTTGTGACTCTAAGGTGTTTATGTAGTCCTCAAGTACTGATTGATCTGCTTGTTTCATTTGAGTACCATCAATCGGATTATATTGTATAATATTCACTTTGGAAGGAATACGCTTACACCATTTTACCAAGGCTTGAATATCTTCTTTTTTATCATTTATTCCCTTCCATACAACATACTCAAAAGTAAGTGGGCTTCTTGTATGTAAATACCAATATAAAAGGGCCTCTTCTAAATCTTCAAGGGTAAATGACTTTGCAAAGGGCATAATTTTTTCTCGGACTTCTTGACGCGCACTATGGAGAGATACAGCCAATTTAAATCGTACTTTATCATCCGCCATTTTACGAATCATTTTAGGAACCCCAGATGTAGATAATGTAATTCGTTTAGGTGACATTGCCAATCCCTTCGGATCTGTTATCTTATCAATTGCAGATAAAACATTCGAGTAATTCATTAAAGGTTCTCCCATTCCCATAAAAACAATATTTGATAATGGGCGATTATAATACAACTGACTTTGACGGTTCATGGCTAAAACCTGATCATAAATTTCATCTGGGTTTAGATTACGCATCCTTTTTAATGAAGCAGTTGCACAAAACGAACAGTCTAAACTGCAACCTACTTGAGAAGAAACACATGCAGTAGTTCTTTTTGACGTAGGAATAAGCACTGATTCAACAATGAAGTTATCATAAAGTTTTACGGCATTTTTAAGTGTTCCATCAACACTGCGTTGTTGACTATCAATTTGAATATGATTTAAAGTGAAGTGTGCTTCCAATAGTGCCCTATGCGCTTTTGAAAGATTGGTCATTAAATCAAATTGATGCAACCCCTTTTGCCATAACCATTCGTACACTTGGCTCCCCTTGAATGAGGGAACTCCATGTTTAATGAAAAAGGTCTCTAAATCTTTTTTTGATAATGCTCTGATGTCTTTTTTGGAAACTTCCACCCCTCAAATTTATAATGAAAAGAGTGCTTACAAAATCAACATAGCATCACCGTAAGAGTAAAAGTTATATTTCTCTTTAATTGCTATCTTGTAGGCTTCCATAACAAAGTCTTTGTCAGCAAATGCAGAAACCATCATCAATAAAGTGGATTTAGGTGTATGGAAATTGGTCACCATACAATTTGCGATTGAAAAATCATACGGTGGAAAAATAAATTTATGAGTCCAGCCTTGATATTCATTGAGCAAACCAGCTGAAGAAACTGAACTTTCTAATCCGCGCATTACAGTGGTCCCCACAGCACAAATTTTTTTCTTTTTACGTTTTGCAGCATTTACTTTTTCAACAGCTTCTGCATCAATAATTAACTCTTCAGAATCCATCTTGTGCTTAGACAGATCTTCAACTTCTACCGGACTAAAAGTTCCTAAACCAACATGTAAAGTGAGTTCTGCCAGGTCAATCCCTTTAATTTCAAGACGTTTGAGTAAGTGTTTTGAAAAATGTAAGCCTGCTGTTGGGGCAGCAACGGCTCCTTCATGTTTTGCGTAAATAGTTTGATAGCGATCACGATCTTCATCTTCAACTGGTCGTTTAATGTATTTTGGAAGTGGGGTTTCCCCAAGTTCTTTTAATTTTGATCTAAATTCAGCATAATTTCCATCAAACAAAAAACGCAATGTTCTCCCTCGAGATGTTGTATTGTCAATGACCTCAGCTACTAAGCTTTCATCGTCACCAAAATACAATTTATTTCCAATCCTTATTTTCCGAGCAGGATCAACAAGTACATCCCATAAACGTTGTTCTTGGTTTAATTCTCGTAATAAAAAGACCTCAATTCGAGCTCCTGTTTTTTCTTTATTTCCATACAATCGAGCTGGAAAAACTTTAGTATTATTTAAAACCATTACATCGCCTTCATCAAAAAAATTAATAATCTCTTTGAATGCATGATGTTCTATAGTTTTTTCTTTGCGATTTAGCACCATAAGTCTTGATTCATCTCGATCAGTAGCAGGACGTTGTGCCAAAAGCGCTTTGGGGAGTTCAAATTGAAAATCAGAAAGCTTCATCTATATATTTTAAGGGTGCAAATATACCATCTCAAAACAGGCCTTGTCAAGGAAAATAGGAATTATCTCTAAAGAATATTAAAATTTAATATTTTGAGGTCTGTCCAATAGTCTGGATAAGATTTGGAAACTACATCGGCCTCTTCAATTGTAATCGGAATTTTAAGCCCTAAAGGAGCAAATGCTAAGGCCATTCTATGGTCATTGTAAGTTGGTATACTGCAATTGGGTTTCAGGCTACCTCCCGGGGCTAAGTGCAAACTTTTTTCTGTTACCTTAATCTTTGCACCAATTTTTGATAATTCAGTATTTAGTGCCTCTAAACGATCTGTTTCTTTTATTTTTAATGTATGTAATCCTTCAAGATCACAGCCCACACCTAAACCAAAGCAAGATACTGCTATGGTTTGTGCAATATCTGGGGCTGTTGTTAAATCCCATCGAATCCGCTCGGGTAGCTTTACATCCTTTTTTGTCAAAAAAAGTGAATGCCCTTCAATATAGGATTCAACCCCAAGTAAGCGGTATATATCCATGAGTATAGCATCTCCTTGTAAGCTATTTTTTTTATAGCTTCTTAGCTCAATAGATGCGGAATTTGAAAGGGCTACTATACTAAAAAAATAAGAAGCTGAACTCCAATCAGATTCTACAACTTGTGTTTTGCGAAGTAAATTTGGTTGAAAATCAACTTGAATGACATTGCCTTCAAAATGTGTTGAAACACCAAAGTTTTTAAGTAACGATAAGGTCATCTGAATGTAAGGCACTGAGGTGATTTTTCCTTCCAAAGACAGGGTAATGCCCTGTTCAAGGGTTGGCCCCAACATTAGAAGTGCCGAAATATATTGACTACTAACATCTGCAGGTAAAGTAACTTTTCCCCCTTTAATTATTTTCCCTTCAATTTTTAATGGTGGATAGCCTTCATTTTTAACATATGAAATTGAGGCTCCCAAATAACGTAGGGCATCGACTAAAATTTTAATAGGTCGTTCTTGCATTCTTTTTGAGCCCGTCAAAATAATATCTCTTCCTTCTTGATGAGAAAAAAAAGCTGTTAAAAACCGCATAGCTGTACCTGCATGATGAATATCAATGGTTGATTCCTCTGATTTAAGAGCAGCTTCCATCACCTTACTATCATCAGAATTGGATTTATTTTCAACTTCAAAACCAGAAAACAGGGCTTGAAGCAACAATAAACGATTTGTTTCACTTTTAGAACCTGTTATTTGCAAAATGCCTTTACAATGTCCATTAGGGTGGGCAATAGTTAAGTTCATCTAGCCTTTATGATTTTAGTTTTGGATTGGTATGATGGCGGTCATGATCACGTTTAGTTTTTATAGACAATTTTTTTTCAAATGCCTTTTGTAAGTCAACCCCTGTTTGATTTGCTAAACAGAGAGTAACAAAAAGTACATCTGCAAGTTCTTCTCCTAAATCCTTGATTTTATCTGAATCTTTCTCAGATTGTTCACCATATCGTCTAGCAATAATACGGGCAACTTCACCAACTTCTTCCGTTAGTTGTGCCATATTAGTCAATTCGTTGAAATAGCGAACCCCATGTCTTTTTATCCAATCATCAACCGCTTTTTGTACACCTTTTAAATCCATGCCCAAAAATAAAGATAAATGTTATCATTCATATACATCTAGAAGTTTTAGATTAATAAGGGTTGTATTTCACCCAAAGAAGTTACAATGGGACAGAGAGAATGAATCTGTTCCTCATGAATATTAAAATGTATTGCTTGAAATCCCATTTTTAGTGATCCTTCAATATCCGCTTCAAAACTATCCCCAATCATCAATGCTTGATGGGACGAAGCTCCTGTTACTTCAAGAGCATATTTAAAAATTTGTGGGTGTGGTTTTTTGAATCCTACTTGTTCTGCAGTTATTACTTTGTCAAAAAATGGAGCTATCCCTGAATTTTTGAGTTTGTGGTGTTGAACTTGTTCAAATCCATTGGTTATGATGTGTAAATTATATTGAAGCTCTAATGCTTTTAATAGTGATAAAGTCCCCTTAATAAGATGAGGAAAAGTACTTAAGTAGGTAATGTATTTATTCGCAATGTTTGGAATTATTTCGGACTGAACCTCAAAATCAATTTCAGCAAATGTATCTTTCAACCTTTGAAAACGCAAAAATTGTTGGTCAATCTTATTTTCCCGGTAAGCTTTCCAGTAGGCTTTGTTAATAGGTTGATAGGCTTTTACAAATGAATTCAAATCAATTTTTAAAGATTCTTCTTCAAATACTTTTCCAAAGGTAAGCATTGAGTTTTTTTCAAAATCCCATAGGGTGTGATCTAAATCAAAAAAAATATCAGTAATCTGTTCCTTTAATACCATATTTACTTTGTAATTACTCAAAAACCCTTAGAATAGAAAATTAATTTTGTTAACTCTAGATAAAAGATTTTTTAAAGTAATCCCTGATCTGCAAAGCTAAAATAGCCTTTTTCTGAAATTATCAAATGATCCAGCAGCGTCAGATCCATTTGTTTTGCAGCGATCTTAAATTTTTGAGTTAATTGTATGTCATTATCACTTGGATCGAGAGCCCCTGAGGGATGATTATGGGCTAAAATTAAGGCTGTTGATCTAATTTCAAATGCTCTTTTAAATGCCAATCGCAAATCAACGGAAGTTTGAGTTATTCCCCCTCGGCTAAGTTGGTATTTTTCAATAAGTCTAGAAGAGTGATTTAAATAAATAATCCAAAATTCTTCATGAGGTAAATTTTGTATTACTGGAGCGAGTAATTTATACGCACTATGGCTGTCTTTTATTACGGTTTTAGATTTTATCTCATTGTATTGAATTCGTTTGCATAATTCAAATACGGCTTTTATTTTGATTGCCTTAACTGTTCCTATTCCTTTAAATTGTATTAATTGCTCTAACGATTGTTGCTGCAGTTTATTAAGGTCATTATCATTTATATTGAGAACGTACTGCATTAATTGAACAGCATTAAAATCACGAGAGCCATTACCAATCAGCAAGGCCAATAGCTCAGCATTTGTTAAAAAAGTGGAACCAAATTGTTTGAATTTTTCTCTTGGTCGATCAGAAGGATCCCAATCTTTAATCGAAAGCTTTTTTGTATTCATGGGGCAAAAACAATACATCAAGATAAAAAAAAGCAACTAGGTAACAATTATTTTGCTTAGCTTTCGTTTACTTTTTCTATCAGTCTCCCCCAATTTAAGCCTCCAAAATTTCCAGAACTCATCATCAAAAGAACTGTATTTTTTAGGTTTTGATTTAATAAAAAGTATTCTAGCCCTTCTTTATGGGTAAGCACTAGTAGTTCTGGATGTCCAAAAGATTCAATAATTTGTTTAGGATCAATAGGTTTTCTGTTTTTAATTTTTAAGCCATCAGGGTCATAAAAAACTACAGGAGTATTTGATTGTTGTAAAGTGTACTTATACTGTTTTAAAAAATCAGGATCTAGACTACTATATGTATGAAGTTCTAAGCAGGAAATTATTTTTTTAGAAGTAAATTGGGCTCGAACTGCTTCTGTAGTAGCTATAACTTTACTTGGGGCATGTGCAAAATCTTTAAATAAAAGAGCTGTTTTCCCTTTTGCTATACATTCTAATCGTTTTAAAGCTCCTTTGAAACTTGGTAGCGCTTCATAAAAATCAGAGGCATCAACACCCATCAGTTGGCATATCCATTTGGCGCCTGCTATATTTGAAAGGTTGTGTTTACCAAAAATATTGAGTGGAACATTGCCCTCTTCAGTTTCTAAAAAAGTCACACCCTGATCTAAAATGTACTTAGGAGTCTGGTAAGGTATTTTTTTTATAGGATGAGTCACTTTTTCAACTAGCGTTTTAACCAAATTATCTTCTTCGTTATATACCAATACTCCTCCTTCCTGAAGGCTATATATAAAATTTTCAAATTGCGCTAAATAAATCTCAAAACTAGGAAACACGTTAACATGGTCCCATGCGATACCACTAATAAGGGCTATCTCTGGAGTGTACCATAAAAATTTAGGTCTTGAGTCAATTGCAGAAGACAAATATTCATCACCCTCTAAGAGAATAAAGTCATTCACTTTTTGAAGAGATAAAGTTTTTGAAACAGCAGGCACAGGAGCTCCTATCATAAAATCTGGGGTTTGATTATGGTACCCTAAAACATGTAAAACAATCGCTGTTATTGTTGTTTTTCCATGACTTCCCGCTATTACTACTCGTGTTTTCTCTTCACTTAACTTAGCTAAAAACTCAGGATAAGAGTGAATTCGCAAATTCAATTCTTGTGCACGTTTCAATTCTGGGTTATCTCCTTTAGCGTGCATTCCTAATACTATCACATCAATTTCATCTGAGATCAATTCAGGATTCCAACCTAAAGATTTGGGTGCTAATCCTGCTTTCTCTAAAGCAGTTTTGGCAGGTTCAAAAAGTATGTCTTCACTTCCAGAAACTACATGACCATGATTTTTCATTTCTAAAGCTAAACTGTGCATAGCACTTCCTCCAATGGCAATAAAATGAATTCGCATACTAATCAAGGGGTTGATTTAGCAAATTCCACAATGCATCTTTTAATTCAGTAAGATGATATTGGGTTGCACTAGAAATAATTAAATGGGGGATTTTTTTGAAGACTTTTTTCATCTCCTTTTCGTATTCATCAAGTAATTCATCATCTAACAAATCAGCTTTTGATAATATCACCATAAACGATTTATCAAGTAATTCGGGATTGTATTTTAGAAGTTCATTTTGAAGAATTTTAAAGGCTTTAAGAACTTCATTTGTGTCTGCTGGAATTACGTATAATAAAACGGAATTTCGTTCAATATGTCTTAAAAAATAATGACCTAATCCTTTACCTTCCGCAGCACCTTCAATAATTCCTGGAATATCAGCCATAACAAAAGACTTAAAATCACGGTACTCAACAATTCCTAAGTTAGGCTTTAAGGTGGTAAATTCGTAATCTGCAATTTTTGGTTTTGCTGCTGTGAGGGCTGCTAATAAGGTTGATTTTCCTGCATTTGGAAACCCTACTAATCCAACATCTGCTAAAACTTTTAATTCCAAGGTAATGTAAATACTAATTCCTTCAATACCAGGTTGTGCATATCGTGGTGTTTGTCTTGTAGGTGATTTAAAATGCCAATTTCCACGGCCCCCAAGTCCCCCTTTTAATACTATGTATTCTTGGTCTTCCTCTGTTATTTCAAAAAGGATTTTTTGGGTTTCAGAATCTCGAACTAATGTTCCTACAGGTACTTCAATAATTCTATCTTCACCTTGTAAACCTGAACTTCTATTTTTTGCACCATTTCCACCATGACCTGCAGAAAAATGTTTTTGAAATTTAAAAGTGTACAATGTCCAAAGTTGAGGATTAGCCTTAATAATTACATGTCCACCTCTTCCTCCATCACCCCCATCGGGTCCACCTTTGGGAATATACTTTTCTCTCCTTAAATGGGTAGATCCTTTTCCCCCATTTCCAGAGCTAATGAATATTTTTACGTAATCAACAAAGTTACCTTCGGTCATTTTAGATTATAAGCTATCAATTAAATGAGTCAACCGCATAGTTATTTCTTCAATTGATCCAATTCCATTTACACTGTGAAATTTTTGTTGAGCCGAATAAAAATCTTTTAATGGTGCAGTTTTTATATTGTATTCTTCAAAACGATTACGAATTTTTTCTTCGTTTTGATCATCAACACGGCCACTCGTTTTTCCTCTGTTTAGTAATCGTTCTATTAAAATATCATCATCCGCTTCTAATGCAATTGTAGCATTAACAGGCATTTTTTTTCGTGTTAAAAATATATCTAAGGCTTGAGCTTGGGCTTTAGTTCTTGGAAAACCATCAAAAATAAACCCTTTAGCTTTAGGGTTTTCATCCACCGCTTGTTCCAACATGTCAATGGTTACCTGATCTGGAACTAAATCACCTTTATCCATGTATGATTGGGCCAACTTACCCAAAGGAGTTTTGTTTTGAATATTATTGCGAAATAAGTCGCCTGTAGAAATATGGTGTAAACCATATTTTTCTTTCAAAAAAGCAGCTTGTGTACCTTTACCAGCGCCTGGTTTCCCAAAAAGGACAAGATTGATCATGGTAAAATATTTTTTCAAAGATATCCAATTTGAATGGCTTTTTTTCATTCCAAAAAACTTATGCGTATTTTTGCTAAAAGAATCAAATGGTTTTTTTTTCAGGGACAAAAACAATTGGAATTTTAGGAGGTGGGCAACTCGGTAAAATGCTTTTAACCACCACAAGACAATGGGATATTAACACAAAAGTTTTAGATCCTAGTAATTCAGCACCCGCAAAAATAGCTTGTAACAAATTTATTCAAGGAGATTTAATGGATTTTGAAACAGTTGTCGATTTTGGAAGTGATGTAGATGTTTTAACCATTGAGATAGAGAATGTAAATACTGATGCCCTTGCCCATTTAGAATCAGCAGGTATTAAAGTTTACCCACAAGCTTCCGTTTTAAAAACCATTCAAAGCAAAGGGCTTCAGAAGCAGTTTTATATTGATCATTCTATTCCTACAGCTCCTTTTCAACGTTTTAAATCTAAAGCTTTATTAAAGGAAGCTGTTTTGAAAGGAGAAATAAGTTTTCCATTTGTGTGGAAATCGGAAACCATGGGATATGATGGATATGGGGTACAAATTATCCGCTCTAATCAAGATTTAGAAATGGTATTTGAGGGTAAATGTATGGCTGAAGAAATGGTAAAGATAGATAAGGAATTGAGCGTAATTGTTTGTCGAAGTTCTAATGGAGAAGTGGCTTGCTATCCCTGTGTAGAAATGGAGTTTCATCCAACAGCTAATCAAGTTGAATATGTAATAAGTCCTGCTAGAGTATCATCTACTGTAGCTAAAAATGCAGAAAAAATGGCTCTTGCTGTTTCAGAAGCTTTTCAACATGTTGGACTATTGGCTGTCGAATTATTTTTAACCCATGAAGGAGAATTATGGGTAAATGAAGTAGCACCTCGACCTCACAATAGTGGACATTACACCATTGAAGCCTCATACACCACACAATTTGAACAACACATAAGAGCAATTCTTGATTTACCCCTTGGAAAAACAGAAAACAAAGTGGCTGGTGTGATGGTAAATATTGTAGGTAAAGAAGGTTATAATGGCCCTGTTATTTATAAAAATCTAGAATATATTTTAGCTATTGAAGGTGTACACCCACATATATATGGAAAAAAAGAAACCCGTCCATTTCGGAAAATGGGACATATAACCATTATCAATGAAAAGTTAGAAATGGCTCGAAAAATTGCAGAACAAGTGAAAGAAACCTTAGAAGTAATCTCAAATTAAAATGGCACAAGTAAGTATTATTATGGGTAGCAAATCTGATCTTCCGGTAATGGAAGAAGCGATTACTATTTTAAAATCATTTTCAATTTCAGTTGAAGTAGATATTGTTTCAGCACATAGAACTCCTGAAAAAATGATGGATTATGGAACTTTTGCCCATGAACGGGGGATACAAGTAATTATTGCTGGTGCAGGCGGTGCGGCACATTTACCAGGCATGGTGGCCTCATTAAGTCCACTTCCTGTAATTGGCGTTCCCATAAAATCAAGTAACTCAATTGACGGTTGGGATTCTGTGCTCTCAATCCTACAAATGCCTGGCGGAGTTCCAGTGGCTACAGTAGCCTTAAATGGGGCTAAAAATGCAGGTATTTTGGCTGCACAGATCATTGGCGCACAAAATCAAAAAGTTCAACAACTGATTATTGAATATAAAAAATCACTTAAAACTCAGGTTTTAGAAAGTAGCAAATCATTAAAAAAATAAATGGAAAACAATCCGTTAGTCAAGCCCTTTTATACCCCCTTTGAATCAGCCCCATTTTCAATTATACGTCCCGAACATTTTGTGCCAGCATTACAAGACAACATTAAAATAGCCTTAGATGAAATTGATGAAATTGTAAGTCAAAATGGAACTCCTACATTTGAAAATACTATTGAAGCTCTTGAAAATTGCGGTTCTTTTATCGGGCGAAATAGCAGTCTTTTATTTAACCTAAATAGTGCGGAAACTTCTGAAACTCTTCAAAATGTAACACAACAAGTTGCCCCTTTGTTAACACAATTTCAAAATGATGTTCGATTAAATACTGCACTTTTTGAACGAATTAAAAAAGTATATGAAAACCAAGAGGTGTTTGAGTTAACCATAGAACAAAAAACGCTGCTCGAAAAAGAATATAAAGGATTTGTAAGAAATGGTGCGTTACTTGACGAAAATAATAAAGCAAAACTTCGTTCTATAGATACAGAATTAGCCCAACTCAGTCTTAAATTTGGAGAACATGTTTTGGCTGATACTCAAGCTTATATGTTACAGATTACTGATTCAAAAGAATTGAATGGTCTGCCAGAAGCCGTAATTGAAATGGCCAAAAGCACAGCTGAAGAAAAAAAATTAGAGGGATGGGTATTTACCCTTGATTACCCAAGTTATGTTCCCTTTATGACTTATGCTGAAAATAGAGATTTACGAAAAGAAATGAGTCTTGCTTTTGGTAAAAGAGGGTTTCAAAACAATGCGCAAAATAACGAAGCTATTGTTTTAAAAATAATTCATTTACGTCAACAGCGAGCAAATCTGTTGGGGTATGAGTCTCATGCTGCCTTTGTTTTAGAGGAGCGTATGGCACAATCTGAAGAAAATGTAAAAAGCTTTTTAGATCAATTACTTGAAAAAGCATATCCTGCAGCCTCTAATGAATGGCAAATTCTAAAGGAGTATGCTTTAGAAAATTATTCATTAGAAAAAGTTGAAAAATGGGATACCGCATTCTTAGCTGAAAAAATTAAACAACGTGATTACGATCTTGATGAATTGGAATTAAAAGTGTATTTCCCATTAGAAAAAGTATTGAATGGACTTTTTTCAATTGTGGAAGATTTATACGGTTTACAATTTAAAAAAAGCACTCAAATTGAAACTTATCATAGTGAAGTAGATGCCTATGAAGTTTTCAAAAACAGCACTTTTTACGCATTACTTTACACCGACTTTTTTCCACGCTCTGGAAAAAGAAATGGTGCATGGATGACTAAATTCAGACCTCAAAAAAAAGGACAACGCCCTCATATTTCGATTGTATGTAATTTTACAAGACCCACTAAAAAATTACCTTCACTTTTAACATTTCAAGAGGTTACCACCTTGTTTCATGAATTTGGACACGCACTCCATGGTATATTAGCGAATACCCAATACAGCAGTTTAAGTGGCACTAGTGTATATTGGGATTTTGTAGAACTCCCAAGTCAGATTATGGAAAATTGGTGCTATCACCCAGATGCTTTAACTCGATTTGGTAAACATTACCAAACCGATGAACTTATTCCAGAAGAATTTATTACCAAAATTAAAAAAGTAGCTTTTTTTCATCAAGGACTTCAAACTTTACGTCAGTTGAGTTTTGGATATCTTGATCTATCTTATCATAGCAAAAATGCCCCTCAAATAAAAAATATTAAAGCTCACGAAGTTGAGCAAATTACCCCTTTACAGTTTACTCCTGATTCGATTGAAAACTGTTTGAGCACTTCTTTTTCTCATATTTTTCAAGGAGGTTATGCTGCCGGATATTACAGTTATAAATGGGCTGAAGTATTAGATGCCGATGCTTTTGAACTCTTTTTAGAAAAAGGAATTTTTGATTCAGAAACAGCTCAAGCTTTTGAAACTCATATCCTTTCTAAAGGTGGCACCGAACACCCAATGGTGCTGTATAAAAGATTTAGAGGAAAAGAACCCGATCCAGGAGCTTTATTACGACGTGCAGGGTTAGTAAAAACAAATTGAAATTCTTCTAAAAAAAAGGCATTAATACCCCTGCCATTTAAGATACCCCCCTTTGAGATCATAAATCTTTACAAACCCTAGAGAATCCATAGCTTTAGCAGCTAGTCCACTACGTAACCCTGATCCACAATACACTAAAACGGGTTGGTCCTTTGGAAAGGAGGCTATTTTCTCCATGAAATCAGGAGCATTGTAGTCCACATTTACTGCTCCATCAATGGACCCGGAATTAAATTCTAATGGAGTCCTTACGTCTATAAGTAATAAACTTTTAGATAGTAATTTTTCAAATCTAGGTTTGTCTACCATCTCAATGGTGGATGAGTTTTGAGAACAAGCAATAAAAAAAAGTGAAAATAAGAAAAGATGTTTCATGTTATTGAGTCGAAATTATATGCAAGTTAGAGAGAATTTCAATCATTACAAACCAAAAAAGGGGTAGAGATTCTAGCCAAAAATGAGTAAAATAAAAAGACCTATTGGGCATACTTTTCCACAAGAATAAAGCCAATAAAAAAAATACAACCCAAGTAGACAGTTTCAGTGAATCTGGTGTATCAAAAGCAAAACCTTGAAGTACAATGGCTACTAGAATTAAAAAATAGCCAATTACTTTCGCTCTTAATATACCTATACGTTGAGGTAGGGTATTTAAAAAAGGTGAATCAGTATTCACATCACGTATTTCAAATGACAAAAGGGCTACGAAAACATAGATACCTTGTAAACAAAATAGAAATAAAACGACAGTTAAATCATAGTACTCCAGTTCTAAAATTGGTATTCCAACTGAAAGCAAAATCCAACTCAGTACTACCCAAAGTGTCTTTAAGCCTTTCATTTCGCGTCCATTTCTCGAAGCTATAAGAGGTGTAGAATACAATAAAACTAGTATTCCAATTAAAAGGACTAAAATTTTACTGCCTGTAGTTAATGTAAAGAAAAATATACCTGAGTAAAGAGCAGAAAGTAGGGATAAAATAATTATCCATTTTAAATCATTCCTCAAAACACCAAACTTAAATAGAGGAAAAAATTTGATGTAATTATACCCAAAAACAGTACTGCATAAAATAAATATTAACAATGCATTTGGGAGTGACTTGTTCACTGTAGTAGCGCTGACTGAAGCTAATGAAACTACAGCAATAGCTACGTGAATACTGGATTTTATATAAAAATTAAAAATAGTTTTTAAATATTGAACCATTTACAAATATCCCTTGATTAAATCAAAAGTGTTTAATGTTTAAAAATTATTTTAAAATCCTTTGAAAGTTGAAAATAAAAAAAGGGTAGAAATTCTATTTTTGCGATAAATAAATTGGCTATGAAAACGGACGCTTTTGTAAATAGACATATTGGGCCAAATGAAGAGGAAATTCAATTTATGTTGAATAAGATTGGTTCAGACTCTATTGATCAATTATTAGAGGAGACCATCCCCCCCGCCATAAGATTAAAATCTCCACTCCCTATTGAGAAAGGTATAAGTGAATATGCTTTTTCTAAACATATTCATCAATTGGGTAAAGAAAATGAACGTTTTGATACCTACATCGGATTGGGATATCACGCTGCGATAACCCCTGCGGTGATTCAACGAAATGTGCTTGAAAACCCAGGCTGGTACACTGCCTACACGCCTTACCAAGCGGAAATTGCTCAAGGTCGTTTAGAGGCCCTTTTTAACTTCCAATCGCTTGTCACTGACCTTACTGGAATGGAGCTTGCCAATGCTTCTCTTTTAGATGAGAGCACTGCCGCTGCTGAAGCCATGACTATGTTATTTAGTACACGGACAAAAGAGCAAAAACAAGCTCAGGCTACCTATTTTTTTGTAGATGAAAGTACATTACCCCAAACGGTATCATTATTGCATACTCGTGCGCTCCCATTAGGAATTAAATTGGTGATAGGTTCTCCTGATGTTCAAGAATTTGATAGTCATTTTTTTGGCGCTATTTATCAATACCCTGGAAAATATGGTGTTATTCCAAACCTTAAACATTGGATTGAAAAAGCTAATGCAAAAGGGTTATTTACAGTAGTTGCCGCAGACATAATGAGTTTAGTTCTGCTTGAAAGCCCTGGTCAATATGGTGCTGATGTAGTAGTGGGAACTACCCAGCGTTTTGGTATCCCTTTGGGATATGGTGGGCCTCATGCTGCATTTTTTGCTACTCGTGAACACTACAAAAGAAATATTCCAGGCAGGATAATTGGGCAAACTCGTGATTTAGATGAAAACCCTGCCTTGCGTATGGCATTACAAACTCGTGAACAACATATTAAACGCGATCGAGCCACCTCGAACATATGTACAGCGCAAGTACTGCTTGCCGTAATGGCAGGTATGTATGCTGTTTATCATGGCCCTAAAGGATTACGCTCTATTGCAAATAATATTCATAAACATACCCTATTACTTAACAATACCCTTAGCGCTCTAGGTATTGTTCAAAAGAATAATCATTTTTTCGATACTTTACATTTTAAAGTTCAATCAGCTGAGCTAAAGGTAATTGCAGAGCAACATCAAATTAATTTTTATTATCCCAACGCAGATTCAGTTTGTATTTCAATAAACGAAACTACAACAGAGGATGACATATCAAAAATTATTTCTGTTTTTAAAAAGTATTTACAAAAAGAAGATCTTTCTGAATTTAAAACAACTTCTTCCACATTTTTACTTGGAGAACGAAAAACTCCTATTTTAACTCATCCTGTCTTTAATTCTTACCACTCAGAAACGGCACTAATGCGTTACATTAAATCTTTAGAACGTAAGGATTTAGCTTTAAATCAGTCCATGATTTCCTTGGGTTCATGCACAATGAAACTTAATGCAGCTACAGAAATGTTCCCGCTAAGCGATCCGAATTGGGGAGCGATTCATCCGTTTGTACCCATTGAGCAAGCTAAAGGGTATCAGAAAATGCTTTCTCAACTTTCTAATGATCTTACCAAAATTACTGGATTTGCAGCTACTTCCCTTCAACCAAATTCAGGAGCGCAAGGGGAATTTGCTGGGCTAATGGTTATTCGTGCTTATCATGAAGCAAATAAGCAAAGCCATAGAACCATATGCTTAATACCTGCTTCTGCTCACGGAACAAACCCTGCATCTGCAGTTATGGCCGGAATGCAAGTTATAGTTACAGGGACAGATGAAAAAGGTAATATCGATTTTGAGGAATTAAAAGAAAAGGCCCTTTTACATAAAGAAAACCTCGCTGCGCTAATGATTACCTATCCAAGTACTCATGGCGTATTTGAATCAAAAATCAAAGATATTACCCAACTAATTCACGATTGTGGTGGTCTAGTTTATATGGATGGTGCCAATATGAATGCTCAGGTAGGTCTTACATCTCCGGCGGAAATTGGTGCTGACGTATGTCACCTAAACTTACATAAAACCTTTGCTATTCCACATGGTGGTGGCGGACCAGGTGTAGGACCCATATGTGTTGCATCTCATTTACAACCTTTTTTACCAAGTAATCCGATAATAAATACTGGAGGTTCTGAAGCTATTACTGCAATTTCAGGTGCCCCTTTTGGATCTGCATTAGTGTGTTTAATTTCTTATGGATATATTAAAATGCTAGGTGCAGAGGGACTAAAAAAAGCCACAGAAATAGCCATACTTAATGCTAATTATATCCAAAAGCGTTTACAAGGCGCATATGATATTCTTTATACTGGAGAAAAAGGTAGAGCAGCTCACGAATTAATAATTGATTGTAGACCCTTTAAAGAATGGGGAGTTGAAGTGGTTGATATTGCCAAACGACTTATGGATTATGGATTTCATGCACCCACAGTTTCATTTCCAGTAGGAGGTACTATGATGATTGAACCAACTGAAAGTGAAAATGTGGCAGAAATGGATCGATTTTGTGACGCAATGATCTCCATTCGAATGGAAATAACCTCCGAAGATGAAGAAGTTAGACAAATGCTTAAAAATGCTCCACATACACTAGAAATGGTAACATCAGATAATTGGAAATTTCCTTATAGTAGAAAAAGAGCGGCATTCCCCTTAGAGTACGTTTCTAAAAATAAATTTTGGCCAAGTGTTAGACGAGTGGATGAAGCTTATGGAGATCGTAATCTCATATGTAGCTGTTCACCTATCGAATCGTATATAAACACTTAATTTTCAATGATTTATATAAATCCCTTATTAGGGTAAGTGTTATTATTATAGCCTTAGGTTTCGTATGTTTTTTTTAAGATATAATAGGCTTAGATAAAATACATCTACTTTTGATTTGAAATGAATATCAAAATTACAGGTAGCGGAAGTAGTATTCCTGAATTAATTCAAGCCAATAGTGCATTTTTAAATCACGATTTTTTTGATGCAGAAGGTGTACACATTGACCATGCTACAGAAGAAATTATTGAAAAGTTTAAAGCCATTACTGGAATCCAGCAACGGCGTTATATACGTGACAATCAGACAGTAGTAGACATTGCTTTAGAAGCTGCTCAAAAGGCTATTTTAGATGCAAATATCGATTCAGAATCACTTGATTATATCATTTTTGCTCATAATGTGGGCGATATCACTAAAAACTCAAATCAAGTAGATACCCTACCTAGTTTAGCATCAAAAGTAAAATCAAGATTAAAAATTAAAAATCCATCATGCGTAGCCTATGATATTTTATTTGGTTGTCCTGGATGGGTTGAAGGCGTTATCCAAGCCAGTGCATTTATAAAAGCGGGTATAGCCCAAAAATGTTTAGTTATTGGTGCTGATACCTTATCCAGAGTTTTAGATGATTCTGATCGTGACTCAATGATTTATGCGGACGGTGCAGGAGCTACCATTATTGAGGCTAGAGAAGAAATTGGGGGTATTTTATCACATAAAACCGCCACATTTACTGCCGAGGGAGAGGCAGAATTTATTTTTTACGGGGAAGCTAACACCAATAGTGACGGAACAAAATACATCAAAATGTTCGGTCGTAAAGTATATGAATTTGCTTTAAATCAAGTTCCTCTAGCTTTAAAAGAATGTATAGAAGCCTCAGGTTGTTCAATAGAGGATGTAAAAAAAATATTCATACATCAAGCCAATTTAAAAATGGACGATGCCATAATTAAGCGGTTGTATCGTCTGTACAAAAAAACTATGCCTGAAACTGTTTTACCAATGAATATTCAGGAATTTGGAAATAGTTCTGTAGCTACAGTTCCCACATTATATGACTTAGTGAAAAAGCAACAATACGGCGGTCACTCCCTTCAACAAGGAGATTTAATCGTATTCGCTTCTGTAGGGGCTGGAATGAATATTAATGCCATAACCTATAGAGTGTAACCCTATAGAATTACTCTAAAAGCCTCAGAGAACCAAAATTTGTATCATTGAAAATCACTACCTTTGATCGGGTATGAAAATACTATCTCATATTGGACGATATTTCCTAATGATCCTGCAAACCTTTGGTAAATTTACCAAATGGAAAATGCTTAAGCAATTGATTCTTAAAGATATAGATGTATTGGTAATTGGATCACTGGGAATCGTTGCTTTTATCTCCTTCTTTGTTGGAGGTGTGGTTTCCATACAAACAGCATTAAATTTAGAAAATCCACTATTGCCAAAAAATCTAATCGGATTTGCCACACGGCAGTCCGTAATTTTAGAATTTGCACCTACTTTTATTTCTATTATTATGGCAGGGAAAGTGGGTTCTTATATCACCTCTAGTATTGGAACCATGCGAGTTACAGAGCAAATTGACGCATTGGAGGTTATGGGGATTAACACTTATAATTATTTGATTTTTCCTAAAATAGTAGCCTTATCGTTATATCCCTTAGTGATTAGTTTTTCAATGTTTTTAGGGGTTTTTGGTGGCTATATAGCTTGTGTTTATGGTGGCTTTTCATCAAGTGCCGATTTTATTGAAGGGATCCAAATGGACTTTATCCCCTTCCATGTTGGCTATGCATTTATTAAAACTGCTTTTTTCTCTTTTATTTTAGCTACCATTCCCTCCTATCACGGGTACTACATGAATGGGGGTGCCTTAGATGTAGGAAAAGCCAGTACGGTTTCATTTGTTTGGACGAGTGTCGCTATCATACTTTTAAATTACCTCATTACCCAATTGCTTCTTACCTAAATGATCAAAGTAGAAAACATAAAAAAATCATTTGATGATATTCCCGTTTTAAAAGGAATATCAGCCACATTTGAGAAGGGGAAAACAAACCTAATTATAGGACAAAGTGGATCGGGGAAAACGGTTTTTTTAAAATGCCTACTCGGTTTATTCAGCATTGATAGTGGCAAAATATTTTTTGAAAACAAACGCCTAAAAGAAATGTCAATTGCTGATCGTTTGGTACTTCGACAAGAAATGGGGATGGTTTTTCAAGGAAGTGCTTTATTTGACTCCATGACGGTTGAAGAAAATATCATGTTTCCGCTAGACATGTTTACTACAAAAAAAAATAGCGAAATCCGAGACCGTGCTAACGTTGCAATAAAAAGGGTGAATTTGATCAATGCCAATGAAAAATATCCCGATGAAATTTCTGGGGGGATGAAAAAAAGAGTAGCCATTGCCCGAGCGATTGTGATGAATCCAAAATATTTATTTTGTGATGAACCCAACTCTGGATTGGATCCTAAAACAGCCATTTTAATTGATAATTTAATTCAAGAAATTACAGAAGAATATCAAATTACAACGGTAATCAATACACACGACATGAACTCTGTGATGGAAATTGGTCAAAAAATAGTGTTCTTGCGCAATGGATTAAAAGAATGGGAAGGATCAAAAGAAGATATTTTTTCTACCGAAAATGAGGCAGTAACGAATTTTGTCTATTCTTCAGACTTGTTTAAAAAAGTGAGGGAGGTTTACTTAAAAAAATAGTTATTCAGGTATTATACCTGCATGTGGACTAAATAGGTAAATTCTGCCAGTTTTAATTTCTTTACATTCAATTCGAACTCTTCTTTTTTTAATTTTGACAAACCGTCTACCGTTTTCCAATCTAAAGGTTTGCCCCTCATGAAGATCATTTACACAGGGTACGGGTTCGGATTCTTCATCCCAATGCTGTAGAGCTTTGAATAAGTTATAATCACGATCTGAACTTGCCTTAGGGTTTTTCATGTGTCGAGCCAAAACACTACACAAGTCGTCCGGAAAAATATTGGGCTGCAAAAAGGGTAATAGCAAAGTACGAAATGCTAGTTTCCATTCTAATCCGTGGGGTCTTGCTCTTCTTCCATACTTTAAAAACACTTTAAAATGTGCAAGCTCGTGCAAAAGTGTGATCAGAAAGCGGTAAGGATTTGTGGAGGCATTTATTGTTATACTTGTAGTTCCATTTGGGTTCATCCGAAAATCACCGTGCTTTGTCAATCGATGTTTTGTTATTTTAATGGCAATAGGATAGTGTTCCAAAAGGGCTTTTACTTGTTGTTGCGCAGCATGAGGAACACTTTTTAAAACTAAATCCATTAACCAATTAGGGAGTTGACGAAGAAACGGGAAGAACCTTACCATTAAAATATCGGTGTCCCTCTAAAGCAAACTGAAGAATATAGTCTGCCATTTCATTAGCTTGAATTGGAGCTTTAAACTCTGGAAAGGCTTGAGTTAACATTTCTGTTTGTACCGCGCCTAAGGCAAGGGCATTGAATTTTGGACCCGTTGCTTTAAATTCTTCCGCCAAAAGTTCAGTTAAAATACTCACTGCCCCTTTACTACTGCTGTAGGCGGAAAGCCCAGCAAATTTACTTGATCCCCCAATTCCACCCATACTACTAATATTGACCACATGGCTGTTCACTTTCATAAAGGGAAGTAGGGCTTGCGTAATGGAGACCAAACCAAATACATTTGTTTCAAATACCATTTGAAAATCTTCAGAGGTTGTTTCTAGAAATGGTTTATGCAGCAATATTCCCGCATTATTAATCAACACATCAACAGTATCTGTAGTTGATTGAATTTCATTAACTGCTTGTTGAACGGATTTGGTGTCCGACAAATCTACCTGCAAAGGTATAACTCCTGAAGTGGCTTGCAATGAGGTAACATTTCGTGATAAGGCAAAAACACGATGGCCTTTCTCCGCGGCTTGCAAAGCCAATTCACGACCAATGCCTTTACTTGAACCTGTAACTACAATTGTTTTTGGCATATTTTAAAGATAGAGAATTTAGGCTATCCGGGCTACTCTTTATCTACAATACCATAGTTAAAGGGTTTTCAACATACCCTCTAAGCGTTTGCAAAAATTGTGCTCCAGTAGCTCCATCTATTACTCTGTGATCACAAGCTAGAGTTAATTTCATCGTATTCCCTACCACTATTGCCCCATTTTTCACTACGGGCTTTTGAACTATGGCACCAACAGAAAGTATGGCCCCATTGGGTTGGTTTATAATAGAAGTAAATTCTTGAATACCAAACATTCCTAGGTTGGAAATGGTGAATGTACTTCCTTCCATCTCATTAGGAGTGAGTTTTTTATCTTTTGCCTTTAGCGCATATTCTTTTACGGTAGCACCAATTTGAGGTAAATCCATTTCGTCTGCAAATTTGACTACAGGAACGACCAAACCGTCTTCCACAGCAACGGCAACTCCAATGTGAACATGATGGTGTTGTGTAATTTGACTTTCTTCCCACTTCGCATTTACTTGTGGATGTTGCTTTAAGGCAAGAGCAGAAGCTTTGACTACAATATCATTAAACGAAATTTTGATATTTGGCAAAGTGTTATATTGTTCTCTAAACGAAATAGCATGATCCATGTCAAACTCAACTCCCAAATAGTAGTGTGGTGCAGTAAATTTTGAAGCTGCAAGCCTTTTTGCTATGGTTTTTCGCATTTGTGAATTGGCAATTGTAGTCATTGACTCTGTCCCTTTAGGAACAAAAACTGTATTTGCCACACCTACTGTAGGGGTATATTGATCAATATCTCGTTTTATTATTCGACCTTGGTCTCCTGATCCGTAAATTCTAGATAGGTCAATCCCTTTTTCTATTGCTAACTTTTTAGCTAAAGGTGATGCTACTATTCGACCATTTTGAGAAGTTGATTTTTGGGGTTGGGATATCTGAGTTGAATTTTCTTTAACCTTGGGAACTTGTATTGGCGCATGATCCACAGTTACTATATCTTCAGTTTTAATGGGGGTATTTGTAGTTACCTTCTGACTCTCAACCCAAGCTTTTACTTCTGTACCCTTTTCGCCTATTACAGCCAAAACACTATCCACAGGTGCTGAATCTCCTTCTTGAAGTCCAATATATAATAACGTTCCGCTGTAGAAAGATTCAAACTCCATTGTAGCTTTATCCGTTTCAATTTCAGCTAGGATATCACCTTCTTTTACTTGGTCGCCTATCTTTTTGTTCCATTTTGCAACGGTCCCTTCCTCCATTGTATCACTTAGCCTAGGCATGGTAATAATTTCAATACCATCAGGTAAAGCAGTAGAAACATCAGTTGAATTTTTACCGCTATGGACATCCGTTTGTTTTTCTTCTGAATTAAGAACGTTCAAATTTTTTTCTGATAATAAACTTGAAATATCTTCTCCTTTATTTCCAATGATTGCCAATAATGAATCGACAGCTGCAGAGCCGCCTTCTGGAATACCAATATGTAATAATTCACCCTCGTTAAAGGATTCGAATTCCATAGTGGCTTTATCTGTTTCAATTTCAGCAAGGATGTCGCCTTCTTTAATTTGATCCCCTACTTTTTTTAACCATTTTGCCACGGTACCTTCTTCCATTGTATCGCTTAGGCGAGGCATTCTAATTATTTCTGCCATGTTCTATAGTTTGTGTTTTATAAAGGGATAATCTTGTTGTTCATAAACAGCATCATACATTAAATTGAGGTCTGGAAAAGGGGATTCCTCTGCAAATTTTTCACATTCTTCCACTCTATCTTTCACTGCCTTATCAATAGCTGCTAATTGTTTTTCAGTGGCGTATTTTTTGGTAAGAATAATTTCCTTTACTGTACTTATAGGATCAATTTTTTTATATTCTTCAACCTCTTCTTTTGTTCTGTAATGTTGTGCATCCGACATCGAATGTCCTCGGTAGCGATAGGTTTTCATTTCAATGAATGATGGTCCACCACCAGAACGAGCTCTTTGAATAGCCTTATACATTGTTTTTGCT
>JALRBW010000069.1 GCA_023257625.1 Flavobacteriaceae bacterium | reverse complement strand
TTGACGCCGATTTGATTTTATATTTTGAGATGATTCTAATGGTTCTCTTTTTGAGCATGAACGCTACGGATAGTTTGTTACAAGCGCAAGGTTATCCCGGATATATTCAAGCGGGTTTTTTTCCTATTTCCGATTATTTACACCCTTTGTATGCTGGTTTTGAAGTTAAACAATTGGTAATACTTGAACGGAGTTTTTGGTGGCTGCATATTATTGGAATCGGTGTTTTTCTAAATTATTTATACTATTCCAAACATTTGCATATCATATTAGCGTTCCCAAATACTTATTTTGCTAATCTCGAGGCTAAAGGTAAATTTGGGGTGAATCCACAGATTAAAAACGAAGTGCAACAGATGCTACTTCCTGGGGATCCTTCTACTTCTTCGATTCCTGAAAAATTTGGAGCTAGTGATGTATTCGATTTAAATTGGGTCCAATTAATGAATGCCTATAGTTGTTCTGAATGTGGACGATGCACTAGTGTATGTCCTGCAAATTTAACTGGTAAAAAACTTTCCCCTCGTAAAATTATGATGGACATCCGAGACCGATTAGAAGAGGTAGGCAGAAACATACAAAAAAATAAGGGAGTATTTAAATCAGACCAAAAAGAACTTTTACATCACTATATTAGCCCTGAGGAACTATGGGCATGTACAACTTGTAATGCATGTGTTGATGCATGCCCAATAGAAATTGATCCTTTAAGTATAATTATGGAGATGCGTCAGTACCTAATAATGGAAAAATCAGAAGCTCCTAATGAACTTAATACTATGATGAGTAATATTGAAAATAATGGTGCTCCATGGCCTTTTAGTAATCAAGACCGTTTAGAATGGTCTAAAAATTAATAAATCAATAATTAAATTAAATTATGCAACGCGAAGAAGCAGAAAGCTATTTACACAAAAAAGTTGAATCAGGAGTTACAATTAGTCCAGTATTACCTGAGGGGATTAAAAATTATCTTGTGGATATTGACGGTACTATTTGTGACGATATACCCAATGAGGAACCCGAACGGATGGCTACCGCAAAAATGTATCCTGATGCCTTAGAAACTTTAAATAAATGGTATGATGAAGGACATTTAATCTGCTTTTTTACCTCTCGCTTAGAATCACATAGGGCAGTTACTGAAAAGTGGTTAAAAGATAATGGATTTAAATATCACAGTTTACTTATGGGGAAACCCAGAGGAGGAAACTATCATTGGATAGATAATCATTTAGTGAAAGCTACACGATATAATGGCAAATTTACTGACCTTATAGAAAAAGAAGTGACCATTGAGGTATTTGATGATGGCCACCACAACAATTCTTAATTTTATATTATGAATGTACCTACACTTGCACAACTTCAATCGGAAGGAAAATCTCCTGAAGTTGTATTTTGGGTAGGATGCGCTGGAAGCTTTGATGAAAGAGCCAAACGAATTACACGTTCTTTCGTGGAAATATTACATCGAGCATCAATTTCATTTGCTGTTTTAGGTCAGGAAGAACAATGCTCTGGGGATCCCGCTAAAAGAGCAGGAAATGAATTTTTATTTCAAATGCAAGCTCTTCAAAACATAGCCACCTTACAAGCATATAACGTAACACAAGTAGTCACAGCCTGTCCGCATTGTTTTAATACTTTAAAAAATGAGTACCCAGAATTAGGAGGTCGTTTTCATGTTATTCACCATACACAATTTATTAAAACCTTATTAAAAGAGGGAAAAATTACTGTTCGAGGAGGGTCTTTTAAGGGTAAACGGATAACTTTTCATGATCCCTGTTATCTAGGCCGTGCCAATCAAATTTATGAAGCCCCAAGAGAAGTACTACAAAAACTAGATGCTGATTTGGTTGAAATGAAATCATGCAAATCAAAAGGGCTATGCTGTGGGGCAGGAGGTGCACAAATGTTTAAAGAATCTGAAAAAGGAACACATGAAATAAATGAAGCTAGAACCTTACAAATTGAAGAAGTGAAACCAGATATCGTAGCGGCTGGGTGTCCTTTTTGTAATACCATGTTAACCGACGGTATTAAAGCCAAACAAAAACAAGATCAAATACAAGTTCTTGATGTTGCTGAATTAATTGCTAAAGATTTAGATTAAAATCATGATAGTTCCTTTTGCTGAATTACCTTCCTCTTCTCGTGTTTGGATTTACCCCTCAAATCGAATATTTTCCCCAGATGAACTTTCTCAAATTACAAGTGCATTAACTACTTTTATTGAAGGATGGACTGCGCATAATCAAGCCTTAGAGGCTTCTTTTGAGATTCGATATAATCGTTTTATTGTAATTGGATTAAATCAGGAAAAAGTTCCTGCTAGCGGATGTTCAATTGATGCATCAGTTCATTTTATCCAACAACTTGAAAAGGAATTTGATTTGGTTTTATTGGATAAATTAAATGTTGACTTTTGGCAAGGATCAGTATTACAGCACAAATCGATTTCTGATTTTAAAGTAATGGTTAAAGCCCGTTCAGTAGTTTCATCAACAAAGGTATTCAATCATTTAGTTGCATCTAAGGGTGAATATGAATATTCATGGGAAATTGAAGCTCATTCAAGTTGGCATCGTCGTTTTTTTTAATTTCATTTATATGAAAAATTGGTTTCTAATTCTTTTTTTTTGTTTTGCTGTTGGACAAGCCCAGCAATTTGAAAAAGATCCACTTCTAGTTTCCCCAGAAAAACAGTTAGAGCAAATTAAATGGGTAGACAGTGTCTATCAAGGTTTAACCTTAAAAGAAAAAGTAGCTCAACTATTTATGCCTATGGTTTTCACTGAACGTGACAGCACACATTTTTATGAAACCCTTGCTCTTATTGAAAATCACAAAATTGGCGGACTTATCTTTTCTTTAGGCGATCCTGTGGGCCAATCACATTGGCTGAATACATTTCAATCAAAATCAAGAATCCCTCTTTTAGTTGCAATGGATGCTGAATGGGGAGTTGCGATGCGATTAGATTCAGTATCGCCATTTCCATGGCCCATGACTTTAGGAGCTATTCAGGATAGTACTTTGATTCGTAAAATTGGAAAACGAATGGGGGAGCAAGAAAAACGTTTGGGGATTCATTACAGTTTTGGACCAGTATTAGATATCAATACCAATGCAGAAAACCCTATAATTGGTAATCGATCATTTGGCTCATCTAAAGAACGGGTCACCAAACAAGCACTGGCTTATATGCAAGGACATCATGAGTCAGGTATTTTAACCTCTGGTAAACATTTTCCAGGTCATGGTGATACTGCTCAAGATTCTCATAAAACACTTCCCACTATTCAATTTTCAGCAGATCGTATCCGAAATGTAGAATTATCCCCGTACAGAAAATTGATTGCTGAAGGATTGACCTCAGTAATGGTAGCTCATTTAAATGTACCTAGTCTTGCTGAAGAAGGCTTACCAAGTTCTCTTTCTAAAGACATTATTCAAGGAATATTAAAAAATGAATTGGGATTTACTGGGTTGATTGTTACTGATGCCCTAAACATGAAGGGAGTTTCAGAATTTAGAAAAGTTGAGAATATTGATCTTACGGCTTTTTTAGCAGGTCATGATATGCTTTTGATATCAAATGATATTCCAAATGGTATTGCCGCTATAGTATCAGCTTACCAAAAAGGAAAAGTAACGGAAGAGCGTTTAGCACATTCTGTAAAGAAAGTTTTAAAAGCAAAATATAAAGCCGGATTGGCATCATACCAGCCAGTTATAATAGAATCTCTTATATCCGATTTAAACACAATTGAAGATCAACAACTCATTTTTGAAAGTATGAGCAAAGCCATTACGCTACTTAAAAATGAAAATGGAATTTTACCACTAAGTACAACAACCAATAGTGTGCATGTGGTCATGGGGGACGATGATGCTTCATTTTATGAAGCTCAACTCAAAAAATATGCCTCAATTCGAACCGTAAAAGAAGTTACGCCTGCTACAGTTTTAGAGCAAACCAAAGAGTCAGATACTGTTATTGTGAGTTTTCATCGTTCCAATGCTACCCCTTGGAAAGCCTATCAATTTAATGAAAAAGAAATTGAAATCATTAAAAAATTGGCTTCTTCTAAAACGTTGATTTTAGATGTGTTTGTAAAACCCTATGTGATAAAAGCGCTAGAAGGTATACAGGGGATTGATGCTCTTATTGTGAGTTTTCAAAACAGTAAAATTGCTCAGGAATTAAGTGTGGACGCCCTTTTTGGGGCCCAACCCCTTTCCGGACGATTACCCGTAAATGTATCTCCATCCTTTCAAGAAGGTGACGGATTGGTTTATGCGGGAGGGTTTCGACTTGGATTTTCAGATCCTGAATTTTTAGGATTTGATTCGAAAAAATTAGAGAATATTGATCAGTTAGCAAAAGTAGCAATTGATTCAATGATGACTCCTGGGATGCAAATTTTAGTTGCGAGAAAAGGTAAAATAGTATATGATAAAAATTTTGGTTTTCACACATATGAAAATAAAAATATTGTCCAAAGTGATGATCAATACGATTTAGCTTCATTAACCAAAATTTTAGCTACACTACCCCTAGTAATGCAATCTGTCGCTGAAAACGAGCTAAGTTTAGACACCACAGTAGGCGAACTTCTTCCGGAATGGGAAGCTTCAAATAAGGCCTCCTTGACATTAAGGCAAATGTTGTCTCACTATGCCCGCTTATGGCCATGGATTCCCTTTTATAAAGAAACCCTCGACAAGAACGGATACCCTAATAAAACTATATATCAAGAGGAATTTTCCTCTAAATTTTCAATGCCAGTAGCTGAAAATTTATTTCTTAAAACAGATTTTGAAAATGAACTATATCAACAAATTAAAAACAGTGAATTGATTGACTCCCTAGAATATAAATATTCAGATTTACCGTATTATATTTTAAAAAAATATTACGAAAGAAAAACTGGTATGCCCTATGACCAATTGGTTTATAATAAAGTTTTTCTGCCTCTTGGTTTAAATGATATTGGTTATACTCCTTTAAAACGTTTTGAAAAATCTAAAATAGTACCCTCGGAAATAGATACCTATTTTAGACATCGAATATTACAAGGGTATGTGCACGACATGGGTGCTGCAATGCAAAAAGGAGTAGGAGGTCATGCTGGGGTTTTTGGTACCTCAAAAGCTGTAGCAGCAATGATGCAAATGTATCTTCAAAAAGGGGAATATAATGGAATTCAACTCATCCCTTCAGAAATTTTTGATCAATTTAATGTTTGTTCGTATTGTAAAGAGGGAAACCGAAGAGGAATTGGTTTTGATAAACCTCAAATAGAGGGAATGCATCAGTCTACCTGTGGATGTGTTTCACCTAAAAGTTTTGGCCATTCAGGATACACGGGTACTTATGCATGGGCTGACCCAGAAAAAGAAATTATTATTGTAATTTTAGCAAACAGAACCTTTCCGAATGATGATTTTACTTTTAGCCGAAATAATATTCGAACGCGATTACAAGAAAAGGTTTATAACGCTTTAATAAATTAATCCTATAACGTGAATATTGCCATTGTTTGTTATCCCACCTTTGGTGGAAGTGGAGTGGTTGCAACTGAATTGGGAATTGAACTTTCTAAAAGGGGTCATAATATTCATTTTATTACTTACAGACAACCCGTTCGTTTAGAAACCTTACAGCATTCTCATATTCACTTTCATGAAGTTAATGTTCCCGATTACCCTCTTTTTAAGTATCAGCCTTATGAGTTAGCTCTTTCTAGTCGTTTATTGAATGTGATTAAATCTTTTGAAATTGATGTACTTCATGTTCATTATGCGATTCCTCATGCTTATGCAGCTTACATGGCAAAAAAAATGCTTAATGATGAAGGGATAGACATTCCTATTGTAACCACATTACACGGTACTGACATAACACTAGTTGGAAGCCATCCTTTTTATAAACCTGCTGTTACCTTTAGCATCAATCATTCTGATCGGGTTACTGCTGTTTCTGAAAGTTTAAAGGAAGATACATTACGATTATTCGATATAAAAAAGAAAATAGAAGTTATTCCTAATTTTATAGATACAACTCGAATAAATTTTAAGCAAAAGCCTTGTAAACGAAGTTTACTTGCAAGTAAAGAAGAAAAAATACTCACTCATATCAGTAATTTTAGACCCCTAAAACGTATCATGGATGTCATCAGTATTTTTGAATTGGTTTCGCCCTTTGTAAAATCAAAACTAATGATGGTTGGTGAAGGACCTGAAAAAGCTGCAGCCTTTGAATATGTTGAAAGTAAGGGATTAATTGATCAAGTTTTATTTTTAGGGAATAGCGATGAGATTGATAAAATTTTATGTTATTCTGATATCTTTTTGCTGCCCTCTGAAAAAGAAAGTTTTGGACTTTCTGCTCTTGAGGCTATGGCACATGGAGTTCCAGTTATTTCTTCAAATGCTGGTGGAATTTCTGAAGTAAATAAAGATGGATATTCAGGTTTTTTATCTCCTATTGGCGATGTGGATCAAATGGCTAAAAATGTACTTTCATTACTACTAGATGAAAAAAAGCATAATTTGTTTAAATTACAAGCTAAAGAGCAAGCAAAATTATTTTCAACTGAAAAGGTAGTAGTCAAATATGAATCAATCTATTCAGAAGCCGTTTCATCAATTCGATATTAAGATTTTTTATTGTGGATGATACCTTTTGATCGCATTTAAAAAAACATTTTCTTTATTTAAAGTCATTTTTTTTGTTTTGAAATTAGCGTAGAGCTCCATTTGATCATTATAATGAGGAGAATCAGAATGATCAGAACTGCCATAGGAAATAATACTTTCAATTTCTGGTCCATCGGGTGTAAACCGAACTAATTCGATATACGATTCTCCGCTTACTACTTTCACTTTTCCATCTTTGTGAGGAATAGATGCCATTGCAGTAACTATATCAGGCAAGCCAAAAATGGGAATTTCTTTTGATCCACGAACCAATTTTTGATAATCACCAAGAGTTACCTCTAAAGTTTTAAAATACTTGAGCATATATTTTTTTGTTAAAACTAAAGCTTCCAAAATCGTAGACGGAGGTATTATTTTAGGTAAAGGTAAAGCACGATATAATGGTCCCAATTGATTATAAAAAATAGCAAATGTTCCAGCACCAAATGAATCTGGATCTGCTTTTCGATCCCATGCTTGGAGTCTTTGGAGTAGGGGAGTAACCTCTGAATATTGCTCCGGGTCCATCAAATCTAAATGATTGAGATTCATCCAGCTAAAAACATAGGGTTTCGGGTATTCTCGATCGTATTTTATCGATTTAAAGTCTTCATAATCAATTTTATCATAAGAATCAATTCTCATTTTCAATCGAGTAGATCGGTTATTATCATAGATTTCAAATCCCATGTCTTTAGAAAATTGATTTTCATTTGGATTGTCTTCTTCTCCACTTGAACGAAAAGGGGTGTGGTTTGCATTATAAATATAGCCTGACTTGGGCTGTAACACCTGTGGCAATTCTTCAATGTCATAGGTTGTATTCCACAATGTTTTCATTGTGTTTCCTGGAACTACGTTTTCCCAATTATAGCCTGATGCTCGTTTTGGAATTAAACCATTCGAAATATAAAAAATAGTATCATTTTTATCGGCATAACCAATGTTGTAACCCGGTAATGCTTTCATTTTTAAAGCGTTATAAAATTCTGTAAAAGAAGTAGCTTTATTCATTCTCCACCATTGTTCTAATGCTCTAATTTCAAAAAGCGCAGGAGTCCTTAAAGCATAATATCCTGATTTGTTTTTCAATGTGGGGCCATAAATACTCTCATAATACTTTTTTTTAATTGGAATTGAGAGCCCTAAAATTTTCAATATTAATGAGGCTTTTTTAGGGGTTAAATTGAGATATTGATTATCAACACAATATTTCAATTTGTCCTTAGAATGCATTTCCAAGGCGAATACGTCGGTTTTATCGGGTTGATTTACGGTATGAGCCCATCCTAAATGATTATTTACACCAATTAATATGTTAGGACTTCCAGCAAATAGTGCACCTAAAATATTAGTACCTTCTTCACTACACAAATGGGCTTCATACCAAGATACTGGTCCGTCCAAAGGCTGATGAGTATTTATAGCTAAATAAGTAGCCCCATCTTTCGTTATTCTGCTATTAAAGGCAATTGTATTTGAACCCTTTTGTACCTCATCGTCTGCAAAACTAAAATGTAATTGGTTGTTAACAATTCGCTGAACCCATTGATCTCCTTTGGAAGAAATAAAGAGTTGTAGTTGGGCATAACGAATCATTTTTTCTGGAGTAATAGGAAATAATTCGGGGAGTAATACTTCATTTGCATGAGTTTCTGCATACCGATTAATTCCTAGAGCGTATCCCTCAATTATTGCTTTATATTCTTTGCTAATATCATTTTCATATAGCGTTGAAAACAACTCTTTTGATCCAATAAATTGAGCTAAAAAATCAGCACCTAACCCCGAGTTTCCCAAATATTTAGCTAATAAATTATTGCCAGCTAAATACCCTATTTGAATAGTGTTGAAGTCATCTTCTGAATGCGCCCAAGCAAGTCCATAGGCCACTTCAGCGTCTGTTTTACCATATATATGAGGAACCCCAAATGAATCTCTTACAATTTCAATATTTTGAGGATTAATTTGAGTAAAAGCTAAAATGGGAAAAAAATACAGTAATGCAAAATAAGATTTCAAAAGATTTTTTTTTCGAATATATTATTTAAAATTGATTTCTATTCATGTGGTTATAGAGATTTAAAAATTTATATTCGATTCTTATTTTAAAAATCTTAATTTTAGCTTATCAATTTTATAATTGGGTCGTCTACTTTACTAATATTTTAAAATCTTAATATGAATCGTTATTTTTTGTTTTTATTATTATGTATTAGTTCTTTGTATTCACAGGTTTCTATATTTAACGGCCAAAATTTAGACGGATGGAATATTCATGGTACTGAATTATGGTTCGTAGAAGAGGGTCTGTTAGTTTGCGAAAGTGGGCCTGATAAAGCTTATGGGTATTTATCCACAACAGAATATTACGATGATTTTGAACTTTCCCTGGAATTTAAACAAGAGTCGAATGGGAACAGTGGTGTTTTTATTCGTTCTACTGTTGAGGGTACAAGAGTAAGTGGATGGCAAGTTGAAGTAGCCCCTCCAGGTAATGACACAGGAGGTGTTTATGAATCATATGGAAGAGGATGGCTAATAAAACCCGAAAAGAAAAAAGATAGTTTACTAAAAATGGGAGAGTGGAATCATATGCGTATCCGTGTTGTTGGCGATGAAGTAACCAGTTGGCTTAATGGAACTCAAATGATCTTCTTGAGCGATGAAAAAATAGGACAAGGAAAAGGGTCTATTGCTTTACAAATTCATGATGGAGGTGGAATTAAAGTTCGCTGGAGGAACTTAATTGTAACCCGGTTATAATACTAGTTAGGGCATTCGCCTGTTTCAAAACGTAATACTCCATTATTTTCAGCTACACATTCATTAGAATAGGTATTTCCATCGCAACCACAAACCGGCGCATATAATAAGATACAAGGGGCCTCTTCATTAATTTTTTCGATATCAATACAATCGTTTTTAGATTCCTCTGCAGTATTTTTTTCGCAAAAAAAAAATACAAGCACAATAAGAAATACAATAAAATAATTTTTTTTCATAAGATTTGATGACATTTAAATTAAGCTGAAGCTAGGACTTTCATTGCCTCAACAAAAATATCAATTTCTTCGATAGTTGTAAAGACGTTGGGTGAAATTCGACATCCTTGAACATTAGCGTAATCTATAGCTACCGTAAATATTTTAAAGTCTTCAAAAAGCCGCAGTGCTAATTCTGTTGGGGGCATATTTTTTAATCCAATATTTCCTATTCCACAGCTTTTTTTAGATTCTAAGGGTGTATTTAATATTACATTAGGATGGTCTTTTAAAGCAAAAAGCCATCGCTCTTTTAAACTTCGCAATCGATTTTCTTTTCGATGTATTCCAATCCATTGAAGATATTCCATTGCATCAATAATTGATAAATCGGTATGAACAGGATGAGTCCCAACATGACTTAAGCGAACAATGGACTCAGGGTTTTTTTCTCCATCAGCCAATAAGGGCCAAAGTTTTGAGGTATGCTCTTTTTTAACATAAAGTAACCCTGCTCCAAGGGGAGTAGCTAACCATTTATGGAGACTAGATCCGTAATAGTCACAATTCAACTCTTCAATTTGAAAATCAAAATGCCCTATACAATGCGCTCCATCAACCATAACTTCAACGCCATGTCGATGAGCCATTTCACAAATCTTTTTTATTGGAAGGATATGCCCCGTTATGTTTATCATGTGACACACCATCATCAATTTTGTTTTGGGCGTAATTTGGGATTCATACAAGGCTACAATTTCTTCATCAGATTCAGGGTGGTTGGGAACCGATACTTTTTTTATAATTACGCCATGTCTTTTAGCTATTTGGTCAAACATGTCTTGCATAGCGCCATAATCTTGAAGGGCATGAATGGCTTCATCCCCATTTTTCCATGGGTAGCCTCCAATTACTAGATCAAGAGATTCGGTAGTATTTCTGGTTATAATTAATTGATCCCCATGACAGCCCACTAAATTTGCCAATTTATGGGTAATAGAGTATTTATCATCAAATCGATGTTCGCGCATATAATATGAACCCTCAAGGTTTACGCGATTAATATGTTTTACTAATGCATTTACAGTTGGTTGTGGTATGATATTATAATAACCGCTTTCCAAATTGATAAAATCAGGATGTAATTCGTAATGGCTTCGAACTATTTTCCAAAGTTCCTCTTCGTTTTGAATTTGTTCTTTTAAATTGTATTCTAAAATTGAATGTCTATAAGTATTGAAATGAGGGATTATAGGCGCTATACCCAACATTCCTGCTTTTTTTAAAAAGGTTCTTTTTTTCATATTTTATTATAATTACAATCTTAAAACACTTAAAAATAAGAATTTAAGAGATATCAAAGTTTATTTTAATTGCATTTAGAGAGCCAATTAATAAGAAGTTCTTTTGATATTTTAAATTCGACAAATCAATTATTTTAATAAAATCAGAATTAGGACTTATCTACTTTTTCGAGGGTTAATTTATTTTTTAAATTTTTATGTGTATTTAAAAATGATAGGTAATATTTTTAAAAAATTATTAATCTTTTTTCTTTAATCTAAAGATTTATTTAGGGTAAAATTTAAGTGATAAAAATGGTAGATTATTTTCCAATACAGAAACGTCCAAAAATTGTACCTAAAATGTCGTCATCTAAGTCAATTTTCCCTGTAATTGTCCCAATCTGATTTATTGCTTCCTTAAGATCAACACTCAACAAGTCACCTGAGAGTTCATTAACTAATCCATCTTGTACCTTTTTTACGGCATTTGCCGCTTCATTTAGAGCATAAAAATGTCTGCTATTTGAGATTATGGTTGAGGCATTGCCTTTCATTGTTTGAATAGAATCGACAAGCATTTTTTTTAATTTTTGTAATGAATCATTATCATAAATTGAAATGCCATGGGCTTTAGGGCTTATAGATGCCGAAATTTTTTTTTGTATTGTTTTGCTCAATTCAGTATTATGTTGAAATTGATGAAGATCAATTTTATTTTCAATTAAAAAAAGATGAAGACCAGAACGGATTAAAGAATTAATTTCATTAGTAATTTCTTCGACAGAACATGGAGTTGAATATAGATAGAGTAGAACTGCAGCTTGGTTGACTTTTTGTCTTGTTTTTTGAATTCCAATAGATTCAATTATATCATCAGTTTCTCGAAGTCCAGCTGTATCAATAAGTCTAAATGTAATACCTTCAATAGTTATTAAATCTTCTATGGTATCTCTTGTAGTTCCTGGTATTGAAGACACAATAGCTTTTTCCTCATCTAGCAGGGCATTTAACAAAGAAGATTTTCCTACGTTTGGTTTCCCCGCTATAGCAACAGGAATTCCTTTTTTAATTGCATTTCCATAGGTAAAAGATTGTTGTAGCGTTTCTATTTTTTGGGTAACTGTAATTAGCAAGGCTTTTAATTTTTCCAAATCTGCAAAAGCAACATCTTCTTCACTAAAATCTAATTCCAATTCAATAAGTGCTTTAAATTCAATTAAATCCTGACGTAATTGTTCCATTTCTGAAGAATATCCCCCACGAAGTTGCTGGATGGCCACACGGTGAGCCGCTTCACTTTCAGATGCTATTAGATCAGCAACAGATTCAGATTGACTTAAATCCATTTTCTTATTTAAATAGGCCCGAAGCGTAAATTCACCTGGTTGCGCAGGAAGTAATCCTACTTTTAGATAATTTGTAATTATTTGTTGTAAAATAAATGGAGATCCATGACAAGACAATTCCACACAATTTTCACCTGTATAGGAATGAGGAGCAACGTAGCTAGTTAATACTACTTCATCAATAATAGTATTTTCAATTTTAAATTCACCTAGCTGTGCTTTTTTGTGAATAAATTCTAATTTATTTTTCGATTTAGGTTTAAAAAACAAAGCAGTTTTTTCAAATGCTAGAGGTCCCGAAATTCTTAAAACACCCAGTGCACCACTTCCTTGCGGTGTTGAAAGAGCTATGATTGTCCCATCGCTTAACATTTGTTTAAATTATTTTTTTTGTAAACGTAGCTCTTTTTTTATGTAAACGGTGTTCATAATTTTTCCAAAGTTTCTGAATTGCACTATTTTCCTCTAGTTCCGGATTTGTTTCAACGGATTTAATATTTCTTCGATTAAATAATCGTTGCATTTCGTCAAATATAATTGCTGTTATACCTTTGTTTTGGTATTCTGGGTCAATACCAATTAAATAAAATGAAGCCCTATCATTAAACCAAAGAGCCTTAATTAAGTGGATACTATTCCACAACGTAAGTTTGCCTTTAATTTTTTGGAGGGCTCTATCAAAAGAAGGCATAGTTATTGAAAAGGCAATGAGTTTTCCAGATTCATCAATTATACACTTAATAAAGTCAGGGTGTATGTATTTGATATATTTAGTTTTATAATGATCTATTTGATAGGGTTGAATAGGGACAAAGGTTTGTAATTGATTATATGTTTTGTCAAGTAAAGCAAACATTTCATCAATATAAGGCAGTATATCTTTTTTGTTTTTGAAATTTAATATAGTGAGTTTGTATCTATCTAAAATTAATTTTGAAAACCGCTTAACTTTTTCGGGTGAAGATTCAAAATCAAATATATTTATTTTATACTCTACCCATTTAGCAGCAACTGAAAAGCCAAGTGTTTCAAGATGAGAGGCATAATAGGGGTGATTGTATAATGTAATCATGGTGCTAACCTCTTCAAACCCTTCAGTAAGAAGACCTGCTTTATCAAGATTTGAAAATCCAACTGGACCTTCAATATAGTCAAGTTTATGTTGTTTGAAAAAGTCAATTACTGTATTTATAAGACAACGTGTGACTTCTATATCATCAATAACATCAAACCAACCAAATCTTAACTTATTCTTTTTTAACTCTTTAACTTCAATCCAATTGATAATTGCTCCAATTCGGCCAACAACTTCATTATTTTTATAGGCGAGAAAAAATTGCGCCTCTGCATTATTATATACTGGATTCTTCTTAGGGTTGAGGGTGTCGAGCTCTTCTTGAATAATTGGGGGAACCCAATAATTGTTGTTTTTATAAAGAGTAAAGGGAAATGTTACAAAAACACGATAATCTTCAGGTTTTATTACTGGAACAATACGTATTTTGCCTTCCATTTCAGTTTCTTTTTGCTTTTCGATTTCGCTTTTGTTCTTCTTTAGAATTTTCACGAAACGTTTTTTTCAAATTGCGCTCTTCCTTTTTTTGTTCTTTCTCAAGCTTTTCTTCACTTGAAATAAAATCTTTATGAAAATCAAGGCGATAGGAAACACCCGCATTGGCCAATAAAATATGTGGTGTATTCTTAAAGCTACTTCCTACCGTCGCTTCTATTTGTAAATCATTAGAGATTAAATAGGCGACCCCTAATCTTGCAAGATTGTCTTTAAAAAGTGAACTGTATCTTCCTTGTTGTTCCATGTAAACAGACCAAAACGGGTTAAGCGTGTGGGTCAAAGTTACGATATAACTTAATTCTGGATAATCTGACAGAAAACGATCATAATTGAAATTAGTTACAAATACCCAAGTTCCTAAAAAATGTGACTGAGTAGCCAATGTTCCTCTAAAATGGAAAAAGGGTTCCTGATCTAGTTTTGCACCAATATTTTGATAAAAAATGGGACGATATAAATTTGAAAAAATATTTCGATAAGCAAAAGGGTTATTTTTTTGTGGACTCACATTAGTTCCTAAAGTTAGCGATACAGCAGGTATAAGGTCTCTAATTTTAAAACCATTATTAGCTTTCCAACTGTAAACATTAATTTCTCTTTCCTTTTTAAATGGATCGTAAATTAAATACTTAACACCAAGAAAATTTTGAAGAAATCCCTTTTGTTTGATGAGGCTTGGAACTGTTAGAATTTTTGATTCAAGTGTACCCGTCATGAAACTCCCCTCATACAACAATTCAACTGTTTCAGCTAAAAGTCCCCATCGTAAGGATAAGAAATGAACCCTTCCTTCAAAATTTGATTGATTATACCCGCTGTGAACATAACGTCTAAAGGCTATTCCTGTTTCTGCCTGAATGACATCTTTTCCAACTGCAAATGCACCCATAGAGGCTCCAGGGCGATTAGAGTTTATTTGATCAGTATACTGTCCAAAAAAGGAGGTAGTATAAAGTAAAATTAGGAGCCAACAAAACTTGAAATTCATAACGTAAATATACAAGAACTCATTAGTATATTATAAAATGACGTTTTATTAATAATTTGTCATTTTTCCAAGGAAACGAGTGGAATTGGTTACTTTTGAGAAACCTAATTTTTTTTAATTGCTGATAAAAATTTTACTTATCATAATTGGAATACTCATGTTTATGAGATTTTTTTTTCCATTAGTACTTCGTTTTGCTATACTAAAGTGGGCTGAACAAATTAAGTCAAAATACGTTGCAGAACAAAATCAGTCTACTAACCAAAAGAATAAAAAAGGTACTGAAGATTTAGGTGAATACATTGATTATGAAGAAATTGAATAGCTTGAATTTGAATTGCTTTTTTCGTATTCATTTTCCCATTATAATTGGGTTAGCAGTTCTTTCCCTTTTATTTTATTATCCTTTACTAACTGGTAAAGTTTTAGTTCAGTCAGATATTCGTCAATATGAAGGAATGTCAAGACAATTAAAGGAATACAGAGCTGAAACAGGTCAAGAAACCTATTGGATTGATAATGCGTATGGGGGAATGCCAACTTATCAATTAGGAGCAGAGTATCCTAGAGACTTTTTGTCTCCATTATATAATTTTATTAGAATATTACCAAGACCAGCCCACATCTTATTTCTTTATTTTTTAGGTGTCTATATCCTTTTAACTGTATTAAATTATCCTTGGTATTATTCCCTTTTTGGATCAATGGCCTATGGATTTTCAACATATCTATTAATCATTCTTCAAGTTGGGCATAATACTAAAGCACTGGCTATAAGCTTTTTTGCTTTTGTACTTGCAGGATTAATGCTTCTTTTTCAAAAACGTTATTTATGGGGATTTTTTTTAAGTACGCTAGCACTTGGCATGCAAATTAGAGCAAATCACTATCAAATGACCTACTATTTACTAATGCTAGTTGGTATTTTTTGTCTAGGGTATGGGTACCAATCTTATAGAGAAAAAACAGTGATGTCCTTTACTAATGGACTTTTACTTTTTGTTGTTGCCGGTATATTAGCTCTGGGATTAAATGCAACGCCCTTGTTGACAACTGCCGAATATTCCGAATTTAGTACTAGAGGTAAAAGTGAGCTTAAATTTTTACCCGACGGAAGCCCTAAAGAACAGTCTTCAGGCTTAGATTATGACTATATCACGGAATACAGCTATGGAATTTTTGAAAGTTTAAATTTGATCGTGCCTCGAATTCAGGGGGGAGGATCTAGTGAAAATTTAGGTAAAAACCACGGCCTTTATGATTTTTTGGTTGAGAATGGTGTATCACAATCACAAGCTTCACAATTCACCCAACAGGTACCTACTTATTGGGGAAATCAGCCTATACTCGAAGCTCCTGCATATATAGGGATTACTATTTTCTTTTTTGCTTTGTTAGGGTTTTTATATACGAAAGGAACACTTAGAAATGTTTTAACTATTGGAGCTCTTTTTTCTTTAGTACTTTCTTGGGGTAAAAATTTATCCTTTTTAACTGATTTTTTTGTTTCTTTTTTTCCGCTATATAATAAATTTAGGGCAGTTTCTTCTATTCAAGTAATTTTAGAATTGTGTTTTCCTTTATTAGCAGTAATGGGGCTTCATTGGTCTTTCTCTGATGATAAAAAGTGGGAACAGAGGCGATTCTTTTCCTATGTGGGAGTAACATTATTGTTTTTTTTATTTTTACTTCTTTTAAAGAGTATATTATCATTTTCAGGAATTAACGACGCGTATTTTGAGCAGATTTATGGGGATGTTATTCTAGATAAAATTAAAGAGGCACGAATTTCTATTTTTGAAACAGATCTGTTACGAGCGATCATATTTGTTACAATATTGGCTGCCCTTGTATGGACATTTCGTAATTCACAAATTAAAAGAACTGTAGCATTAGGACTTGTCTTTCTTGTACTTCTTATAGACTTATTAGGTATTTCCTCCCGTTATATCGATCGAGAGAGTTTTATCCCTAAAACACAACAAAGACCCTTTGCAATATCCGCTGCTGATCAAGCTATTTTGCAAGATTCTTCACGATATCGTGTTTTAGAACCCCAACTTGGTTTAACTGGTGCTAGAACTTCTTTTTTTCATAATGCGATTGGAGGTTATCACGGTGCAAAACCTCGCCGATTTGAAGAGTTATTTGATTATTATCAATCAAATCAAGTTACTGGAGTTTTGGATATACTGAATGTAAAATACATACTTTACAATGATCCTGACTCTAAACAATTAAAGCCTATGCGTAATTCAAATGCTTTAGGGATCGCATGGCCTGTATATTCATTAAAAGAACTTCCCTCAGCAGATGCGCTTCTACAAAATTTAGAAAATACAGATTTTAAATACGAAGCATTATTTATTTCTGGAGATATTCCTAAAGAAAAACCACTCGTATTCGATATCGATAGTCTCTCTAAGATATCCATATCAAAAGCAAAACCTGATAAATTAGTTTATAATGTTTCACTAACAAAAGATCAATTTTTTGTTTTTTCTGAAATGTATTATCCAAAAGGGTGGGAAGCTAAAATTGATGGTGAAATAACTCAAATTTACAATGTAAATTATGTTTTACGTGGGTTATATGTTCCGGCTCAATCCAAAGTTATTGAATTTGAATTTTCACCTCCTATTGTAGACCTTGGTACTTCGTTCAGAGGGGTTAGTTTGATTTTATTTATAGTTATATTATTCTTCATGCTCTATTCTCAATATAGAAAACGCTATTTAGGATTTTAGTTTATGGGTATAATTGCCAAACAATCTATTTATAACACGCTCAGTATAGCAATCGCATTTGTTATAGGAGCTTTTAATATGCTTTATCTTTATCCTAACTTTCCCGGTAAAGAATTTCAAGGTTTAATTGTTGCAGTACTTGCCAATTCTAATTTGATACAACCCTTTGTTTCGTTTGGTGTACAGCATACATTGATTAAGTTTTTTAGTGATTGTGAATCTCATGAAGAACGTGACCGTTTACTTTGGTTTGTGTTGTTTTTCCCATTGATTATTATTGCTTTGGTCTTACCACCTTATTATTTCTATAACTCCCAAATATTAGATTTTCTTTCCAATAATAATGCTAATGTTGGGCGTTTTCCACTTCTTATAATGGCAGTTGCTATCTCAACAGCCTATTTTGAAATATTTTTTAGTTGGTTACGCGTGCATTTGCATTCCGTTTTTGGTAATTTTTTAAAAGAAGTCTATCCACGTTTAATCACTTTTATTTTATTATTACTAGTTGCTTTTCAGCAAATAACGATTGATAATTTCATTACCTTATTAATTTGGTCTTATTATCTAAGAGTTTTACTTGTAGCTGGGTATAGTTTCTATATTTATTTTCCAACTTTTTATATAGGTCTTCCAAAGCAATGGAGCGCAATGTTAAAATATAGTGCTCTTATATTTTTATCGGGTGCAGCAGCGAGTTTTATTTTAGATATTGACAAATCAATGTTATACGCTTTAACTTCTGATGAAAATGTAGCTTTTTATGCGGTAGCACTTTATATAGCTGCAGTTATTGAAGCACCAGGAAGAGCTATGTTTCAAATTACAACTCCATTAGTAGCAAAAGCCTTAAGTGAAAATAATAATGAACGATTAGAGTCACTACTCAAAAAAAGTAGTATTAATCTACTGATTGTTGGAGGGTTTGTTTTTTTGGTTATTAACCTAAATTTAATAGATTTTTATACTCTTATAAACCAAGAAGGTTATGCTTCAGCAATCAATGTAGTTATTATAGTTTCTGTTGGTAAATTGTTTGGTCTATCAATAGGATGTTTGAATAATATTTTAAGTAATTCTAAATACTATGCATATATTTTTTGGTTTTCATTAAGTTCTGCACTATTAGCTATAGCCCTTAACTATTATTTTATAAGATGGTATGGTTTGATTGGCGCTGCTTACGCTACTTTATGGGTATTGTTTTTTATTAATTTTTCTAAAATACTTTTGGTACATTACCTTTTTAAAATTCATCCCTACTCAATAAAAACAGTTTCACTTTTAATAAGTTTAATTGCAATTTATGGTTTGGTATTTTGGATTCCCTCATTACTTCATCCTTTCTATTCAATTGCAATAAGAACACTTTTGATTACTTTCTTATTTGCTATACCGTTTTTTATTTTCCGTTGGTCCTCAGATATGGAGTTGTTGCTTAAAAGACTTAAAGATCGATATCCATAAAAAATCAAAATGATTTTTTATGGAGTAAAGAGATTATAAGTTTAATTTTTTTACTAGAAATTGACCTGTATAAGAATGCTTAATTTTGGATATTGCCTCAGGTGTTCCTTGGCCAACTAAAGTTCCACCTTCAAAACCCGCTTCAGGACCCAAATCAATAATATGATCTGCACATTTTATCAAATCCAAATTATGTTCAACCACAACAATACTGTGTCCACGATGCAAAAGTGCCTCAAAAGAGGAAAGCAATTTTTTAATATCATGAAAATGTAGTCCAGTTGTTGGCTCATCAAAAATGAATAATATTTTTTCTTTAGTAACACCTTGGCTTATAAAAGAAGCTAATTTAATTCGTTGCGCTTCTCCTCCAGATAGTGTAGCAGAAGATTGTCCTAAAGTAACGTATCCTAAACCAACATCTTTAAGAGGTTGAAGTTTTTGAGCAATTTTAGTTGCTTTATGTGACTCAAAAAAGGATATAGCATCATCAACGGTCATTTCTAATAATAGATCAATTGAAACACCATTAAATTGAATCTCAAGAATTTCTTTTTTAAATCGTTTTCCATCACAATGTTCACATTCAAGCACTACATCTGCCATAAATTGCATTTCAATGGTGATGGTACCTTCTCCTTTGCAATGATCACATCTTCCACCATCTACATTGAATGAAAAATGTTTGGGCTGGTAATTTCTGTTTTTAGCTAAAGGAAGACGAGAATAAAGAGTACGAATTTCATCGTAGGCTTTTAAATAAGTAACAGGATTTGAACGAGATGACCGACCTATAGGATTTTGATCTACAAATTCTACTCCTTTAAGCGTGTTTAGATCTCCTTTTAATGCAGTAAAGGCTCCCGGTTTTTCAGAATAGATTTCAAAGTGACGAAGTAGGGCAGGGTATAAAATTTTTTTAACCAAACTTGTTTTGCCACTTCCTGAAACTCCCGTTACTACAGTTAAGCATCCCAAGGGTATATCAATTGTAATATTTTTTAAGTTATGTTCACGAGCCCCAATTAGTTGTATTTTCTTTTTAGATATTCTTCTTTTTTGAGGAATTTCAATCTTTTTTGTTTCAGATAGGTATTCGGATGTTAACCCTTTGCCTCTTATTATTTTAGAATAATTACCTTGAGCAACAACTTTACCACCATAAGTTCCTGCTTTAGGTCCAATATCAATTAAATAATCAGCTGCACGCATTATTTCTTCATCATGTTCAACAACTATAACTGTATTGCCTAAATCACGCAGAGATTTTAATACTTCAATTAATTTTACATTATCTCGAGAATGAAGTCCTATAGATGGCTCATCTAAGATATACATAGATCCTACTAAGCTGCTACCCAACGATGTGGCAAGTTGAATGCGTTGCGATTCACCTCCAGAAAGAGAGGTAGATCGTCGATTAAGAGTTAAGTAACCAAGCCCTACATTTTGTACAAAGTTTAATCGGCTTTTTATTTCTTTAAGTGTGCGATTGGCAATATTAGAATCGTGAGATGATAAATTTATATTTTCAAAAAAGTGTGCAAGTTCGTCTATAGGAAGATGAAGTAAATCAGCTAAACATTTTCCATCTATTTTAACAAAGTTGGTTTCTTTTTTGAGGCGGGAGCCTTCACATTCATTGCATCGAGTTTTTCCTCGATATCTAGAGAGCATAACCCTGTTTTGAATTTTATAATTTTTTGCTTCAATTTTCTTAAAAAAGTCGTGAATACCGGTAAAATAACTATTTCCTTTCCATACTAATTCTTTTTGAGAATTAGTTAATTCGAAATATGGTTTATGTATAGGAAAATCAAACAAATACGCATTATTGACAAGTTTGCTATAATACTTTCGCATTCCCGTACCTTTCCATGGCAGTATAGCATCATCATATATAGATAAACTTGTATCCGGTATAACTAAATCAGGATCTATTCCTATAACATCCCCAAAACCTTCACATACAGGGCAAGCTCCAAATGGATTATTAAAGCTAAAAAAATGAACATTAGGTTGAATAAATTGCTGTCCGTCAAGTTCAAATTGATTAGAAAAATTTAAACGTCCTTCAATATCCATTCTAAAAATTGAACACTTGCCCTTTCCTTCAAAAAAGGCAATGTCTATAGCATCTGCTACTCGGTTATAAAAATCTTCATCATGACGAAGTACTAAACGGTCAACTACCAAGTCAAAAGGGTAATTAGGTAGTTTTTCTAGTCTATCTAATAATTCAATTTTGCCCATATAAAAAATTCGCGCAAAACCTTGTTGTGTAAAAATAGAGAGCTGTTGTTCTAAAGTTCTATTTTCGCTAGGATGAATAGGAGCTAACAGTAAAATTTTTTCTCCTTCATTTAAGGTTTTAAGATTTTCAATGACATCAGTGACAGAATCTTTCTTAACCTCTTTACCAGAAAGTGGAGAGTAGGTTTTGCCTATTCGGGCAAATAATAATTTTAAATAATCATAAATTTCAGTTCGTGTTCCTACAGTAGAACGAGGATTTGAATTACTCACCTTTTGCTCTACAGCTATAGCAGGTGCAAGTCCTTTGATATATTCAACTTTAGGTTTATTTAAACGTCCCATAAATTGACGTGCATAAGAAGATAAACTTTCAACATAACGCCTTTGACCTTCTGCGTATAACGTGTCAAAAGCCAATGTGGATTTTCCCGAACCTGATAAGCCTGTAATTACGGTTAATTTATTACGCGGAATAGCTAAATCAATATGTTTTAAGTTGTGAAGGTGTGCTCCTTTAATGATAATATGATTTTTCGGATCCAAATCCAAAATGTTTTCCATAGCGCAAGAAAAACAACTAAAATACAGTATTTATTGTGAAATTAATGACCAATGTATTCACAGAATTTCAACAATAAAGGAACTAATTAAAAAATAATGTATATTTGATTCATATTAAACCGTGTAGCCTATAACATAAAATTACTTTTAAACGTACCGAATTTTAAAAAATAAAGGACTAAAGTGATTTTATTATGGAATATTTAGATACTACCCGAATATGTGAAGCTACACTTATCAAGAATTATATTTCTGGGTCTGAAAAAGCGCTAGAACTTTTAATTAATCATCATAAACTTCGCATTTTTAATTTTATTAATTCAAAAGTAAATGATCGTGAAACAGCTGAAGATTTGTTTCAAGACACTTTTATTAAAGTAATTAAAACCCTAAAAAATGGAAAATATAACGAAGAAGGTAAATTTTTACCATGGGTTATGCGAATAGCACATAATCTAGTCATTGACTATTTTAGAAAAGAAAAACGAATTCCTACTGTTGAAAATAATGATGATTATGACGTATTTCAATTCATTTCAAATCATGATGTTAACGTTGAGAATACTATAATTCAAGAACAGATTATGCAAGACTTACAAAAATTAATTTACGAGTTACCAGAAGATCAAAAAGAAGTTCTAATTATGCGTTTGTATCGAGACATGAGTTTTAAAGAAATTGCGGAAAACACACATGTGAGTATCAATACCGCTTTGGGAAGAATGCGTTATGCTATTATCAATTTACGAAAATTGATATCAGAACATCAAATTATACTCAGTCCCTAATACTTTTCTCAGTTTTTTGACGTTCTTAATTTAAATTAATAAGTATGACAAAAAACTACTCGGTACTAAAAAATGTGGCCCAAAATGAGGGACCCTCACAAGAGTCAATTAATGCTATTTTACTTTTTTCTGAACTATATAAAACTGAAAATAGCTTAATACATTTTCAAAAAATTATTCTAACAAATTAGGGCTTTTGGATTTTTCTAAGAACAGTTTTTCTTCCAATTGTGCGTGTAATAATATCTTTTTCTAAATCCCATCTTCGTGCAGGTGAGTATTGCCTACCATACCAAATTATTTGCAGATGCAATGAATTCCATTTTTCTTTTGGAAATAATCGTTTAGCATCACGTTCTGTTTGAATTACATTTTTTCCGTTTGAAAAACCCCAACGGTAAAGTAACCGATGTATATGTGTATCAACAGGAAAAGTAGGTACACCATAAGCCTGCGCTAAAACCACACTAGCCGTTTTATGACCCACTGCAGGCAAAGCTTCTAAAGCTTTCATGTCATTGGGTACTTTACCATTATATTTATCTAAAAGAATATGTGATAATTCATAAATTCCTTTAGATTTCATTGGAGATAGACCCACTGGACGAATTATTTCCCTGATTTCATCTACACTGAGTTTACTCATAGCAAGGGGATTATCCGCTTTTTCGAATAAAAGAGGTGTAATTTGATTCACTCGAACATCTGTACTTTGTGCTGAGAGCAAAACAGCTATTAGAAGAGTATAAGGATCTTTATGATCTAGTGGGATTGGTATTTTAGGATATAATTCCTCTAATGTAGTAATGGTAAAATCTACTTTTTCTTTTTTTGTCATTAATAATTTTTATCTTCGAATGTACTAAAAAACGCTATGAAATATGAAGTCTTTAAATGTTGGGGATAGGGTTCCTTTTTTTTCAGTTACAGATAATACAGGCAAGAAACATACTCTAAAAGATTACCAGGGTAAAAAAGTAGTTTTCTTTTTTTATCCAAAAGCAAATACTCCGGGATGTACTGCTGAAGCATGTGATTTACGTGATCATTATACAGAATTACAAAATGCCGGATTCACACTTTTAGGGGTAAGTGCAGATAATGAAAAAGCACAACAAAATTTTGTCTCAAAGTTTGATTTTCCATTTCCATTATTGGCCGATACAGAAAAAAAAGTTATCAATGCCTTTGGAGTATGGGGCCCTAAAAAATTTATGGGAAAAGAATATAATGGTATACACAGAATGACCTTTATTGTTGATGAGATGGGGATTGTTGAACGGATTATATCAAAAGTTGAAACTAAAAACCACGCTGCTCAAATTTTGAATGGGTAGTTAATTTTTATATCCAAACATTTTTTCTTTACGAATCAAAGCCGCTATTCCATTGGGTAATTGATCATCCCAACCTTCTTTATTTTGTTTTATTTTACGAAGAATTTCTCGTGAAAAAATGGATAAGTAATTATGCTCATAATCGAAGATATCAACAATTTTACCATTGTATTTGAAAAACTTGTAAAAGTCTTTCATTCTGGGATGTAATTTTAAGTTATTGCTAGTAACAATTTCACCAGTTTTTTCGTGAATCATTGGATATAAATACACTTTAAGGTTATTGTAAAACATTTTTCCAAAGGCCTCAAGTATTCCACCACTTAGATCTTGGTAATATTGTTCATCAAAAATGTCTACAAAATTATTTACTCCCATAGTAAGCCCAATTTGCTCCTTGGTGTATTTTGAAAAATAATCGATTAAACGATAATACTCTTTAAAATTAGAAATCATAACAGTATGACCAAGAGTACATAAAAGTTTTGCTCTATCCATAAAGTCTTTTTCATCAATTTCACCTTCAGCACGTAAATTAGAAAGAGTAATTTCGAATATGACCTCTGTATTTGAAATATCCACATTTTCTTCTTTAGAAAAAATTTCAAAAGATTTTTGAAACATGTCTATGTTTACCTTAGTAACAGGACGAAAACTTCCTCGTAAAGCAAGAATATTTTTTTTGTAAAGAATACGTGCGGGTAGAATATTATTACCGCTAGCATCAAACATTACAGCGTCTGTCATCCCATTTCGAATCAATTGAAGACTCATCAAACGGTTATCTACTTCTTTAAAAATAGGTCCTGAAAAGTTTATAGTATCAATTTCAACGGCATCTTGATCAATATGATCATAGAGGTAACGCAATAATTTTTTTGGATTTTCATATTTATAAAATGCACCATAAACCAAATTAACACCCATAATTCCCAAAACCTCTTGTTGAAGCCTTGCTTCGTTTTGATGAAAACGAATGTGCAAAACTATTTCACTATAGGCTTCATTCGGTTTAGTTTGAAAACGAATTCCCATCCAACCATGGCCTTTGAACTTTTTTGCAAAATCAATAGTTGTTACTGTGTTGGCAAGGGTAAAAAACATTTTATTAGATCGTTGTTTTTTAGGAATACGAGTCTCTAATAATCGCATTTCATGATTCAACATTTTTTCTAATCGTGTTTCAGTTACATAGCGTCCGTCAGCTTCTTCACCATAAATAGTGTCACTAAAGTTTTTATCGTAAGCGCTAATTGTTTTAGCAATCGTGCCAGAGGCGCCGCCTACACGAAAAAAATGACGTGCAACCTCTTGGCCCGCCCCAATTTCTGCAAAAGTTCCGTAAATGTATTCGTTTAAATTAATGCGAAGCGCTTTAGCTTCAATGGATGGTTTATTGTCAAATCCTTTGTCTCCTAATAATGTTTGATCCATGATTCAAAAGTTAGGTAAAAATACAAACTTCAACGGTTTATAAAAGCAAAATAATACCTTTGTTTATCTATGTTGACAATTGAATTTTTAGGCACTGGCACATCACAAGGTGTTCCAGTTATTGGAAGTACCCATCCTGTGTGTTTAAGCCAAAATCCAAAAGATCAACGACTACGCGTTTCTATTTTAGTAAAATGGGAAAATACCCATTTGGTAATTGACTGTGGTCCAGACTTTAGGCAACAAATGATTCGTTCAAAATGTCCAAAAGTGGATGCAATATTTATTACTCATGAACACGCTGATCATACTGCGGGTTTAGATGATATTCGCCCTTTTGTTTTTAATAAAGGAGCAATGCCTTTATATGCGAGTCAACGAGTTTTGGAAAATTTAAATAAAAGATTTGATTATATTTTAAATGATGAAAATAAATACCCTGGGGCACCCTCTGTAACTACTCAAATTGTTGATCCTAAATCGCCCTTTGTTTTTAACAATAAAAAAATTATTCCAATTGAGGTATTACATAATCAATTACCTGTTTTAGGCTTCCGAATTGATAACTTTTGTTATTTAACAGATGTAAAATCAATTCCTCAAGAAGAAAAACAGAAACTTAAAAACTTAGACGTACTCGTACTAAGTGTCCTAAGGATTGAACCCCATATAAGCCATCTAAATTTAGAAGAAGCCCTAGGTTTAATTAAAGAATTAAATCCGAAACGATGTTTCTTTACACATTTAAGCCACTTAATAGGATTTCATGAAGAGGTTAGTAAAATTCTACCTCCTAATGTTTATTTAGCTTATGATACTCTTCAAATAACTTCCTTTTAGTTTTTATATTTCAAGTTGTTTTAGCAATCCAATCCAATAAGTCATAAAAGTTTTTTTGGCAAATTGTATGTCCCTCAGGATATTCATAATATGTTATTGATGGATTTAGCTTTTGTAAGGGTAAAATTGAAGTTCTAGGAAGATCAATAGATATTACAGTATCATTTGTGCCATGTGAGGCAAATACTTGGAATGGAGTAGTTTGGGTAACTGAAACACTTTCATGAATAAAGCCACTTAATGCAATTAATCGTCTTACTTTATAGGGATAGGTATAAGCAAAAGCCCAACCTAAAATTGCCCCCTGACTGAATCCTAAATAAGTTATGTCTTTTGAATTTAAATTGTGAATATTAATTAATTCATCAATTGTATTGGCTACTAATTCCACTGCATTCCATGCATCACTTATTTCTGTTTTTAATTTACCCCCAGTTTCGAAACTGATAGGATACCAAGCATATCCACCAAAACCAATAGATAGTGGAGCCTGAATAGAAATAATTGTATATTGTTTAGGGAGGTGTGGGGCAAATGAAAAAAGATCATCGGCGTTACTTCCATAACCGTGAACTAAAATAAAAGCAGGGTTCGGTTCTTCTGTTTCAGCACCTTCCCGAATCCGATATTCTAACATGATTTACTTATTGATTGAGTTGAAGGTGATTTTTTCGAATACATCCTATTACTTTTCCTTTTTGTTGTTGACCAATAAACAAACAGTTCGTTGAAGTGGAATGAAGGTTTTCGATTTGTAATGTCCAATTTCCCTTAGGAATAAATAGACTCAAATCAGCAACTTGACCTATGGCTATTCCTTTGTTTTGAATGCCAAAACGGTTTTTTCCTCGACTGAGAAATGAAACAACTTTTTCTAAAGGGAAAATGGTAAGTAATGAACTAAAGGCAGCCTCTAATCCTATGCTTCCTTCTGCAGCACTTACAAATTCTAAGTTTTTGATTTCAGGGTTTAAGGGTTGATGTAATGTTGTTACCATATCAATTGTACCATCTAAGAGACCTTCACGTAAAGCTCTTTGGTCAGTACTAGAACGTAATGGGGGACATATTTTAAATCTGGAGTCAAAATTTAAAAGATTATTATCAGTAAATAGAAGGTGGGCTAAACCTACAGCAGCACTTACATTTAAGCCTCTTTTTTTTGCATTACGGATAAGTTCAACACTTTCAGCACATGAAATAAAGGGAATATGCATTTTTCCCTGAGTATATTCTAGAAGTTGTAAATCTCTCGCCAGAACTGCTGTTTCAGCAATTGTAGGAATACCTTTTAATCCTAAAGTAGTACTTACTAAACCTTCATTCATTTGACCTTTAGAATAGAGCAAAGTATCTACTGGATAGGCTTGGATTAAGCCATTAAAATTTTGAACATAATCTAATGCAATTCGGAGTAAATTGGGATTATTAATAGCAACATTGAAATCTCCAAAGGCACAGGCTCCAGCTTTATTTAAATCTGCTAATGAAGCCATTTGTTTTCCTTCTCCATGTTCAGATAATGAGGCACTAAGGTGTAAAAGTGTTGTAAAATTTTGACTAATGTTTTGTAAATGATTAATGTCTGAATAGGAGTCTATAACAGGATTAGTGTTGGGATTTAAAACAATATTTGTAAAACCACTTTTTGCAGCAGTTAATAATCCATTTTCAAGAGTTTCTCGTTCTTCATATCCTGGTTCACCAAAAGATACACTGGGATCAAACCACCCAGAGGAAATATGTAAATCATTTATTTCAATTACAGTCTCAGCTTTGGTAGCAATTGAATCTTCAATAGCAGAAATAATCCCTTCTTGTATAAAAACGTCTTTCTTTTGGTTGTGAAAAGGGCTCTTTTCATCAAGTAAAGTCGCGTTTTTAAGAAGTAATTTCATGTAAAAATGATCCCAACAAAAGTAATAAACAATTTTAAAATGGATTTATTCTTAGGTGTCATTTACTGAGGAAAGAATAAACTGAATTTGATTTGAAGTTGTTTTTTGAGCTAAACAGTTCAATGCTTCATCACTGAGTTGAAGTATCCTAGGGTATCCACCTGTAACTTGTGCATCACGCATAAGAATTAGCAAGGTACCATCTGGTGTACATTGAACAGTTCCTGGTATTACAGGTGAGGTCCAAATTGATTTAGAAGGGGGGGCAATTTTTTCGTTTAAGCGAAAGGCCATTCGGTCATGATCTTTTGAAACAGTAAATTTAGATTGTTCTATTTTTTGTTTTGATAAAAGAGGTAAATCATCATATTCAGGTCCTGGATAAACATTTAGATCATTAAAGTTATCGTACTTTTTATTGAAAGCAATATGAGAAAATCTTGAAGGTTTTACTGAGTTTGTTCCAATTGGTAAAATATTATTTTTAGTTAATTTGCTACTCCTAGTAATACCTTTGGCCTGACTTTTACTTCCCAGAAGCGTTTCTGTTTGAATGCCTCCAAAGACGCCTAAATAAGTACGACATCCATTCAAGGCATGTGTAAATTTAAGTTGATCTCCTTCTTTTACCGCGATAGCTTTATTGTTTGATATTTTTTTTCCATTCAATTTCGGCTCCATATCTGCTCCCGTGATACAAATAAGTGTGTCTTGATGAAACTTAAGTTGTGCACCGAAATAAGTCATTTCAATTACAGCATCATATTTAGAATTATTTAATAACGCATTTGCTAATTGAAAAGCTTCATGATCCATAGCTCCTCCGATAGGTACTCCTAAATGAAGTGTGTCCCATCGACCTTGATCTTGAATGGATGAGTACCAACCGGGATGAATAATTTCAATCATGTTTTAGGGTGTAGGTTCCTTTAGTATATGCTTTTTTAATTTTAGCATATTCATTTTGTGATATCGGTTCAAATGATATTTTATCACCAGATTCTGCAAAACATGGGAATTTTGCTTCTGGATTAAACAGATTAACTGGAGTATTTCCAATAATATGCCAACCTCCGGGACTTTCAATTGGATAAATACCTGTTTGTGAACCACCAATTCCTACAGATCCTGGCTGTACTTTAGGGGAGGGTATAGCTTTCCTTTGCGTATTTAAGACTTTGGGTAGGCCGTTGAGATATAAAAATCCTGGGAGAAATCCAATAAATTGAACTCGGTATACACTACAACTATGTAATTCTATAAGTTTAGTGGGTTCAATTTCAAGTTGATTGGATAATGAAAGAAGGTCATAACCAAAAATGGGATCATAACAAACAGGTAAGGTCCAATGCTTTGCAATAGGTTCTTTAAATTGGCTGATTGCATTATATATTGTCAAAATTTCATTTTGTTTTTTACTTATTGACTTAAGGGGTTTCTCAAATAAAATTAAGAGGGATTGATAACCTTGAGTAATGCCTTTAATTTCTTTTAAATGTGTTGATAATTCTGATTTCAAAGTTAAAATTTCATTAAGCAATTGATCCGAAGGATCTTTTTTCCATTGAATTAATAGGGCATTAGGATGTAATTGAAAAAAACTAAATGGATTTAGGGTTTTCATTTTTGCTTAATTTGTGATTTTATAAATAGCTTCTAAAAAATCTAATACCATTGGATGATCTCCGTGGAGACAAAAGGTATCGGCGTTAAGACTTACCCATTGATCTTGGAGTGTAAAAACTTTTTGGTGCTGAGTTAGTTGTATAAATTGATCACAAACACTTTGAATATTGTTTAATAGAGCTTCATTTTCAGATCTATCTACTAATTCGTTACGTGTTAAATAGCGTCGGTCTAAAAAAGCTTCACGACAAACTTCAATTCCTCTTAAAAGGGCTTGTTTTTCGAGTTCAGAGTAAGGAGGGGCAAATAATTTCACATAAGGGAATTCAGTACAGAGTACGTTTAATAAAATTTCAGCATGATCTTTTAAATGAGCCGTACTATGGTAAAGTGCTCCGTGTGCTTTGACATGGTAAAGTGGCTTTTGGAGTAGATTATTTAATTTTTCAATTTGGTTAGCAATAGTATCATAAAGAGCGTTTTCATCCATTACAATTAAGCGTCTTCCAAAATGATTGCGATCAGGAAAAGAAGGATGTGCACCTATATGGACATTATATTTTTCTGCTAAATAAATAACACGTTTCATTTCATCAAGATTACCTGCATGAGCACCACAGGCAATATTACATGCATATAAATAGGGGAAAAGTGCTTCTTCGTTTTGAATTCCTTCAGCAACATCAATATTTATGTTATAAGGTATTTTAGTCACAAGTTATAGGTTAAAAAAGAAAAACTAGGGTACGATAACTTAAAAACAAGGTAATTAAAACAATGCCAACACCAATTATATTTTGAATATTGTTGTTTTTATAAGAACCCATAAGTTTTGAATTATTAATCATCCACAAAAGAATAGCTGCAATTAAAGGGAGTAAAATTCCATTGATAATTTGTGCAAATTGAATTATCAAAATTAGCTTTAACCCAGAAGCAGATATTACAACACCGAAGAGTATAATAAATAGTCCTATTAAACGAAATCGCTTTTCGGATAAATTTGCTTTCCATTGAAAGCAATCACAGGTAACATATGCAGCAGCAAGAGGCGCAGTAAGGGTGCTAGTGACACCCGCGGAAAAGAGTCCAAAAGATAAAAAATATTTTGCTGATGCTCCAAAAAGTGATTCCAATCCTAAAGCTAAATCTGCAGCATTTTCAATGGTATTTAATTGAACTCCAGCGGCTGTAATTATGATACTGATGGAAATAATACCCCCCAGACCTATAGCAATTCGCATGTCATGTAATGCATTTGGGAGCTGCGATTTAGAATTCCATTTTTCCCGGACAAGAGCTGAATGTAAAAAAAGATTATATGGAACAATTGTAGTTCCTACCAATCCAATTATACTAAGTAGACTTCCTTTTGGATAAGAAAATGAAAAAAGTCCTTTTACTATTTCAACAAATGAAGGAGCAGTAGTAATTGCAGTAATTAGAAATGTACCACTCATAATTACAACCATACCAATTAATGTTCTTTCAATAAGTTTGTATTTTCCCAGCCAAAGTAAAATTCCAGCAATTAAGCCAACTCCAATAGAATATAAATTAACTGAGGTATTTCCTAGAACAAAAGGAATATTCCCAAAAATTGTTTCAATACCTAACACAGCCCCACTTATATTACCAGCTTCATAGGCTGTATTTCCTACTAGAATGGCTCCGAAAATTAATCCTGTAAAAAATATTTTTATTCCTTTAGGAATAAGTCCATTTTGTATTAAGGGAACTATCCCTTGACCTGTAATGATACTCAAGCGAACTGCCATACTTTGTAGGGCAATAGCAGCTAAAATAGAGACCCCTATTGCCCACAATAAATTCAATCCAAACAATACCCCAACTAAAGAGCAAAGGGTAACTGTTCCTGGTCCAATAAATGCTGCTGTAATCAAAGTTCCTGGACCTATATTTTGTAAAATCCTCTTATGCATATTATGTGCTTTGAATAAAGGTATAATTTGATCACAAACTGAACAAAAGAAGTACAGAAGGATTAGTTAAAATCTTCAAAAACTCCTAAGCCAAAAAGTGCAAAATCGTATTTAACAGGATCTTGAGGGTCAAGTTTTCGCAAAGCAGTATCTAATTCAAAAACTGTTTTTTGGTCATTTTGCTTTCTTTTTATAAGCCCTAAACTTCGCGCAACTCTTCCACTATGAAGGTCTAAAGGACAAGATAATTGTGCTGGGCTAATTCGATTCCAAATCCCAAAATCGACCCCTTTTTTTGACTCTCTAACCATCCAACGTAAAAACATATTGATTCTTTTAGTAGCGGAGCCCCGCATTGGGTCTGCAACATGTTTTTCTGTTCTTTTTTCATGTGGTAATTCGAAAAATAGCGAACGAAAATGATGTATGTTTTTATCCATATTTTCAGCTTTTGGATTTATAGTAAATGCTTTTTCTAATCCCCCATGATGTTGATATATATGACGCAATGCCTTAATGAAATAACATAAATCTATTCCATTAAATGTTCTGTGAGTAAAGTCAAGTAGAGCAGCTAAGTCTTTTTTTTTGTGATTAAGAACAAAGCTAAGTGGATCATGTTCTAGCAATTTAATTATTTTATGACCACTTTTAATTATGCTAAGTCGGTTTCCCCAAGCAATGGATGCAATTAGAAATCCAATAATTTCAATATCTTCTTTTTTTGAAAACTGATGCGGAATTTGAATAGGGTCGGATTCCAAGAAAAATGGCTGCTCATAATGAGCTGCTTTTTCATTTAGGAAGGAATACATTTCGGTTCTATTCACGAGTCAATTTTGCCGTCTTTTAAACGTACAATTCGATTAGAACGTTTTGCTAACTCTTGATTATGAGTTACAATTACAAAACTACAGCCTCTTTGTTTTTGAAGTTCAAAAAAAAGATCATGTAATTGTTTAGCATTTTCAGTATCTAAATTTCCACTGGGTTCATCTGCAAATATTATTTTAGGATCATTTATTAGTGCTCTAGCAACGGCTACACGTTGTTGTTCACCTCCAGACATTGCTAAAGGCTTATGATTCAAGCGATCTTCTAATCCCAAACGTTTCAACAAATCCATTGCTTTATTTTCAATAATATTATTAGCATGTTTTGGTGCTAACCAACCCGGAATGCAAACATTCTCAAGTGCAGTAAACTCAGGTAAAAGTTCATGAAATTGAAAAATGAAACCCATGTTTTGATTTCTAAATTTTGAAAGTTGTGTATCTTTTAAATCAAATAGATTAGTTGATTTAAAAAAAAGTGAACTATCAGGATCAACATTAGGTCTGTCTAAAGTACTCAAAAGGTGAAGTAAAGTAGTTTTTCCTGCTCCAGAAGGACCTACAATTGAAACAATTTCATTTTCATATACATCAACATCAATTTTATTCAATACCTGTATTGCGCCGTAATGTTTTGATATTTTCCGAGCTGATAGGAGCATTTTCATACCTTTTCAAAAATACATTTTATTTAAAGTCTAGCTCTTTATTTTTTTGAATTCCTTGAGGTTATAACTATAATTTTTATCAATTTAAAAAGAATTGATTCGGATTTGATAAATTCTATAGTTATATTTGTTTAATAAAAATTGCTAAAAGTTGATCAAAACTATTTATTTCGCTGGGGGTTGTTTTTGGTGTACTGAAGCTATTTTTCTTCAAATACGTGGAGTATCTAATGTTTGTCCTGGATATACAGGAGGAAAAATTAAAAATCCAGCATATCGGGAAATTTGTACAGGTAGAACTGGTCACGCAGAAGCTATTTCACTTAACTATGATACAAATATAATTTCCTTAAAAGATTTATTGTTTATTTTTTTTCAAACCCATGATCCTACAACTTTAAATCGGCAAGGAAATGATATAGGCACGCAATATCGTTCAGCAATTTTCTATACTTCACATGATCAAAAGAGTGTTATTTTAAATGTGGTTAAAGAATTAGAGGCAATTAAGATTTTTGAAAAACCTATTGTAACGGAAATTCAAGAAGCGGGTCCTTTTTATTTAGCTGAAGTTGAGCATCATAACTTTTATAATTTAAATAAAAATCATCCCTATTGCCAAGCTTTAATTGCTCCCAAAATAGAAAAGTTAACACATTTATTTTCAAAAAAAATTGCTTAAATATGAATGAAAATTTTAACATCAACACCATTTCAATAACAGAACAAATCAAATCTAATTATGAAGAAATAATTGATTTATTAGGAGAAGATAAAGATAGGGAAGGGCTTTTAAAAACTCCTGAACGTGCATCGAAAGCTATGAAATTTCTTACTGAGGGCTATGAAAAAGATCCAAAACAAATTTTACAAAGCGCCATGTTTGAAGAAGAATATAATGAAATGGTTATTGTAAAAGACATTGAATTATATTCATTATGTGAACACCACATGTTGCCCTTTTTTGGAAAGGCCCATATTGCCTACATACCCAAAGGACATATCGTTGGATTAAGTAAAATCCCTCGTGTTGTAGATGTTTTTGCTCGACGCCTTCAGGTTCAAGAGCGTTTAACAGAACAAATCTTAGATTGTATAAATGACACGTTAAAGCCCGATGGTGTTGCTGTAGTGATTGAAGCGTCGCACATGTGTATGATGATGCGTGGTGTTCAAAAGCAGAATTCTACTACCACTACATCAGGTTTTAGAGGAAGCTTTAAAAATACAGACACACGAAATGAATTTTTAAACTTGATTCAATTTAGATCAAGTTAATTATTTTCATCAAAAAATTGTTTACCAATCAGCCGGTTCATAATTTTCTTTTCAAATTCCCAAAAGAAGCGAAATTGAAAGAAAATTGTGCCAATTCCTAAAAGCAGTACTTGATATACAGGGAAAATAATTAAAATACGTAAAACCCAGTAAATAACATTCCCTAAAGGAATTGTTTCAAAAGTGTCAGGATTTATATTTAGGTATTGTAGTACAGGAAGTGCCAATTTAACACTAAGTGATCCTGTGATTCCAAAAACCACAAAAATTATAATTAGTTGCTTATTAGAGACAATACCCCACTTTTCTTTCAGACGTTTAAGCAACTAGATCAGGTTTTAAGTAATGAACAAATTTGAGTGGCTAGTTCTTCACCGATACGGTCTTGAGCTTCAAGAGTTGCTGCACCTATATGTGGAGAAAGTGAAATTTTATCATGCATTAATAGTTTGATTTCAGGCTTTGGTTCATTTTCGAAAGTATCAAGTCCTGCAAATGATAATTGACCACTATCTAAAGCGTCAACTAATGCAACTTCATCAACAACACCGCCACGAGCAGCATTAATAAGAACTGCACCCTTTTTCATTTTAGAAAAGGAAGCACCATCAATAACATATTCTTTTTGTGCAGGAACATGAAGGCTTATAAAATCAGCTTCAGCAAGAAGTGAATCAATTTCTTGAGTTTCAATATTAACAGTAAGTGATTGCCCATTAAATAATTTGACCTCTACTTGTGCGTTTTGAATATATTTATCACTTGCAATTACCCTCATTCCAACGCCTAAACCAATTCGAGCTACTTCTTGACCAATTCGTCCGAATCCAATAATTCCTAAAGTTTTACCTTTTAATTCAATGCCCTTTTCATAAGCTTTTTTGAGCCCTTTAAAATTTGTTTCTCCCTCTAAAGGCATACTTCTATTCGATTGATGTAAAAAACGTACTCCTCCATATAAATGAGAAAAAACAAGTTCAGCTACTGAAGCTGAGGATGAGGCTGGAGTGTTAATTACATGTAATCCTTTAGACTTTGCATAATCAACATCAATATTATCCATACCCACACCACCCCGACCAATAAGTTGTAATCCTGGACATGCATCAATTAATTCTTTTCGAGCGGTTGTAGCGCTTCTCACAAGTAATGCTATAATTTGGTTATCATTGATAAATGATGCCAATTGATTTTGAGCGACATTCGTTGTAATTACTTCAAATCCATTTTTGGAAAGTAATTCAATTCCTGCTTCAGAAATACCATCGTTTGCTAAAATTTTCATGTAATAGTTTTAGTGATTTTTTTCTAGAGTTTGCATACAATCTACCAATAATTCTACACTCTCCATTGGGAGTGCATTGTATATCGAAGCTCTGTAGCCCCCTACAGATCGATGACCCTTTAATCCACTAATACCAGCGGCTTTACATAAATTGTCAAAGATATCGGTTATCCCCTCATCATTTAAATTGAAAGTAGCATTCATTTCGCTCCGGTCTTCAATAGCTGCAAAACCTTTAAAATGTGAATTTCGATCAATTTCACCATACAAATGAGTCGCTTTCATTGCATTTTTTGCACCCATAGCTTCCAAACCTCCTTGAGCTTCGATCCATCTTAAGGTCAATAAAGAAGTATACACTGCAAAAACAGGAGGGGTATTGTACATACTCTCTTTGTCAATTTGCTCTTTGTAATCTAACATAGAAGGAATTTTACGACTTACCTTACCTAAAATAGATTCTTTAACAATTACAAGAGTTGTTCCTGCTGGACCCATATTTTTTTGAGCTCCTGCATAGAATAAGTCAAATTTTGAATAATCAAGGGGTCTTGAAAAAATATCAGAACTCATATCCGCGAGTAGCGGCACCTCACATTTTGGAATAGATTTGTACTGGGTTCCAAAAATGGTGTTGTTCGTAGTGATATGTAAATAATCTAGATCAGAGGGTACAGTAAACCCTTTTGGTATATAATTAAAATTTTTGTCTTTAGAACTTGCAATTTCATCAACTTGACCAAAAAGTTTTGCTTCTTTTATTGCTTTTTCAGACCATGTTCCAGTATTAATATAACCTGCTTTATTTTCTAAAAGGTTATAGGCAGTCATTAAAAATTGTGTGCTTGCTCCTCCTTGAAGAAAAATTGCTTTGTATCCTTTTCCCTCTAATCCTGTCAAACGAAGAGCACGTTCACAGGCTTCATCCATAATGTCAATAAAAGCTTTGCTACGATGTGAAATTTCAATTAATGACAAACCTGATTGATCCAAGTCTAAAACAGCTTCTGAAGCTTGTTTTATAACCTCATGAGGTAGAATAGAGGGGCCTGCGCTAAAATTGTGAACTTTCATAAGGTAAAAAGGATTAAAACTTTTGCTTGCAAAAATTAATAAAAAAATTATTTGCAAATATTGTTATTATCAGTTGAAATGAAAACTTGTTCTAACTAATTTTTTTTTGAGTTGTTAACAGAAATTAATTGATAGAAAATTTAATATTTCTTTTTTTATAATTTCAATAAGAAATCTAAAGTATCAATACCGTCAGCATATTCCCATAAATGAGGCTTTTGAGTAGTTCCATAAGGAATAGCTCCATCAATTGAAATATGGCTAACTAAACATTGTATTATATCCTGATTTGCATTTAATTGTGAAAAAACATAATCAAGTGAATCGTAAAATTCGTAATGAGCGCAAGCTATTGGTGCACTGTATGAATCATTTTCTCTTAACAATAGGAAGCCATTTTCTAAAAACGGAAATTCTCTCATCAAAAATATTGCTTTATTATAATCATAATTGTTGGCATATTTAGGATGATCAATACAATAGGAAAGGGGATAAAGCCCACCAAATATTAGATTTAAATCAAACCCCTTCGGAAGATAAAGTTTTGAAATATTTCTACATCCTAATCCAAAAAAATCCAAAATATCGTGCCCTAATCCCTCGAGTTCTTCCTCTGTTTCATTTCCTGATAAAACAGCTGCCCCATTTCTGTTTTTACGAATGATGTGGGGGTATTTTGAAAAATAATGATCAAAATAACGAGCAGAGTTATTTGTTCCGGTAGCAATAATGGCATCAAAACCAGTGACCACTTTATCAGTAAATTCTATACGTTTTTCACCTGATTGTGTTTCTAAAAATTGAGCTATATATGGAAGTAATACATTGTCCTTAGAAGCACATTTTACTAAGGCATGATAACCACTTACCCATACACACAAAACATCATGCAAACCCACTAAGGGGATATTTCCGGCAAGAATTAATGCAATTTTTCTTTTAGAATTTGCGTTGGGTATAGAATATTTACAAAGCCATTGCGATAGTTCTTGTTCTTGGAGTGTTTCCCCCCAATTTTTAATTGCCAATTCTACATGATTTCGAGTAAACCATCCATTCAAATAAATTGCTTTTTCAATAGCTTCACTTAACGGATTATAATTTTTATCTTCTCTATCATAAAATCGGAAATGATCTCCTAGGGCATAAAGTGCTTTTATACGTTTAAGTGAGTTGTTCATCTATTTGTGGGAAAGGGATTAAGATGTTATTTTTACACAAATTTAAGGAAAGATAATTGCTATGGCTATAATTATAACTGATGAATGTATCAATTGTGGTGCATGTGAACCCGAATGTCCTAATACTGCTATCTATGAAGGTGCAGAAGATTGGAGATATCAAGATGGGACATCACTTCGAGGATCAGTTGTATTGCCAAGTGGAAAGGCTGTAGATGCAGACGCTTTTCAGGTACCTGTATCTGATGAATATTATTTTATTGTTCCTGATAAATGTACAGAATGCAAAGGATTTCACGATGAACCCCAATGTGCTGCAGTTTGTCCAGTTGATTGTTGTGTTCCTGATGAAAATCATAAAGAGTCAGAAGAAGCCCTTTTAGGAAAACAACGATTTATGCACCCAGAAGACTAAGTACCTCTGGACTTTTAAAGTTTACCAATTCTATGTTGTTTTTTTCTAAAAGCTTTTTACATTTTTTGCTATTAAAAAAATCTGCGTCTTGACTTCTCCAGACTGCACCAAAATTAGGGTGATCTAATGTTACCTGTCGAATTTCTTCATTGAGTAGGGCAGGATGAATTAAAAAAATAGATAGTCCCGATTGAATCTCTTGTATTGCTTTTTCATAAAAAGCAGCTAAACCAATCCCTTCAAATTCAATAAAAGAAGCCATAAAAAGCGATTCAATACAATTTTTATCATTGATTTTAAATTTTGCAGAATCTTCACCAGTATAGTCAATTAATTTTTTGCTTAAGATAATTGGTAATTGATATTCTTTACCGAGTTCAATATACAGGTCTAATAAGTCTTGTCTAAGCCCTAAAGTGTACATGTGTGAATCTAAATGGGAAGGTTGTAACCCCAAGGAAAATGCATATTCTATTTGATTTCTAAGTTCTAAACGCACTTCTTCTGTTTTAGCATAATCACGTATCGCAGCTCGTTTCATAGGTAAATGTCCGTTACGATCAACTAGGGAAGGTATATACTCTTTAGATGTAATTGGTTTAAAGGGGTAAGTTTTCCATTCTCCAGTAAGGGTAAGGTGAATTCCATAATCTATCTCTGGATGTTCTAAACAAAATTGAGCCATATTATAAAACCAAGGACAGGGTACCATAAGGCTAGTTGAAGAAATACTTCCTTTTGTCATGCCCATTTGAGTGGCTTTATTTTCTGACCAGCAAAGTCCTGCATCATCTGCATGAATAATCAAATATTTTTTTTGGGTCATAAAACACTTTATTAAAATACCATAATTACTAAAAGGAAATGTAAAAGCCAAAAGAAAGTTTATTTTTGCCAAAATTTAAAAAATGAAAGCAGGAATTGTAGGGCTCCCAAATGTTGGAAAATCCACTTTATTCAATTGTCTCTCAAATGCCAAAGCACAGAGTGCCAACTTTCCGTTTTGTACTATCGAACCTAATGTTGGTGTTGTGAATGTACCTGATAAGCGTTTAGAAAAATTAGAAGAATTGGTAAAACCACAGCGAGTTATACCTGCTACAGTTGAAATTGTTGATATAGCGGGTTTAGTTAAAGGAGCGAGTAAAGGGGAAGGATTAGGGAATCAATTTCTTGCAAATATTAGAGAAACAGATGCTATTTTACATGTTTTACGTTGTTTTGATAATGATAATATTGTACATGTTGAAGGGTCAGTAAACCCAATTCGTGACAAAGAAATAATTGATATCGAACTCCAACTTAAAGATCTTGAAACGGTTGATAAAAGATTAGAAAAAGTCAATCGGGCAGCACGTACTGGAAATAAAGAGGCTGTAAAAGAAAAAGCGCTATTGGATGAAGTCAAAAAGGCTTTAGAAGCAGCTCAAAATGTACGTTCGTTTCAATGTAAAGAAGAAGATCGCAATATGTTTATTTCACCTCTTCAACTAATTACAGACAAACCTGTATTGTACATTTGTAATGTTGATGAAGGTGCAGCAAAAAATGGAAATGCCTACGTTGATAAGGTAAAAGAAACTATAGCTAATGAACAAGCTAGATTATTGGTTTTAGCTGTAAGTATTGAAGCCGATATAAATGAATTAGAAAGTTTTGAAGAACGTCAATTATTTTTAGAAGACTTAGGCTTGGAGGAAGCAGGAGCTGCAAAATTGATACGGGAATCGTATTCATTATTAAACCAACAAACCTATTTTACTGCTGGAGAGAAAGAGGTTCGTGCATGGACAATTCCCATAGGTGCCTCTGCTCCCGAGGCTGCTGGAGTAATCCATTCTGATTTTGAAAAAGGATTTATTCGAGCTGAAGTTATTGCCTATGAAGATTATGTGCAATTTGGTACAGAGGCTAAAGTAAAAGAAGCTGGTAAAATGAAAGTAGAAGGAAAGGAGTATATCGTCAAAGATGGGGATGTGATGCATTTCCGATTCAATGTTTAAGGAAAACGCTTCTCTTTTTTTAAATTGAGTTTTAAAAAATTTTCATCAATGTCTGGTTTACAATTTTTTCTCAGTTTACTTTTTGTATGTTTTTGTACGTCTTTGTATTTAGTGATTGAAGGTCCATTATTGGCTTATCAAATAGCTAAACCCATTACTACAGGTTTCATTTTGGTGATTCCTTTACTTTCACCATGTTCTAAAGAAACATTTTCTATTACTTTAACATTTGTAGGTCTTATTTTTTGTTTGATTGGGGATGTACTTATTCTTTGGGATTCTCTTTTTGTATTTGCTTTAGCTTCTTTTTTAGTTGGGCATTTAATTTTTGTAACCGTATTGATTAGAAAAGGAGGTATGCAATTTAATTACAGTATACTCATAATACTATTGATTGTAGCTACAATTCTATATTCTCAAATGTATTCAAATTTATTTGGGTTAAAATACCCAGTCTTACTTTATGTGAGTTGTATTGCTATGATGTGTTGGCAAGCACTTTCATTACATGTTAAAAACAGAAATAGGGCAACCTTTTGGTTTGCTTTAGGGGCAGTTTTATTTTTACTTTCTGATAGTATATTGGGTTTAGTTAAGTTTTCGTTTGATTTTTCAATGTCATCAGTTTTAATTTTAACGACCTATTGGAGTGGTATTTTTTCTATAGCCTATGCCACACATTTTCAAATTTAATTAAGTAATTGAGCTTTAATAAATTCGATTTCCTTATCTGAAAATGGAGTTTTATCGGGTAAATAAACATCGTGAAACCATGTTTTAGGTACGCTATCAAAAGATTCATTCCATGAAGACCACGGATATATGGTATTTGATTTTCCTGCTACAAACCCCCAATTTATGGCACCAACTTGATTTTCTTTTAAAATAGGAAGAATCTTTTCAAATGTACTTCCATTTGTTCTGGCCATATATTCAGTACAAACAAGGGGTCGATTGTAGCCCTTCAAGAGTTCAATTTTCTTACTAACGATTTCGGGATCGCCTTCATATGCGTGAAAAGAGATGATATCTGAATTTTCAATCATAAAGCGCTCTAGGGGTCTTAAAGAATCTAAATTACCCCAATGGCTAACTTCTCCTTTCCACAAGCCCATTGTAAGGGGTTGAGAAGGATTCACTTCTCTAGCCCACTTTACTGTTTTCTTTAGTAAAGCATATGAAAATGAATACTTGTTTTTAACCTCCAAATCTACTCGCCCAGGTTGTGTGGCCACATTATCAGGTTCATTGTATAAATCCCATGCGATAACTCTTTTGTCATTCGCAAAATGGTTAACTACTCCTTTTATGTAGTTTTTAAGTTCATCATGCCGTAAGCTGTCACCTAAAATTTCAGCTCCAGGAGCTTGAACCCATCCTGAATTATGAACGCGGGGTATAGGATCAGGTTGTATTCCAAGTTTAGGTACAGGATGCCAAACATCGTCTAATAAAACAAACATAGTTTTAATGTTGAATTGATCCGCTTTTTGCAAATAAGCATCAAGACGTTGAAGAAATCCAATTGAATCTTGATCCCATAAGAGGTTATGAAGATAAACTCGGTGTAATGTCATTCCTAATTCTGAAGACCATGCTAATTCACGTTCAATAGTCTCTAAATCAAAAGAATCTTCCTGCCAAAATTCTAATTGATTTATAGCGGTACTTGGATTAAAGTTAGTGCCTGCTCGCCAGCCAAATTCATCCTGCCATTGCCATGCTTTTTCTTCCGTCCAACGTTTTTCTATTGAATACTTTGAGTTAGATTCACATTGAATAAATCCAATAATGTGTATAAGTATTCCTGTAGAGAAAAGAATAGATTTAGAGTGAATATTTTTTTTCATATTATTTAATTGTTTATTGATAAAGAGTCATAAACTAAGACACGGTCCCATAAATGAGAGGCTTCTTCGATAAATTTTAAGTGAGTAGAATCTGTTTGATATGCATTTTGTGATGCTTCATCAGGAAAAATCATTACATAACAATAGGTAAAAGAATTGTCAACAACATCTCTTTTCTCAGATTCAGCAGGACATCCTAAATGATTTGATATTGCCTGAGGATTAGTCTCTATTAACTTGCGAATTGCTTTTTCAAAGGCTTTGCGATCACTTGTATGGGTAGGATTTTTAAGCCAAAAAAATACGGTGTGCACAAAGGGACCTGTTTTATTTTTTATTGATTTTAAATTCATTTGATTAAAAATTAAATATTTTATTAAAACTACGTATTTCTGAATTGATACTTATTGGGAGTTTAATATTTACTAAAAAACGCACACAATTACTTTTTAACAAAAAACTTAAAGAATTGTTGATTTCTTGGAACTCAAAGCGTTTTAGGTTCACTTGGCAATAAGTATATTAGCATTCCAACTATGAGTAATCAAGCAGCCTACACCGAAGATAACATTCGATCTCTTGACTGGAAAGAGCATATTCGAATGCGTCCAGGTATGTACATTGGTAAACTAGGTGATGGATCCTCCCCGGATGATGGTATTTATATTTTGCTCAAAGAAGTTATTGATAATTGTATTGATGAATTTGTTATGGGTGCAGGAAAAACCATTGAAATTACAATTAAAGATAACAGTGTAAAAGTGCGTGATTTTGGTAGGGGAATTCCTCTAGGTAAAGTTGTTGACGTGGTATCAAAAATGAATACTGGGGGTAAATACGATTCTAGAGCATTCAAAAAATCAGTGGGTTTGAATGGTGTAGGTACAAAAGCAGTAAATGCATTGTCTTCCCATTTTGAAGTAGAATCTTCTCGAGATTCATTTAGTAAGCGGGCATCATTTAATTATGGTGATTTGAAAGAAGAGTCCCCACAGGAACCTTCTTCAAAACGAAGGGGTACCAAAGTGATATTTGTACCGGACCAAACTATTTTCAAAAATTACAAATACCGATTGGAGTATGTTGATCGCATGGTGAAAAACTATGTTTATCTCAATCCGGGCTTAACCATTGATTTAAATGGTGAAAAATATATTTCAGAAAATGGATTAAAAGATTTATTAACCGACCAAACCAATGAAAATGATTTGGCTTATCCGATCATTCACCTTAAAGGAGAAGATATTGAAGTGGCCATAACGCATAGTAAAACACAATATAGCGAAGAATATTACTCATTTGTAAATGGTCAAAATACCACACAAGGTGGCACGCATCAAGCCGCATTTAGAGAAGGATTGGCTAAAACAATTCGTGATCATTTTGGGAAAAATTTTGATTCCTCAGACATCCGTAAATCTATTGTCTCTGCTATAAGTATTAAGGTAATGGAGCCCGTATTTGAGTCACAAACCAAAACAAAATTAGGATCGACAGAAATGGGAGGGGACATGCCTTCAGTTCGTAGTTATATTATTGATTTTTTAAGCACTCAATTAGATAATTTTTTACATAAAAATCCTGAAATTGCTGAAAAAATACAGCGGAAAATACTTCAAGCAGAACGGGAAAGAAAAGAACTATCTGGAATACGAAAATTAGCTCGTGAACGTGCCAAAAAAGCTAACCTGCATAACAAAAAACTTAGAGATTGTAGAGTTCATTTACCTGATCTAAAAATGGATCGTCGTTTAGAATCTACTCTCTTTATTACTGAAGGTGATTCCGCTAGTGGTTCAATTACAAAATCTAGAGATGTTAATACACAAGCAGTATTCAGTTTAAGAGGCAAGCCCTTAAATAGCTATGGAATGTCTAAAAAGATTGTATATGAAAATGAAGAGTTTAATTTATTACAAGCTGCGTTAAACATCGAAGAATCTCTTGAAGACTTAAGATATAATAATATTGTTATTGCTACTGATGCTGATGTGGATGGAATGCATATTAGACTTTTATTAATTACCTTTTTCCTACAATTTTTTCCAGAATTAATTAAAGAAGGACACCTTTACATTTTACAAACTCCACTATTTCGGGTTCGAGATAAAAAACAAACATTTTATTGCTACAGTGACCAAGAGCGAAGAGAGGCTATTCAGGCATTAAAAGGAAAAGTAGAAATTACACGATTTAAAGGACTTGGAGAAATATCACCTGATGAATTCAAACATTTTATAGGAGAAGATATTCGTTTAGACCCAGTGATGCTTGATAAGAATACAACAATTGAGCAATTATTAGAGTTTTATATGGGTAAAAATACTTTAGATCGCCAGAATTTTATTATTGACAATCTTAAAATAGAATTGGATTTAGCTGAGGAAGCAATGGAGTAGTGAAGAAATGATTGAAGAAAACGAAATTTTTGACGAACAACAAGATGCCTTGAAAAAAGTTACGGGGATGTATCAAGATTGGTTTCTTGATTATGCATCCTACGTTATTCTTGAACGTGCAGTTCCCGCCATAGCAGATGGGTTAAAACCCGTGCAAAGACGAATTCTTCATTCAATGAAAGATCTCGACGATGGGCGATATAATAAAGTGGCTAATATTGTTGGACATACAATGCAATATCATCCTCATGGAGATGCTAGTATTGGTGATGCAATGGTTCAAATTGGACAAAAAGAGTTGCTCATTGATATGCAAGGAAATTGGGGGAATATACTTACGGGTGATGGTGCCGCTGCACCCCGCTATATTGAAGCTAGATTGTCAAAGTTTGCTTTAGAGGTAATATTTAGTCCTAAAATCACAAAATGGCAACTCTCTTACGATGGTCGTAAAAAAGAACCCATTCATTTACCTGTTAAATTTCCACTTCTTTTAGCACAGGGAGCTGAAGGGATAGCCGTAGGGCTATCTACAAAAATATTGCCCCATAATTTCAATGAATTATTAGAAGCGAGTATTCTTCATTTAAAAGGTAAAAAATTTACCCTTTATCCTGATTTTCAGACGGGTGGAATTATAGATGTTCAAGGGTATAATGATGGCAATAGAGGAGGAAGAGTTCGAGTGAGAGCTAAAATTTCACAACGTGATAAAAACACTTTAGTGATTTCAGAAATACCCTTTAGTACGAATACAACTTCATTAATAGAAAGTATTATAAAAGCAAATGAAAAAGGTAAAATTAAGATTAAAAAAATTGAAGATAACACCTCATCTGAAGTTGAAATTTTAGTTCATTTACCAGGAGATATATCACCTGATAAAACGATTGATGCCCTATATGCTTTTACAGCCTGTGAAACTTCATTGTCACCTTTAGGCTGTGTCATAATTGACAATAAACCACATTTTATAGGAGTAAGTGAAATGCTCAAGATTTCAACAGATCATACAGTTCAATTATTAAAAATGGAATTGGATGTGCAATTGGAAGAATTAGAGGATCAATGGCACTATGCTTCATTAGAACGAATATTTATAGAGCACAAAATTTATCGAGATATTGAAAACTCCGAAACCTGGGAAGAAGTTATAAATGCAATTGATGAAGGATTAAAACCTTATATAGCACATTTAAAAAGACCAGTAATTGAGGAAGATTTGGTGCGGTTGACAGAAATAAAAATCAAAAGGATTTCAAAATTTGATCAGGACAAAGCACAACAAAAAATTGAAGCTTTAGAAGGAGATATAGAAGAAGTAAAAAATAATCTTAATCATTTAATAGATTATGCAATCCGCTATTTTACTCATCTTAAAAAAACCTATGGTGATGGTAAAGCTCGTTGTTCCGAAATCCGTCTATTTGATGATGTAGATGCTAAAAAAGTTGTTGTGCGCAATCAGAAGCTATACATGAACCGAGAAGAAGGATTCATAGGAACTTCATTGCGGAAAGATGAAATGGTATGCGAATGTTCCGATATAGATGATATTATAGTTTTTACCCAAGAAGGAAAAATGCAAGTCGTAAAAGTGGATAGTAAATTATTTGTAGGAAAACACATTATCCATGCTGCTGTATTTAAAACAAAGGATTCAAGAACAATTTACAATATGATATACCGAGATGGAAAAATAGGAGCTTCTTATATAAAGCGATTTGCAGTTACTGGTATTACACGTGATAAAATTTATGATTTAACCCAAGGAAAACCCCAATCTGAAATTCTTTATTTTTCTGCTAATCCAAATGGTGAGGCAGAAACCGTTACCATTATTTTACGAAGTTCAGGTTCAATTAAAAAGCTTAGGTGGGATCTTGATTTTGCTGATTTACAAATTAAAGGTAGGGCCGTACGAGGTAATACGGTTACTAAATATGGAATTAAAAAAGTAGAACTTAAAGAAAAAGGAGTATCTACTCTAAAACCAAGAAAAATTTGGTTTGATGATAGTATTCGTAGACTTAATTTAGATGCACGTGGGCAATTATTGGGAGCATTTAAGGGTGATGATAAATTATTAATTGTTACTCAAGGAACATTTAAAGCAGTGACTCCTGATTTAAATCTTCATTTTGATGATAAAGTGGTATACCTTGAAAAATGGATTCCAGAAAAACCAATAACTGCAGTATATTTTGATCCAGAAAAAGAACGCTATTTTCTTAAACGGTTTTGTTTAGAATCTGTTAATAAAGAAGATTCATTTATAAAAGAGGGTGGTGAATTACTCTTTATGAGTTTTGAATGGCGTCCAATTCTTGAAATTACATTTGAAAAATCTAGAGATAAAAATCCAATAACCCCATTGGAAATCAACGCAGAAGAGTTTATTTCAGTTAAAGGCTTTAAAGCCTTAGGTAATCAGCTTACAGATAAAAAAATTAAATCTATCCAGTTAAAAGAGGCTTTACCTTATGAAATACCTGAGGAAATTGAATTACATGATATTGAAGTTCAAGAAGAAGAGCCTGTTAATGGATCTGATAATTCTCAAATGAGTCTTGAGTTTTAATAATTTTACTTTTGCTTTCTCATTTTCATATTAATCATTTCTACTCCCAAAGAAAAAGCAATTGCAAAATATAAATACCCTTTTGGTATAGACCCTATTGTACTTCCAAAAAGTGAAGTGTGAGATAAATGTGCTGCCTCTGTAATTAACATAAAACCAATTAAAAGTAAAAATGACAACCCTAAAATTTGAATTGAGGGATGACTATTAATAAATTGATTAATTGGTCCAGCAAACCCAATCATAATCAATATAGAAACCACTATTGCACCAATCATAATCCATACGGCAAATGAAATTCCGTTTGTCATTCCAACTGCTGTAAGGATAGAGTCAAAAGAGAAAACAATATCAATTAATACAATTTGGATCAAGGTTTTAAAAACAGAAGATTGGGGAGATTTAACGTTGTTAAAAATTTCAACTTCCTCCACCTTTTGGTAAATTTCATGAGTGCTCTTATAAAGTAAAAATAAACCCCCAGCGAGTAAAATTAAAGACTGAATAGAAATATGAGCGCTAAACCATGAACGTTCTACAGAAATTAATACAGTTTGAATATGAATCAACCAATTAATACCTAAAAGTAATAATATGCGCATTATCATGGCTAATGCCAAACCAGATTGCATCAATTTTTTTCTTTTCTTTTCAGGAAATTTACTTGCCAGAATTGAAATGAAAATAATGTTGTCAATTCCTAAAACCACTTCTAAAAAGGTTAAGGTAAAAAAGGCAATAATAACATCTGGGGTCATTAGTTTTTAATTTTTTTTATAATTCCTCGCTTTACGTTTTTGGTATCACCGACTAATGAATATTCAAAAGTATAGGAGTCTTTTTGAGTATTTAATATTTTTATACGTATTGGTCTTTTCTCTTGATTTGAAGTAGGATTTAACTTGGTTAAAATACATTCACAATTATTTACCCATCGTAAAGTGGAAGTGTCAATTTTACCTTGATACATTTCAATTTCATAAATTGAATCACGAACAAAAAAAGAAGTATTTAGTTCTCCATTAAAAATTTGCTGAAATTCAAATGTTCCAGTATGAAATGAAGAACAATTTCGTTCAACTTTATAACAAGAAGTATAAAAGAAAAAATAAAGAAATAGAGCTCGATACATTGCGTATAAAAATACTAAGTTTTAGGAACAAAAATCTTAAAACTACCATCCTTATACACTTGAATGATTTGTTGAATTTCTTCTTCAGCAGGAAAAATACTTTTTTTATCGTTTGAAGAACGAGCCATAGCCAATGAATTTTGCTGAAATGATATTTTTTCGTCTAATTCATTTTTATCTGAAAATAGGGTTGGGGTAGATTTTTTACTGAGGAGTAACGTATCAAAAGTGGTTTCCTCAAAATGGTGATGTACTTTTAAAATAAAATCTAAGCTTGGCTTATTCCGTTTGGATAATATATGAGATACTGAAGAACGTTGCACTCCTATTTTTTCAGCAAATGCGGCAGCTGATAATTGATGAGTTTCCATTAATTTTTCAATTCTAGAAATGAAATCATCTATGTTTAACATTGTAAATTTTAAAAAGTTGCAAAACAAATGTATGGATAATATTCCATATTTAAAACTTAAAATAATTAAATAAAAACTTCATATATTTTAATTAAGTAATTGATTATTAGAATTTTAATAATATAAAGTTAAAATTTAATCTACATTTGTAACTTTTGTCAACATAATTTGATAATTGTTTTTGATCTGAATACATATGTAAACTACATATGTAAACAAAAGGTTGTTTACATTTGTATTTATATTACTCTTTATGCAATGTAAACGGTATTTTCCGCCTGAACTGTGGAGTGAATTTCAAAATAAAATTGCGACTCATGTTGAATTGCAAACAATAGGCTATTCAGTTTTAGGGAGACCCATTGTTGCTTTGAAATTAGGTGCAGGATCAAAAAAAATATTAATGTGGTCTCAAATGCATGGCAATGAAACTACAACTACCAAGGCATTGATTGACTTTATTCCTTGGTTTTTAGAGTCTAATCAAAAAGAGTTACAAAATAAATTGACTTTGTTTATCGTACCTCAGCTTAATCCTGATGGTGCAAAAGCGTATTCACGACTAAATGCCAATAGTATTGACTTAAATCGGGATGCTGCTTTCTTAAGTCAACCCGAAAGTATCGCGTTGCGTAAACTATTTAATTCATTTTCGCCAGATTATTGTTTAAACTTACATGGCCAACGGACTATATATGCTGCCGGCATAAACGGACCCTCTGCAAGTATTTCTTTTTTAGCACCTGCAGCTAATGAAGATCGTTCAATTACCTCTGCTAGAAAAATTGCTATGCAGCATATAGCTGCGCTTGTAAATGAATTAAAACCTTTTGTATCTCATGGAATTGGACGGTATGATGATACCTTTAATAGTAATTGCGTTGGGGATACTTTTACCAAATTAGGAATTCCTACTATTTTATTTGAAGCAGGACATGTTCCAGGGGATTACCAACGTGAAATATCAAAAAAATATATACTTAAGGCATATAAAATATTTTGTCAAAATTGCGTTAATCAAACCTTTTATAGCAGTTATGAGGATTATTTTGATATTCCTGAAAATAAAGCCGATTTTGTAGATATTGTGGTTTCTGGGGTTCGAATTAAAAATAATAATAAGATTTTAGAAAATCAATTTCTTGCCATCCAATTTGAAGAAACACTTAAGAACGATTCAATACATTTCATTCCTGTAATGCACTCATTCAGGAGCAGTCCAACACAACGCGCACATCGTAATGTTTCGAATCCTAGTGGTCAATCCAAATTAATTATTGAATTTAAAGCAGAAAAATCATTGAATCAAGACCAAATAGATATATTATTTCCAGAAAATCAATAATATTTTGAATAAATCACAATAAAAGGAGTTTTTTTTTATTATTTTTGCATTTTTAAATATAAATATAATGGCTAAAGTTGCATTAGATGAAATCGATCATCAAATTTTGGATATTCTGATTGATAATACCAGAGTTCCTTTTACTGATATTTCTAAACGACTACTTATATCTGCAGGAACGGTTCATGTACGTGTAAAAAAGATGGAAGACGCGGGTATAATTAGAGGTTCATCATTGAATTTAGACTATGTAAAGTTAGGGTACTCCTTTATTGCGTATGTTGGTATTTTTCTTGAAAAAACAAGTGCTACTGAGGCTGTAATTAATGCTTTAAGAAATATTCCTTACATTACAGTAGCGCACATTACTACTGGAAAATTTAATATTTTTTGTAAGGTTAGGGCTAAAGATACCCATCACGCTAAAGAGGTTATTTTTAAAATTGACGATGTTCCTGGTGTTTCCAGAACCGAGACCATGATCTCTCTAGAAGAAAGTATAAACGATAAAAAAAGGCTGATGCACAGTATCTTTAGCGAAATATAAATTATCCCCAAATAATGGCTAGAAAACCCAAAATCGAACGTTTTAACGAAAAAATACTTTCAAAATTTCAAATTTATAATAGTTTATTTTTAACGCTTCCTTTCAAGACGATTAAAAAAACTTCTTTGCTTTTACCACTATTTGCTGAGCATTGTAAATCGCAATATGCCGAAGCCAAAAATCCTGAACATATTGTAAAGGATTTTTTTAGAGCGTATGCTCCAAACTTTGATCAAAAGCAACAACGAGATTTACTATTCAATTTCATACAATATATTGAGCGTCAGGTTGTTTTATTTGATGCCATTGAAGATGCGGGATATTCTTATGTGAATAATATGCACGGAAGAGGAACCTTGCGAAATATAAAAGAAGAAGCTCAAAATAAACAACTTACTAAGGCTCTTACGGAGTACCTAAATCGATTCAAGGTTAGAATAGTACTTACTGCTCATCCAACTCAATTTTACCCAGATAATGTGCTAGTCATTATTAATGAGTTGTCTAAGGCCATTGCGAATGATGAATTGGATACCATAAAAAAACTTTTAGTTCAATTGGGTAATACCCCTTTTTATAAAAAGGTAAAACCTACACCATATGATGAGGCCGTAAGTTTAATATGGTTTTTAGAAAATGTTTTTTATCATTCTGCAAGTACGATATACAATTATATCAATGAAAATATTGTAGATGCTAAAGTGTTGGAAAATTCTATTTTTGACTTTGGGTTTTGGCCCGGTGGAGATCGTGACGGGAACCCCTTTGTTACACCAGAAATTACAATTAAAACTGCAAAAAGGCTGCACTTCTCAATATTGAGAAATTATTATCGTGATTTACGGAAACTAAAAGGCAAACTGACCTTTCCGGGTGTAGAACAAAGAGTGATTCATCTTGAACAGCAAGTTTTTAATACATTATTTTATCCTGAAAAAAACGCTGATTTCAATTTAGAATTTATGGAATCTGAATTGGACGATATTTTGAAAATTATTGTCCGCGATCATCAAGGATTGTATCGTGAAGAAATCCAAGACATGATACATAAAGTTAAATTGTTTGGCTTTCATTTTGCGAGTTTAGATATTCGACAAGATTCTAGAGTGCATCATGCAGTGTTTAAGGAAATTGTTAGTCATCCAGAAATTCGTGAATGGATTAAGGCAATGCCCTCAGACTATTTTAAATGCAATGAAAACGAGCGACTCCAAATTTTATCTAAGGTAACGGGTGATTTACCTTCAACGATTTTTCAGGATGAAATAACTCACCAAACCCTAGACAGCATAAGGGCTATTCGAAACATTCAAGAAATGAATGGAGAAAAAGGGTGTAATCGTTACATTATTAGTAATTGTCAAACGTTAGAAAATATTCTCGAACTTTTTGCCATGTGCAGAATGACAGGTTGGGAAAACCCAACTATAGATTTTATTCCATTATTTGAAACAATTACCGATCTTAAAGAGGCTTCTAATGTAATTCGAGGATTGTTTAAAAACGATGTATATAAAGAACATTTAGAACTTCGAGGCAACAAACAAACCATAATGCTAGGATTTTCTGATGGAACAAAAGATGGAGGTTATTTAACTGCGAATTGGAGCATTTATAAAGCTAAAGAAGCTTTAAGTAGTTTAGCAAAAGAATACGGAATTAGTATTGCTTTTTTTGATGGACGTGGAGGACCGCCAGCTCGTGGTGGCGGAAACACACATGAGTTTTATGCTTCAATGGGAAACACTATCCAAAGTGACGATATTCAGCTGACCGTTCAAGGGCAAACCATAAGTTCAAATTTTGGGACACTTGACTCATCCCAGTATAATTTAGAACAGTTGCTTAGTTCAGGAATTGAAAGTCAAGTATTTAATTCTGAAAAAAATAATCTTTCGCCAGAAGATCGTGAAGTGATGGAAGCACTAGCTCAACACGGTTATAAAGCATATAGTGATTTTAAGGCACACCCCCAATTTTTACCGTATTTAGAACGCATGTCAACTTTACCTTTTTATGCAAAAGCCAACATAGGTAGCAGACCTTCTAAAAGAGGAAAATCAAAGGAATTACGTTTTGAAGATCTTCGCGCTATTCCCTTTGTTGGAAGTTGGAGCATGTTAAAACAAAACGTACCTGGTTTTTATGGTGTAGGTACAGCCATTAAAGAATTAGCCGACCAAGGTAAGTTTGAAGACGTAAAACGATTGTATAAAAACTCTCGTTTTTTTCGCACTTTGATCTTTAATAGTATGATGAGTATGACAAAATCCTTTTTCCCTCTTACTTCATATATGAGAGAGGATAAGGAATTTGGTGCTTTTTGGCAATTAATTTATGATGAATTTTTAAGGACTAAAGAAATGTTACTTAAAGTGAGTGAATTCTCAGAATTAATGGAAAATGAACCTGCAGGAAGGGCTTCTATAAGGGCAAGGGAGGAAATTGTTCAGCCCTTACTTACGATTCAACAATATGCATTAATGCAAATTCAAAAATTGCGTGCATCAAATAAATCAAATAGTCAAGAGATTGATATTTTATCCACTATGGTAATGCGTTCTTTATTCGGAAATATTAATGCAAGTAGAAATTCAGCTTAAATCAGAATAAAATTGAAAAGCTTCTGAAATTTGTTCGGAAGTAACTTCAATATCAATTTTAGGTTTTCCTACTTGTTCAAGTAATACAAAACGGACAGCATTTCCTTTATTTTTTTTGTCATGTCGAAGTAAGGAAAGAATTTCATTTTTGTCTTCAGTAGAAATTTCTATAACCGAAAACCAGCGGTTAAATGCCTGCCTTATCTCTTTAGCTTCTTTCATGCTTAGACCACACGTGGTAACCGATAAGTAAGCCTCCATAATCATACCTATAGCAATTGCCTCACCATGCAAAAGTCTTACTTGGGCTGGATGATTTAAATAATAGGATTCAATAGCATGACCTAAAGTGTGGCCATAATTTAATATTTTACGAAGGTTTTTTTCTGTTGGATCTTGCAAGACAACTTCATTTTTGAGTTCTACCGATCGTTCTATAAACGGAATAAGCTCTTTAGGTGAGAGTTTAGAAAGAGAAAGTAATTTATTCCAATAAATTTTATCAGCAATTAAGCCGTGTTTAAGCATTTCAGAAAAACCACTTCGTAATTCAGCATCGGGTAAAGTTTGTAGCCAATGGCTGTCAATAATCACTTGAACAGGTTCCTGAATAATTCCGATTTGATTTTTTAATGGACCTAGATCAATTCCTGTTTTTCCGCCAACTGAAGCGTCAACCATAGCAAGTAGGGTAGTGGGCACGTTGTAAAAATCAATTCCACGTTTAAATGTAGATGCAATAAAACCACCTAAATCTGTAACTACACCACCGCCTAAATTAATTAGCGCACTATTTCGATCTGCTCCTCGAGACGAAAGTTCGTGCCAGAGTGTTTCGCAAGTTTTCAAATTTTTATTTTCTTCACCAGCATTCATGGTGAGAACATTTACAGGAGTTAACTCTAAAATACTCAAAAACCGATCTAGGCAATGATGGGCGGTATTAGTGTCTGTTAACACAAAAAGACTACTATAGCCTTTATTATTTATATTTGACGCTAAAGATAAAAGGCCTTCTTTTCCGAAACGAATTGAGTGTTCCATTTTTTTAAATGAAAAACAAAAATAAGGATTAAAATTGGGTGTTTCTTTTCTAAAGCGAGGATAAAATAGAACGTAAGCGATCTAATCCCCTTTCTCGGGCATTTTGATTTGAAGGAGAGGCATTTTCCTCTTCTCCTGCTCGAAAAAATCCGTGACCCGCCCCTTCGTAAATAATAGGTTCATAAAATTTACCTGCATTTTTCATGGCTGATTCACTCATCGGTATCGTTGCGTTTACACGATTGTCATTTCCTCCATAAAAACCATACACAGGAACTTCTATAGAACTGTATTCCTCGGCAGTAGTTGGACCAGTTCCATAGCAAACAATTGCAGTTTCTATGGCAGAGGATTGGGTTGCAAAAGAAAAGGACTGACTTCCTCCCCAACAAAACCCAATAACAGCAACTTTACCATTTCCAGAGGGGATGGCCTGTGAGTAATCAACCGCAGTATCTAAAAGTGTTTTAATGTATTCAGGAGTTAAGTTGTAGATACCAGTTCTAGCTTCATCTGGATCTGCATAGTCAGCAGTTCCTCCTCCGTTAGGAGCAGTGCCTGAAAGAAAATCAGGTGCTAAAGCAATATAGCCCATTTCTGCAATTTGATCTGCCATACTTCGAGCCCAATCATTGAGTCCGCGATTTTCGTGAATTACGATTACTACGGGTACGTTTTCTGAAACTTCCGGGTAAACTAAAAAACTTTGGATCGTTTTATCATTTACATTAAAATTAACCCATTCGTGATGACGGGGTGAATTTTCAAGCCTTTCAAGGGGAGTTTGACTCCATGAAACAGCAAAAACCATAAATAAAAGGAATGTAATGCGCATAAAAAAATTAAATGAAAGTTACACTAATTATTTCTTAAACCCCTTTTTAATTCGATCTAAATTTCTTTGGTTGTCTCTATCTTTTAGCGTTTCTCTTTTGTCGTATAATTTTTTGCCTCTAGCCAAAGCAATTCGAATTTTAGCAAGCCCCTTTTCATTAATAAATAAGTTTAAGGGCACTATAGTTAACCCACTGTTTTTAACTTCTTTTTGAAGTTTTTTAAGTTCGCTCTTTTGAAGTAATAGTTTTCGCTCAGCTTTTGGTCTGTGATTAAATCGGGTGCCAAAGGCGTATTCTTCAATTTGTATATTAATAGCAAAAAGTTCACCACGAGGTGAAAATTCACAAAAACTTTCAACAATAGAGGCTTGACTGTTCCTGAGTGATTTTATTTCTGTTCCTGTAAGTACAATCCCAGCAACGTATTGATCAAGTAATTCGTATTCAAAACGCGCACGTTTGTTTTTTATGTCAATTTTATTTTGCACTCTGCAAAGGTAGTACTATTCCACAAAGGCTTAGATACTCTCATTTCTAAAAATAAAATCCTCTTCAAAATAGTCTACTAAAACGGGACTATTTTTTTTAATTGTATTACCCAACAAGGCTTTACTTAATGGATTTAATATGTGTTGCTGTAAAACTCGTTTTACTGGTCTACCTCCATACTGAGGATCAAAACCTAGAATAGCCAATTGATCTAAAGCTTCCTCTGAAGCGTTTAGCTTTAATCCTTGAGATTCAAGACGCTGGGCAATCCGATTCAATTGTAAACGGACAATAAGCTTGATCTCTTTTTTAGTTAACGGAGAGAATAGTATAATGTCATCAATTCGATTTATAAATTCAGGTCGAATTTGATAACGTAATTGTTGCATAACAGCTGATTTTGCTGCTGTTTCAGCTTCTTCAAAATCAAGATGGGTTTCAAAAGCATTTTGTATTTCTTGACTACCCAGATTACTTGTCATTATTATGATACAATTTTTAAAATCAGCTAATCGTCCTTTATTGTCTGTTAAGCGTCCTTCATCTAGCACTTGAAGTAAAACATTGAAAGTATCAGGATGGGCCTTCTCAATTTCATCCAAAAGAACTACTGAATAGGGTTTTCTACGTACAGCCTCAGTCAATTGTCCACCTTCTTCATATCCAATATAACCTGGGGGAGCACCTACTAATCTACTTACAGCGTGTCGTTCTTGATACTCACTCATGTCGATTCGAGTAATATTATTTTCATCATCAAATAGTGCTTCGGCAAGGGCTTTGGCAAGCTCTGTTTTGCCAACCCCAGTGGTCCCTAAAAACAAAAAACTTCCAATCGGACGATGACTGTCTTGTAAGCCTGCTCTGCTTCTTCGAATCGCATCACTCACAGCTACAACAGCTTTTTCTTGACCAACTAAGCGACTGTGTAATTTTGTTTCTAATTGAAGTAATTTCTCACGATCAGATTGTAGCATTTTACTTATGGGAATCCCTGTCCATTTTGCTACTACCTCTGCAATATCATCATAATTTACTTCTTCTTTAATTAAAGCGTCGCCCGATTGATTTTTATCAATTTCGAGTTGTAGTTTTTCAATTTTATTTTGCGCATCTTGAAGTTTACCGTAGCGTATTTCAGCTACTTTTCCATAGTCACCCTCCCTTTCAGCTCGATCTGCTTGTGCTTTAAGCTCTTCAATATCTATTTTGGTTTGTTGTACGGCATCTACCAACTCTTTTTCTTGACTCCATCTTGAAAATAACGAATTGCGTTCATCTTTGAGATTAGCTAGATCATGGTTTAAAAGCGTAATTTTTTCTTCCTCTTTTTCCCGTTTAATAGCCACAAGTTCAATTTCAATTTGACGAATTTTACGATCTAATGAATCCAATTCCTCAGGTTTAGAATTAATTTCCATACGTAGTTTTGAGGCCGCTTCATCTATCAGATCAATTGCTTTATCGGGTAAAAATCGATTTGTTATATATCGATCTGATAGCATTACTGCTCCAATAATAGCCTCATCCTTAATCCTAACTTTATGATGGGTTTCATATTTTTCTTTAATTCCTCGTAAAATAGAAATGGCACTTTCACAATCAGGTTCTTCTACCATTACCTTTTGAAAACGTCGCTCTAATGCCTTGTCTTTTTCAAAATACTTTTGATACTCATCAAGCGTAGTTGCCCCAATTGCACGCAATTCTCCGCGGGCTAGTGCAGGCTTTAAGATATTTGCAGCATCCATAGCTCCTTCTCCTGCACCTGCTCCTACTAAAGTGTGAATTTCATCTATAAAGAGTACAACATTTCCATCACTATGGGTAACTTCTTTTATCACACTTTTTAATCGCTCTTCAAACTCTCCTTTGAATTTAGCACCAGCAATTAGTGCACCCATATCTAGGGCAAATATTTTTTTATTTTTTAAATTTTCAGGAACGTCACCATCAATTATTCTATGAGCCAACCCTTCAGCAATAGCTGTTTTACCAGTTCCGGGTTCTCCTACTAAAAGAGGGTTGTTTTTTGTTCGACGACTTAAAATTTGAAGTAAACGCCGTATTTCTTCATCACGACCAATAACGGGATCTAGCTTGTTTTCTTGCGCAAGGACATTTAAGTTTTTTGCATATTTAGAGAGTGAATTAAAGGAATCTTCTGCTGAAAAAGAAGTAATTTTTTCCCCTTTACGTAGTTCTTGAATAGCTATTTCCAAAGCTTTCTTTTCCACTCCTTGGTTCGCTAAAAGTTTAGCAGCAGTACTTTTAGAGTCTAGTAATGAAACAATTAAGTGCTCTGTAGAAACATAATCATCGTGTTGCTTTTTGGCCAAAGCTAGGGCACTCATTAAAGTTTGTGATATATTTTGTGAAAACACTTGATTACCCCCCTTTACCTTAGGTAATGAATTCAAGTGTTTTTCATTTAACGATTTAATTAATTCAAGATTTAAATTTAGTTTGTCGAATAAATAGGGTATTACACTTGTATCGGTTTCAATGAGTCCATATAGCAAATGTTCGTTTTCAATTTGAGGATGGTCTTTTTCAAATGCATATTGCTGAGCAGAATGAAGGGCTTCTTGCGATTTTAGGGTAAGTTGATTCATATTCATGGCATTCGTTTTTATAGCAACTTGCAAAACGTATTCCATTGACTTTCAAATGACTTAATGTCATTAATCTTGTAGATTTAAATGTCAAAATGACTATTTATCTAGTTGATTAAAAGCTTTTTGTAAATAATCTGGAATCATAGAAGCGCTTACTATTCGGGGATTATAATTAATAGTAGCTATATCTCCGGCAGCACCATGAAGAAAAACTCCTAAAAATGCTGCTTCTATTGAAGTATAGCCCTGTGCAAGAAAACTACCTATAATGCCAGTGAGTACATCACCACTACCAGCAGTAGCCATTCCTGCATTGCCTGTGGTATTAAAATATAAATCACCATCAGGTAAAGCAATAACAGAGTGTGCTCCTTTCAATACGAAAATTAATTCATAAGTTATTGCCATGTTCTGAAGTTTCTTTAGTCTTTCTTCAATAGTAACTGATGATCCAGTCAGACGATCAAATTCTTTTAAATGTGGTGTTAAAATACTCAGCTTAGGTATTGATTTCATCCAATCAGAATGTAAGCTTATAATATTTAATGCATCAGCATCAATAACCATAGGTGAATGAATTACTGATATTAGCCTTTTTAAAAATGACTGTGTGTCTTTGTGAGTTCCTATTCCTGGTCCAATAGCATATGTGGGGAAAATTTCTTTTGGAACCTTTTGCAAATACTCATCTCCACAATGGGGAACTATCATCGCTTCCCAAAAATTAGATTGGATAAAAGGAATTCCACATTCAGGGGCAATATAAGTGAGTTTTCCTAATCCACTGTGAATAGCACCTTTTCCTGCTAAAAGTGCAGCTCCGATACTTCCCTTTTTACCAGCAACTAAGGCCAAGTGACCTTGACTTCCTTTATGACTAAATTTATTTAATGGTTTAAGTAATGATTTAACAAGGGTTTGAGTAATCAGTTTATAAGGAGTTTTACAATTATTACAAAAATCTTTATCAAGCCCTATATCTAGTATGTGTATTATTCCTGCTTTTTCTCCATTTTCAGATAAATAAAAGGAGAGTTTAGGATGTTGAAAAGTTAAGGTATGTGTAGCTGAAATGATACCCTGTTTAGGTAATTGAGGATAGAATTCTGGAACTAAACCTGAAGGTAAATCTAAGCTGATAATAGGTAGTTCTTGTTGATTTAAAAACATTACAGCAGCTTTTAAAATACCTGAGACTGGACGATTGGTCCCATTGCCTAAAAGCGCATCGATGCAAACAGAAGTGGGAGGGAGATTTAAATACGAAAATTCTTTTTGATTTTTTATCAAAAGGGAAGGTGTAATTTGGCTTTTAGCTTTTAAAAAATCAGGAGAATGATTACCACCATAATCTACAATATAGGTTAAAGTTTTATATCCCTTATCTTGTAATAATCGACTCAATACTAGCCCATCACCGCCATTATTTCCTATTCCACAAAAAAAAACAAATTGCGATGAATTCGGATACTGATTAATAATCCAATCTAAACAAGAATTAGCAGCTCGTTCCATCAATTCAAAGGAAGTAATCGATTCCTTTTTTATTGTAGCAGCATCAGCTTCACGCAATTGATTTACAGTAAATATTTTCACAAGTTGAGTTTTAATTCAATGTACTAAGAACTTGTTAATTACCATAGGATAAGTTATTTCATTTTTATATATATGATGCTCTAAAGGTGGTCTAAATCCGTATTTTTACCATATAAATTTTTATGTATATGGCCACCAGAGACAATGCCCTTTTTGATCTTATCAATCGTGAAGAACAACGTCAACTTAATGGAATTGAATTAATTGCTTCTGAAAATTTTACGAGTCCAGCGGTGATGGAAGCATGTGGCTCTGTTCTAACCAATAAATATGCAGAAGGATATCCTGGAAAACGATATTATGGTGGGTGTGAGGTAGTAGATGAAGTAGAGCAATTAGCCATTGATCGTGCTAAAAAATTATTTGGGGCAGAATATGCCAATGTTCAGCCACATTCTGGCTCTCAGGCAAATACTGCTGTATTTCATGCCTTTATAAAGCCTGGAGATAAAATATTAGGTTTTGATTTATCACATGGTGGGCATTTAACACACGGTTCTCCGGTAAATTTTTCAGGGCGTTTATACGATGCACATTTTTATGGAGTTGAAAAAGAAACAGGCCGTTTAGATTACAGTCAAATTCTTAAAACGGCTCAAAAAGTAAAACCTCAAATGATTATTGCTGGTGCTTCAGCCTATTCACGTGATATTGACTTTTTACAATTTAGAAAAATTGCAGATGAAGTAGGCGCTTTTTTACTTGCAGATATTTCTCATCCTGCTGGTTTAATTGCAACGGGTTTATTAAGTAATCCGATGCCACATTGTCACGTTGTTACCACCACCACACATAAAACGCTTAGAGGACCTAGAGGAGGTTTGATATTAATGGGGAAAGATTTTGATAATCCATTTGGAATAACATTAAAAAATGGAACTCTCCAAAAAATGTCTCATTTACTTAACATGGCTGTATTTCCCGGAAATCAAGGAGGTCCTTTAATGCACGTAATTGCTGCAAAAGCTATTGCATTTCAAGAAGCTCTACAGCCTAGTTATAACACTTATATTCAACAAGTTCAGAAAAACGCTCAAGCTCTTGCCGCAGCCTTTGTTGCTAGAGGGTATCATCTTATTTCAGGAGGAACAGACAATCATATGATGTTAATAGATTTACGCAATAAAAACATTACAGGTAAAGAAGCTGAAATTGCTTTGGTGAAAGCAGAAATTACAGCTAATAAAAACATGGTTCCATTTGATGATAAATCACCTTTTGTCACTTCGGGAATCCGAATTGGATCAGCAGCAATTACTACTAGAGGACTTAAGGAGTTAGAAATGGAAACTGTGGTGTCTCTCATTGATCATGTTATACAAAATCACGAAAATGAAACTGTACTTTCTAAAGTAGCTAAAGAAGTTCACGCATTAATGAAAGGACGCCCTTTATTTACTTATTGAAAATTAAATTCCTTTATTTTTTAAATAGGATCCGAAGTACTTCTTCTGGAATAAGTTCTGGCTTTAAAGTTTTTGGATTCAAATAACACCATTCTGTTTCACATTGAGTAACTAAAATTGAGGTATCTTTAAAATATATATGTACTCTTCGTTCAGATAAAAAGCCCTCAGTTTTAGTCACATAAGTTTTAAGAGTTAACCAATCGTTTAGTTTTGCAGGCCGTTTATATGTTATCTTATGACGGCGTACAACCCAAATTCCAATACTGTAAGTTACTCCCTCTGTTAATTTTTTCCAGTGAGCATTAGATATATCTTGAACCCATTGCAAATATTGTACATTATTTACATGTTTTAGGTTATCTAAATGCGATATATTTACTTGGAGTTTATGTTCAAAGAATTCGTTCACTATTTTGGTACAATTTTAACTTCAAAAAGGGTGTCCCAATTTTTCCCAGTCACAAAAAGGGTTTTTCTCTCCGGATGATACGCAATTCCGTTTAAAACATTTAATTCAGGATGTTGTTTAACAAGTTTTTTAAGCCCTGAAAAATCTATAACACCTTCAACAATTCCGCTAGATGGGTCAATAATTACAGCAACTTCTCTATCAAATTGATATGTATTTGCATATATTTTCCCTTCTACCCATTCTAATTCATTAATATTTTTTAAAGCAGCTTTATTGGTCATTACTTGAATATATCTTTCTTCGCTGTAAGTATTGGAATCTAAAATCCAAATTTTTTCAGAACCGTCTGATTTATAAAGTTTTGTTCCATCGTTACACAAGCCCCATCCTTCTTTGCTTTCCGTATACGGGAATGATTTTAACATGGTTAAACTAGCTTTATCATAAACAAACCCTTGCATAGCCTTCCAAGTCAATTGTATAATTTTATCTTTTAAAATAGTAAGTCCTTCACCAAAATAGGCATTATCAAGGGGTTTGTTTTCAAAGATTTCTCCCGTTTTAAAATCTATCACTCTAAGTGATGACTGTCCATTTAATCCAGTACTTTCATACAGTAAACCACCCTCAAATTCTAGACCTTGAGTATACGCTAAAATATCATGAGGATATGAGCTAAGCAATTCATAAGAATATAATTTTGGGGGTTCAGGGGCAAATAAGGTGAGTGTTGAATTAATTTCTATGGATTGTTCATTTAAAATCATTTTAGCTTTAAGACTATGGTGTCCCATTGTCTCATTGGTTAATACATGATTAGGTATTATTGGACTATCATCCAAAAAAAACATAACCTCTTTAACTCCATCAGTTTTAGATAAAGAAAGGTTAAGGGTATCACCCCATGTGGGTTTATCATTAGATACACCAATTTTAATCTTGATATTAGGAATATCAGCACTCCCACATTTCAATACAAGAAAGGCAAATAAAAAGGCTGCTGAAAATTTCATATGATTATAATTTAAGTATAGTTATTAAGTGTCTTTCAATAGCGAAATTACATATTTAAAATGATTGTCTTAATCTTAGGAAGGCTTATATTTGCTGCGGGCAAGTTCTACACAACCAGCTCCTGCTGAATCCCCCAGGGTGGGAACGCAGCAAGGGTAGGCGGTCGAAGCGGTGTGATGTAGGTAGCTTGCCCTTTTTTATAAAAAACAATGTCTAAAGTTGTTCTTATTACGGGTGCTTCTTCAGGTTTAGGAAGAGCTACAGCACAACACCTTTATGCTTTAGGGTACAAGGTTTATGGTACCAGTCGAGATCCAAAGCGTTATAAAGAATCATTTGATTTTCCATTGCTACCATTAGAAATTACAGATCAAAAATCCATTCAACATTGTGTTAATTTAATTTTAGAAAAAGAAAAGTTTATTGACGTTTTAATTAATAATGCAGGTGTAGGGATTACTGGTCCAATGGAAGAAATAGATCTTGATGAGGTACGCAAAAACTTTTCAACCAATTGTTTTGGCCCACTTCTAATGGCTCAAGCTGTATTGCCTCAAATGAGAGTTCAAAAAAGGGGACTCATCATCAACATTACATCAATTGCAGGAGCGATGGGTTTGCCCTTTCGTGGGGTTTATTCTGCATCAAAAAGTGCTTTGTCCATATTGTCGGAAAGTTTGAGAATAGAAGTGAAATCTTTTGGAATAGAGGTTTGTACTTTAGCTCCCGGTGATTATGCCACTGATATTGCTTCTAGGCGTTATCATGCTCCAATAGTAGAAAATTCACCTTATAAGAAAGCCTATCAAAGTAGTTTAGCTAGTATGAATTCACATGTAGACAACGGAAATTCACCTCTCGAAATTGCACTAGAAATTGAAAAAATAATTACAAATTCTAAGGTAAATGTTCATTATTTTCAAGGTCCAATAATGCAGAAATTATCTGTTATTTTAAAAAGGATTTTACCTGCAAATCAGTTTGAAAGACTAATTATGAATCATTATAAATTATAAACCACTTCTTATGAAATTTTTTATTGATACCGCAAACTTAGATCAAATACGTGAAGCCCAATCTCTTGGAGTTTTAGATGGTGTAACAACTAACCCTTCATTAATGGCAAAAGAAGGAATTATAGGTGAAAAAAACATATTAAAGCATTATGTAGATATATGTAATATTGTGGACGGTGATGTTTCTGCAGAAGTAATAGCAGTAGATTTAAAGGGAATGATTAAAGAAGGGGAGGCCTTAGCGAAATTACATCCTCAAATTGTAGTTAAAATACCAATGATTGAGGAAGGTGTTAAAGCACTTAAGTATTTTTATGATGCAGGAATTAAAACAAATTGCACCTTGGTTTTTTCAGTTGGACAAGCTTTATTAGCTGCAAAAGCAGGTGCAACCTATGTTTCTCCGTTTATTGGACGTTTGGATGATAATTCTACTGATGGATTAACATTAATTGAAGAAATTAGATTGGTATATGATAATTATGCTTTTGAAACTGAAATTTTAGCTGCGTCTGTCCGCCACACTATGCATGTTGTAAATTGTGCTAAACTTGGGGCAGATGTTATGACTGGACCTTTATCTGCAATCAAAGGCCTCTTAAAGCATCCCTTGACTGACATTGGACTTGCACAGTTTTTAGCAGACCACAAAAAAGGAAATTAATTTAGGCCTTTTAATATTAATTCAAAGTCATTATCTAGAAAGTTACCGAAGCCCTCAACAATCTTTCCTTTTTGATCGAGTACTATGGCTTTATTTAAAAGGGTTAACACCCATGCTTTACCAGCTTTTTCAAAATCTACAAGTGCAAATTGATCGGTTTTACGTACTTCTAGCATTTCATGCACTTGTTCTACCATGTTATTAAAGGGTTGAATACAAATTCCAACAAAACGAATAGAAGGGTATTGATCTTCCATTTGTTTTACCCGTTCTAATGTATCGCGGTAGTGGTTCATTTGAGTTTGTGACCAAAAATAAATTACCGTAGGATTTCCATTAGCCAAAAGCATACTGCTAACAATTTCACGATGTGTGTTTTCAAGTTCAATTTCAGGTAGTGTTTTTTTAGGCTCCATTAAACTGATATCTGTGTGTAAATCGAGCACTTCTGCTAAATAATTGGGAGAGGTGTTTACCGTAGAATAAAATTGTAAAAATCTTTCATGTTGAGAATGGTTTTCAAAAGTCAGTATCTCTTCTAAGGCAATTGCTCGCGCTAAATTGTTTCTTAAAAGTGAACCTTTTATATTACGATCTAAAACTTCGAGTCGACGTATATTGAAATTTGTTGTACTCTTTTGTTGAAAATAGGGTAGAGAACGATCTTGCGCTTCCACACTAATAAAATTAAGTATATAATTGACGTAAGGATCAAAATAAGCCAAATCTGTATCTTCAAAACTTAAATATTTACGATAACCAAAATAAACACTATCTTCATAACTATTCCATTGCAATCCTCTCAGTAAGGCATATCTTTCACGAATACTAGCATAAGGATAAATATAAGCTGCTTGGGTTACTTTTTGTGCAATAGGAGAAAGGGTGTTTAATGAATCCATTATAATCCAAATATTTTTTTTGTCTTTTACAAGAGAGTCAAGTATTCTATTAAAAGTTTTACTGCTACTTGAGTATTTAGAGGATAAAAATCGAGTTTCCTCCTCTTGCTTTAAAAACAATTCCATTAAAAAATTATTTTTGGAGGCACCTAGACCAGAAAATACAATGGATTCATCAAATGCTGCGGCATTAATTCTAACCCAAAGGCTATCTCCAGTTTCCAACAAAAGTGTTTGATATTCAGGTAAGTGTTCTAATTTATATATTCCACTGACCATAGAATCGTATTGTTTTTCAAAGCGTAAATTTTCATCTAAAGCAACAATGTCAACTGTCTGATCTCCTTGATATAAGGTAATTTGTCGTGATGAAGGATTTATTATTTGTCCAGCAAAAAAAATTCCTGTCTTAGGGTTAGAAGGAGAGCATGCGAATAATGCTAAACCTGTAATACAAGAGATAATAAATGGATTTTTCACATTTCAAAATTACAATATTCTCTTCTAAAATTTCTAATGAGTGTTTTAAATAGCTCCCATAGAAATGTGTAAGTTTGCAGCACCAAAACAAAAAGTATGCTTTCTGTTTCTAACCTTTCAGTTCAATTTGGAAAACGGGTTTTATTTGATGAAGTTAATGTCAGTTTTACACCAGGTAACTGTTATGGAATAATTGGAGCAAACGGAGCAGGTAAATCAACTTTTTTAAAGATTTTATCAGGAAAACAAGAACCTAATTCTGGGAGGGTTCATTTAGAACCTGGAAAACGTCTTTCTGTTTTAGAACAAAATCACAATGCTTGCGATTCTTATTCAGTATTAGAAACCGTTTTACGTGGAAATCAATCGTTCTTTAAAATAAAGTCAGAAATGGATTTACTATATGCAAAAGTTGACTTTTCAGATGCTGATGGAGAACGTGTTGGTGTTCTTCAAGTAGAATTTGAAGAAATGAACGGATGGAATGCAGAAAGTGAAGCTGCGGCATTACTTTCTAATTTGGGTATTAAAGAAGACCTACACTACCAAATGATGAGTGATTTAGATGGAAAACAAAAAGTACGTGTGCTTTTAGCTCAATGTCTTTTTGGAGCACCTGATGTATTAATCATGGACGAGCCCACTAACGATTTAGATTATGACACAATTATGTGGCTTGAAGACTTTTTAGCACACTATGACAATACCGTTATAGTAGTATCACATGACCGTCATTTTTTAGATGCTGTTTGCACTCATATTTCTGATATTGATTATGGTAAAATCAATCATTTTTCAGGTAACTATACATTTTGGTATGAGTCCAGTCAGCTAGCAGCCCGTCAGCGCCAACAGCAAAATAAAAAAGCCGAAGAAAAGAAGAAGGAATTACAAGAATTTATTGCCCGATTTTCTGCCAATGTTGCAAAATCTAAGCAAGCAACTTCTCGTAAAAAAATGATTGATAAATTAAATATAGAGGAAATAAAGCCTTCTAGTCGTCGATATCCCGCACTTATTTTTGAGCAAGAACGTGAAGCAGGAGATCAGATTTTAAATATTGAAAATCTTTCTGCATCATTAGATGGACAGATGTTATTTAAAGAAGTACACCTCAATTTGGCAAAAGGAGATAAGGTGATTGTTTATGCTAAAGATTCAAGAGTATTGCCAGTTTTTTATGATATTTTAATGGGAAAAGTAACCCCTGATTCGGGAACAATTGAATGGGGTATTACAACGCATCAAGCCTATTTGCCAGCAGATCATGATCATTTTTTTGAGCAACCTTTATCGTTAGTTGACTGGTTAAGGCAATATGCTAAAACAGAAGAAGAACGTGAAGAGGTATTTATACGTGGTTTTTTAGGAAAAATGCTATTTGGAGGAGAAGAAGCACTTAAAAAAGCTAATGTATTGTCAGGAGGAGAAAAGGTACGATGTATGTTGTCTAAAATGATGATGGAACGTCCTAACATTGTTTTATTAAATGAACCTACTAATCACTTAGATTTAGAATCGATTACTGCCTTTAATAATTCACTCAAAAATTACAAAGGAACTATGCTTTGTAGTACAAGTGATCATGCTTTTGCACAGACCTTAGGAACAAGAATTGTAGAACTAACACCTAATGGGCTTATAGATCGACATTGTACATTTGATGAATTTATGACCGATCCGAAAGTTAAAGAGTTAAGACTTAAATTACACGGTCTTTCTTAAGAGAAAATAAAGTACGTGCTAATTACAATCGTAATTATTATAATACCATAAATTTTTACAGGCTTCCAAGGAGTAATATCCACTTGTTTGGTATATTCCTGAATATAGGCTTCTTTTCTAGGATACCATTTCCCTATAGCGAGCATTAAAAGGATGTTAAATAAGAAAAGTAAAGCCATGATGTGCAAATAATGAGGGTATTCTCCGCCTTTAATAATTACAAAATCTTTAAGAATAAATTGACTTATACTATATAAGATTACCCCAGTAAGTAACGCAATTTTAGCTGCAATTGCAGGTACATATTTAGTAAGATAGCCAACTAGTATAATGGTTAAAATGGGAATGGTATAGCATCCATTAATTTCTTGTAAATAGCCAAATAATCCCTCAGGAGCATTAGCAATTGTAGGAGCTATAACCATAGAAAAAAGAGCTAGCCCAATACCAAAATATTTTCCTGCCCGAACAACTTGTCGCTCAGTTGCCCCTTTATTTATAAATTGTTTGTAAATATCTAAACCAAATAATGTAACTGAACTATTAAGTGCAGAGTTAAATGAACTTAAAATTGCCCCAAATAAAACTGCAGCAAAAAAGCCAAGTAAAACAGGGGGTAGAACTTTATTTACAAGCATTCCGTAAGATAAATCCGCTTGTGTTAAAGTGTCCCCAAAAAGGGTATATGCAATGATACCCGGAAGCACTACGATAATAGGACCTAAAATTTTTGCAAAAGCAGCGATGATAAGACCTTTTTGGCCTTCTACTAAATTTTTAGCTGCTAAAGCACGTTGTATAATAGCTTGATTGGTTCCCCAATAAAACAATTGGACTAATACCATTCCAGTAAAAAGTGTACTAAATGGTATGGCTGAATTAGGTCCTCCTTTGGCATTAAACTTTGAAGGATCATTTGCATAAAGTGCCTCAATACCAGCCATAATGCTACCATCACCTAAATATACTAATCCAAAGACTGGGATTAGTAATCCCCCAGCAAAAAGGCCTATCGCATTTACCGTATCAGATACAGCTACCGCTTTAAGTCCACCAAAAATTGCATAAATAGAACCAATAAGCCCAATAGATACAACTGTTATCACTAAGGTTGCACTCTCACTCATTCCTAAAAGTGTAGGGAGTTCAAACATTCCCATTAGGGCAATAGCTCCAGAATACAATACAATGGGGAGTAAAACCAGCATGTAGCCACTTAAAAATAGCCCCGAAGTAATTGATTTTGTCATGGTATCATACCGACGTTCTAAAAATTGAGGTATGGTAGTAAGACCACCTTTCAAATAACGAGGCAAGAGTAATATAGCAGTAACAACCATAGCAATGGCAGCAAGAGTTTCCCATGCCATTACTACAACTCCCTCATTAAATGCAGACCCATTCAGTCCTACTAATTGTTCAGTAGATAAGTTGGTCAGTAAAAGTGATCCTGCTATTACCGGACCAGTTAAACTTCGACCTCCAAGGAAGTAACCGTCTTCTGAATTTTCATCTGTTTTTCTAGTAGCTATAAATGAAATGACTCCCACAAGTAGAGTGAAGGCAATAAAAATAAAAAATTGCATAGGATTGGTTTAATTCATTGGTTTGGCTAAAAATAAGAAAACTATTTTTTAGTGAACAAGTGAATTTAAAATTTGTTGTGCCATTTTCCATTCGTCGGAATGAACCCAAACTTCTTGATCTGTAGAGAGGGAACCAAATCCTGCTAATCTTCCTGATTCCGCTATGTCTTTAATAACAGGAACAATATTTTGGTCTACTAATAGATCATAAAGAGGAATTACTTCTATAGAAGAACCAACAAATAGTTTTTGGTAAGACTTGTGAGACATTTTAAAGTGCTTTATTGTATTTACTATTCCATATTGCAGGATTAAAATTTTTACCAAGTGCAAAACCATAAAAAAGGACAACGGAAGCAATGGCTTTAAACATAAAGAAAAAGAGCATCCAAAATGCAGAAGCATCCGTAGATTTAGTAAAAATGGAAATCGGAGTAATTAACGTCACTAAGAAGCTTATAACCAAAACTAAGCTCAATAAATGCCAAATACCTTTAAAAGGCCACATTAAAATTTTACGGAGTGGATGAAGATCGTTTCCCCATTTATGGACTAGATAATAATATTGATTACCAATAGGTACAAATAGTAGCGGATCGTCTGTTTTTTCCAATCTAAATAAAACTGAAGGAGCCATTAATTTAAAATCACCTAACTGGGTTTGGTGTTCCTTTTCTAGTAGTTCAATTTCGCTTTCCGCTGATTCAGGAAGGTTGCCTTTAAAATAGGCAAGGTCTAAAAAACGAAGTCGGTAATCGATACAAACCTTTTTAATTTGGTCTAAATGAAAAATATTATCAGTTTTTAATAAATCAAGAGAAAAATTGTTCTTGGATACAATTTTTTGTTCATTTAATAACTCTTTTAAATTAATTTCAAAGAGAGTAGATTCACTTTCTTGGTTTCGGATTTTTTTTAATTCTGATTCAATATTAGTAGGGGTGAGTAACTTCATCTTCATCGTTCCAAATCATTTGTATCACAAAAATAGAAATAATTTTTTTTGGATTTAAAAGATGGCCAATTTAACGTAAATCAGCTCCGAATTGTTTTTTGAAATTTTGTTTTAATTTTTCCATTACCTTATCTACTTGAGGATCTGTTAATGTCTTACTGTTGTCTTGAAAACTAAAACTTAAGCCATAAGATTTTTTTCCTGTTGGAAGATTTTTCCCTTCATAAACATCAAAAAGCTGAACCTCTTTAAGTATTTTCTGTTCAGTTTGTAATGCAGCTTTTTGCAATGCTTCAAATGGAATCGACTCATCTACTAAGAGAGCAAAATCTCTTCGCATAATAGGGTATTTTGATATATCTTCAAAGGTTACCCCTTTATCAAAAGATTTTTTAATAAGTGCTTCCCAATCCAATTCTGCAAAGTAAACATCTTGATTAATTTCAAATTGAGATTCAATTTTCTTAGAAAGTAGCCCCATTATTCCGTAAGATTTTTTAAGGTAAACAATGCTAAATGCTTGATCAAAAAAACCGTGTTTAATAGATTGGAACTCATGAGAGAAAAGTCCTAAACCAGAAAATATATCAGCAAGAATACCCTTGAAAAAGAAAAAGGGTTGAGGTGATTGTACTGAATCCCAATGAGTCTCAAAAGTTGGACCAACCAAAGCTAATCCTAATCGCTTTGATTCGATGTACTGTTTGTCTTTTTGACCATAAACAGATCCAAATTCAAACAGTTTGATTTGTTTTTGTTGCCTATTAGAGTTAAATGAAATATTTTCTAACAAGGGATGTAACAAGCTTTGACGCATCATTGACAGCTCTTTTCCAAGGGGATTAACTAGTGTCACGGGATGGTAAAAATCAGATTTGAACTCTGGTGAAGTTAATGAATTATTAAGAACTTCATAAAATCCAAAATGGGTTAGTTTGTTTGCGATAGACTCCGTTAGTTTGTGGGTGTCTTTCCAACTGTAAGGGGGATTTGCAATAAATTGAAGCGGTTTACTTGATAGGTTGTTATAACCATATACTCTTAAAATTTCTTCAATAACATCTGCTGGCCGAATCACATCTACTCGATAATTTGGTATGGTTATTCCGATACCTGATTCAGAAACAGAATTAATTTTGATTTCAAGGGCATTCAATATAGTATTCAATACGTTTTTGGAAAGAGGTTCACCAATTGTTTTTTCAATTAGCTCATAACTTAAAAAGAGAGGTGAAGATACTTTAAGGGGCTTTGAATGTTCCTGGATTTCACTAGAAATAACTCCACCTGCTATTTTTTTAATGAGCAATGAAGCTCTCTTTAAAGCGTAAATTCCGATTTCAGGATCAATACCCCTTTCAAAACGAAAAGAAGCATCGGTTGATAACCCGTGAAGTTTAGCTGTTTTGCGAATACTAACAGGATCAAAATAGGCACTTTCTAAAAAAACAGTTGTGGTTTGTTCTGTAACACCAGAATTCATTCCTCCAAACACTCCCGCAATACAATGGGGTGTAGATGCATCACTGATCATCAAGTCTTCATCACTCAAGGTGCGCTCAACCCCATCAAGAGTGGTAAACTTAGTTCCCTTGGGAAAGGTTTGAACTTTAATTTTAGAATCAATTTTTGAAGCATCAAAAGCATGTAAGGGTTGCCCTAATTCATGAAGGGCATAATTTGTAACGTCAACAACATTGTTTTTCGGATTTATTCCAATGGCTTTCAATCTATTTTGAAGCCAAGAGGGAGAAGGGGCTACTTTAATATTAGAAAGTGTTACTCCATAATATTGTGTGCATCTTTCTGTGTCAATTACTTCTACTTGTATAGTTGATTTTGTGTTTTCAATATGAAAAGATGATGTTTCTGGAATATTCCATTCAAAGGGAATTTCTCTTAACATGCATAGGGCTTTTAGGTCTCTAGCTACACCCATATGACTCATTGCATCAGCTCTATTTGGAGTAAGACCTATTTCAAATACGGTATCATTTTCAATTGAAAACACTTTTGATGCGGGTGTTCCTGGTAAAAGTGTATTGTCAAGAATAAGAATTCCATCATGGTTAGACCCTAGACCTAGTTCATCTTCTGCACAGATCATTCCCATACTTACTTCACCACGTATTTTACTTTTCCCAATTTTTAATTCAGTACCGTTATACATATATAATGTTGTACCTACTGTAGCAACAGCTACTTTTTGTCCTTTAGCAACATTAGGTGCACCGCAAACTATAGGTACAATTCCTTCTGTTCCCAAATTAACTTCTGTAATTCTTAACCGATCCGCATTTGGATGAGGTTCACACTTTAAAACTTCTCCTACAACGACACCTTGTAAACCACCTTTTAAACTCTGAAAGGGATAAATACCTTCTACTTCAAGTCCAAGATCGGTTAATAGCCTCGCGATTTCTTCAATTGGAAGATTGACTTTGATAAATTGTTGCAGCCAATTATGGGAAATTTTCAATGGAAAAGATTTTAAAAATTTGTTACAAATATAGGAATCTATAAGGCCAAATTAGCTAATGAAGTTCCAAATATTGCTATCTATTCGCATTGAAGATAAGGTCCGTTTAACGCACTGATGATGTGCACTTACTAATTCAGGATCATTCTTAAGCAATTGTTTTACAGTATCACGTGCAGCTTTAAGTAGGGTAGCATCTTTTACTAAATCTGCAATTTTAAGTTGAAGTATACCGCTTTGCTGTGTACCCATTACGTTACCAGGGCCTCTTAATCTCAAATCTACTTCGGCAATTTCAAAACCATCATTTGTTTTTACCATAGTTTCTAATCTAACTTTTCCGTCATCACTTAAAGCATGGCTGCTCATTAGTATACAGTAACTTTGATCAGCACCACGTCCAACACGGCCTCTTAGTTGATGCAATTGGGACAATCCAAAGCGTTCCGCACTTTCTACAATCATTACACTAGCATTAGGAACATTAACTCCTACTTCAATTACGGTTGTTGCTACCATTATGTTTGTTTCTCCACGAACAAAACGACCCATTTCATAAGCCTTATCATCGGCTTTCATCTGACCGTGAACAATGCTAATTTGATACTTTGGTGAAGGAAAGCTTCGTGAAATACTTTCATAACCATCCATTAAATCCTTATAATCTAATTTTTCTGATTCTTGTATTAATGGATAGACAATATAAATTTGTCTTCCTAGGTCAATTTGATCTTTGATAAAGGCAAAAACTTGTAATCGATTTTTATCAAATCTATGAAGTGTTTTTACAGGTTTTCTTCCGGGAGGAAGTTCATTTATTAAAGAATAATCTAAATCACCATAAATACTCATCGCTAAGGTTCTGGGTATTGGTGTGGCAGTCATAACAAGTATATGAGGAGGAATATCATTTTTATGCCAAAGTTTAGCGCGTTGGGCTACACCAAAACGATGTTGCTCATCAATAATAGCTAATCCAAGATTTTTAAATTGTACAGTTTCTTCAAAAATTGCATGGGTTCCCACTAACAGATGAATAGTTCCATTTTGTAATCCTTCATGAATTGAAACACGATCTTTTTTAGAAGTACTACCTGTTAACATTTCGCAACTGACCTCAGATTTAGAGAGTAATTCTGATAAGGTTTGATAATGCTGCTGTACCAAAATTTCAGTAGGGGCAACTATACAAGACTGAAATTGATTGTCTATTGCTATCAAAGAGGCAAACAAGGCTACAATAGTTTTTCCAGAACCTACGTCTCCTTGTAACAAACGATTCATTTGTTTTCCTGATCCCATATCATTTCGAATTTCCTTAATTACTTTTTTTTGAGAATTAGTAAGTAAAAAGGGAAGGTGATTTTCATAAAATTCATGAAAAATTGGACCTACCATCTTGAAGGTATATCCTTTTATTTTTTGTTTGCGTTGTTGATTTTTTAAAAGCAATTGAACCTGTAAAAAGAAAAACTCTTCAAATTTGAGGCGTTGTTGTGCGCGTGATAATTCATGCTGTGTGGTTGGAAAATGAATATGCCAAAGCGCTTCTTTTTTCGAGTAAAATTTAAAATGATGTAAAAGATAATCTGGCAAGGTTTCGGCAAAAGATTCAGCATGTTCTTGAAGCAAGGAGGCTACTAACTTTTGAATGACACGTTGAGAAATTCCTTTTTGAGTTAATTTTTCAGTTGTTGGATATATAGGATAAAAAGCTGCTTTTACCCCTTGTTCATAGTTTTCTTTTAGTTCCATTTCAGGATGTGGCATACTAGCCCTTCCTTTAAACCAATTTAATCGACCAAAGATTACATATAGGGTATTTAATTTTAACGATTCTCGAATCCATTTATATCCTCTAAACCAAACTAATTCTATACTTCCAGTTTCATCAGAAAAGGTAGCTATCATTCGTTTTCCATGCTTTTGTTCAACATATTCAATTGAGGTAATTACACCAATTAGCTGTATTTCCGAATTGTTTTGAGGAAGATTACTTAAAGAATGAAATTGAGTTCTATCAAGATAACGGTTCGGAAAAAAATGTACTAAATCTTGATAAGAATGTATTTGTAATTCTGTTTTTAGCAAACGGGCTCTTTCAGGACCAACTCCTTTAAGATATTCTATGGCCGTTTGCATAACATTCATCAATCTGTTTTTTTTATTCGGTGGAAAGCATGTAAATTTAAAAAAAGGAATACCAAAACAAGAATTTATGCGTGCACTAGTTATCTCAGGTGGTGGAAGCAAAGGTGCTTTTGCCGGAGGTGTTGCCCAATATTTAATGCAAGAGGAAGGAAAATCCTATGATTTATTTTTAGGAACCTCTACTGGAAGCTTATTGATTACTCATTTAGCTGCTAATAAAATTGAAGAAATAAAGCATGCATTTACTCATGTCACGCAATCTAGTATATTTGATAATAATCCCTTTTTAATTCGTAAAAAGAAAGGGACGCATCATATTAAAATCAATCACCTCAATGTTCTTAAAAACTTTATTAAAGGAAGAAAAACATTTGGAGAAAGTTTTAATCTTCGGCGTTTGTTGGCTTATGAAATTTCAAAATCGTTTTTTGAAAGTGTTAAAAAAGGAAATAAAGATGTTATAGTATGTGTATCCAATTTATCTACTAATAGTGTTGAATATAAAAGTATTCATGATTTTGATTATCACGATTTTTTAGACTGGATTTGGATTTCTTGTAATTATGTTCCTTTTATGAGTTTGGTTTCTAAAGAAGGTTGTGAATATGCAGATGGAGGATTAGGTTGTATAATACCTATTGAAAAAGCAATTAACATGGGTGCTACCCATATTGACGCAATAATGTTAGACACTGAATTTCAGCAAACCAATCGAGTGCATTCTTCTAATCCCTTTGATGCGTTAGGCGTCATTTTTGATTTTATTTCTGATCGTATTGCATCTCAGAATATACATATCGGAAAATTGTTAGCTGAAGATTATAAAGCAGATTTAAGAATTTTTTATACTCCGCAAGTGCTCACCACGCATTCTTTGGTTTTTGATAAAGAACAAATGAAATCGTGGTGGCAATTGGGACCCACGAGGCGGGTTCCGGACGCCTTCAGTACACGTTTGACACGCACCATGTCCATCACCGGGATACCTTCGGTGATGCACACGACCAGCGGTACGCCGGCATCGATCGCCTCGAGAATGGCATCGGCGGCGAAAGCGGGAGGCACGTAAATGACCGATGCGTTGGCGCCGGTTTTATCCACCGCCTCCGCCACGGTATTGAACACAGGCAGGCCCA